>NZ_JBGEVE010000002.1:0-178888 GCF_048514265.1 Actinomyces sp. SKVG-SVH-4(1) | reverse complement strand
CTCATTCTTGTTGACGAGGGTCCGCTCGACGGGGCGACATTCGAGGCCACCTTTAGGAGGCGGGTGCAGTGAGAGAGAAGGTCAGAGTCCTCATCATCGAGGATAAGGACGCTTTGGCGGCAGATGCGCAGCGCGAGATTGAAGACGCGTTTGAGGAAAGCGATGAAATTGAGGTCGAGGTCTCGGTAGAGACAGACTTCGATGCGGGATTCGCCAAATTCAGTCGGGGCGATAGCGACGTTGTGGTGCTCGATGTCCGACGTGACAGTCCTGACCCGTCGCCGGACGACGAGGCCGCTGGGCATGCTGTGTATCTGAACATCAAGGATGCTCGTTTCGCTCCAGTCATTTTCTGGACGGCTCTCCCCGATTCAGTCCGGCATGAGGAGATGCCCCCTTTGGTCACCGTGGTAACCAAGGACGACACCGACAAACTACCTGCGGCAATCCAGGCGGCAGTTGCTAGTCGTGCAGTGACCACAATTAGCGGAATCGAGCAACACGTAGCCACCGTCCTGCGCAAACACATGTGGACGGAACTTGCTCCCAACTGGACTGAGTACACCGAGGGCGCCGATTCCGAAGTCATTGCACAGATTCTACTGAGTAGGCTCGCCCGTGTTCTTGACGACCGCCGAGAGGGGGCTCTCACTGCGCGTCCGAGCCACCGATATATCTACCCTCCAACGTCTGAGGTTCATGCGCCTGGAGACATTCTCCGTGGAGCCGACCAAACGTGGTGGGTCACGCTAACTCCGGCGTGTGATTTCGCTCAGAAGAAGGTCGGATTCGTGTTGCTGGCACATGCGGTACCACTGGAAGAACATCCCAAGTACCGCGCCTGGAAGGACGAATACACAGACGAGAAGAACCAGGGAAAGGCAGAGTATAATCGAGGCAAGGCCGAGTGGAATACGCTTCGTCAGGATATTCTGACGTCCACTCGTGGACGGTTTCACTACCTACCCAGTTTCAGAGATATTCCCGACCTCGTGATCGACCTCGAAGATGTCCGCGCTGAGTCGGGCAGCGATCTCTCCGGTTACGTGCCGATCGCTTCGCTTTCTAGTCCATTCGCAGAGTCTTTGCTCATTCAACATAGCCATCACCGCGGACGCATTGGAGTGCCGGACCTCGACTCTGAACTCATCAAGCAGCGACTGCGGGGCGGCTTATAGCTCGTACGCTCATCGGATATGAGGTGGGTCAATCCGATAGCCGATAGCCACAAACCATGCAAAACGTGATTTGCAGAGAGTCTGCCTGAAATGCAAGCCTCCTAGTCAAACAAACTTAGGGCGATGAATCTGGTTGGACTGCTAGGTGTTTTTCGGACACTGCTTGTTTGGGGTTTCAGGCTGCCTTGGTCAGGCCCAAGAATTCTTGCTCGACCTCGTTAGGTGTGCGGTATCCCAGGGCTGAGTGAAGGCGTATGTGATTGTATCTCTACTCGATCCGCGAGGCAATATCGTTGATCGCCTTGCCCTTCGTGGGATACACCATCCTATGCACCCTTTCGTTCTTGAGCGTGGCATTGAAGGATTCCGCCCAGGCATTGTCCCAGCACACTCCGGTACGCCCACGGACGGACGGATACCATAGGTCTTCAGGTGGTCCAGGAACTTCTGAGACGTGTACTGACTGCCCCGGTCGGAGTGAAAGACTGTCACACCTTTCTCAACCGGGCAGCGCCTGTCTGCCATATCGATGGCCTCACGCACCAGCGGGGTGCACATATGATCGGCCATCGCGTACCCCACGACCTTCAAGGCGTCAGCAGTCCAGAACAGTGGCAAGATAGACGAATTCGGCCCGTGTGTTGATGCAAGTGATGTCCCCGCACCACTTACGCCCAGGCTCGTCGGCGGTGAAGTCCTGCCCCGCCAGGTCGGGGCGCTCATCGAGGTCCTTGGCCGGCACGGTAGTACGGGCCTTCGCCCGTGGCTGCGCGGCCTCAAGGCCCAGCTCCCTCATGATGGAGCGGATCGTGGCGCCATCCACCCTCACACCACGCCTTCCCAGACAGGCCTGGATCCTTCGGCACCCGTAAGTGCGGTCGGAGTCCTTAAAAACGTCCTTACTGATGATGCTGAGCTCTTTTCTTTTCGCTCTGGTGATGGACTCAGGTCGGTCGCGCCAGGAGTAGTAGCCGGACCGTGAGACACCGGCCCACCGGCACATCGAGGAGATGGGGTAATGGCCTTCTTCGCGATTGATGAGCTCATAGCGCTCGGTCACGGTCGTTCCTTCGCAAGCCAGGCGGCTGCTTTTTTCGGCTCTTCGTGTTTGAGGGTGTGGTAGCTGGAGCCTATTGAGGTGTATAGGTGGGGTGGGTGCGTCGTTGCTTGGGTAGGGGTCGAGGTCCCCCGATGATGGGAGCTGCTACACGCGCCACCTGAGAGACCTCGACGTGCCTGAGACTACCTTCGCCTGCCCTGATTTGACGACCTTCTTGGGCCTGGACGCCCTGGGACTGACCGCGGTGGGCCAGCACCTCACAGCCAAGGGCGCGGTGATCGAGTGCAGCATGCCGATCGGGTTCGAGGACCCCTTCTGCAAGGCCTGCGGCGCTCAGGGAGTATCCCGTGGGACGGTGGCCCGGCGCCTGGCCCACGTACCGGTGGGGTGGAGGCCCACGCAGCTGGTGGTGCGCCTGCGGCGCTTCGGCTGCACCCGCTGCCGGCGGGTGTGGAGACAGGACACCTCCACCTTGGCTGAGCCCAGGGCGCGGCTGACCCGCGCGGCGGTGGAGTGGGGGCTGCGTGCCCTTGCCCTGGAGTGCATGTCCGTCTCCCGGGTCGCGCGGACCCTGGGGATCTCCTGGCACACCGCCAACAACGCAATCCTGGCAAGCGCTCAGGCCACGCTGTTAGACGATCCCCACCGCTTCGATGGAGTGGAGGTCCTCGGAGTTGATGAGCACGTGTGGCGCCACACCAGGCGGGGCGACCGCTATGTCACCGTCATCATCGACCTGACCCCCGTACGCCACCGCAGTGGTCCGGCGCGTCTGCTGGACGTGGTCCCAGGACGGTCCAAGAAGGTCCTCAAGACCTGGCTCTCCCAGCGCGACCAGGAATGGCGTGGGCGGGTCGAGGTGGTGGCGATGGACGGTTTCACCGGGTCCCGAGAGCGCCGCCGGCGGAGCCTGTCACAGCACACGATCAGCACGTCCTTGATACCGCGGTTGGCCAGCTCGGCGCACACCTGGGCCCAGAACCTGGCCCCCTCGCTGGCTTGGACCCAGATGCCCAGGACGTGCTTGATCCCGTCCATGTCCACGCCTACCGCGATATGCGCGGCCTTGTTGGTCACGTGAGCCCCGTCGCGGACCTTGATCATGATGGCGTCGAGGTAGATCACCGGGTAGAGGCCGTCCAGTGGCCGGTGCTGCCAGGCCAGGACCTCCTGGCTGATCTGGTCGGTGATCTTGCTGATCGTCTCATGACTCAGATCGGTGCCCAGCGTAGAGGCCAGATGGTGCTGGATGTCCCGCACTGTCAAGCCCCGAGTTTTGTGGAGACTGGTTTATCTGGTGCCGGTGGTTGCCGGTTGTGATTGTCCGTGGCGGTGGCGGTCGGGTGCCCAGGCGGCTTCGTGCTCGGCAGGGGTTCGCATGCCGATGGCGGAGTGAGGGCGAATGGTGTTGAACCAGTGGACCCACTCGGCGGTGGCGAGCACGGGCGGCGCCGATGTCCTCCCAAGGGCCCTGGTTGCGGATCAGCTCAGCCTTGTACAAGGAGTTCAGAGCCTCGGCCAGGGCGAAGCCGGAAGGAGTCGCCCTTCGACCCCACCGAGGCGACCGCCTCGGCCTCGGACAGGGCCTGCCCGTAGCGGATGGACCTGTACTGCACCCCTCGGTCGGAGTGGTGCACCAGGCCCGTCAGGTCGGCACCCTGACGTTTCCGCTGCCAGACGGCCATCTCCAGAGCGTCCAGGGCCAGGTCGGTGTACAGGCTCGTGGAGGTCTGCCAGCCGATGATTCGCCGCGAGTACACGTCGGTCACGAAAGCCACATAGACCCACCCGGAGAACGCACGCACGTAGGAGGGGGCACCTCCCGCTTGCGGGGGAATGTCGGCGACCCACAGCCCACCCGGGGCGAAGGCCTCGAAGTGGCGCTTGACCAGGTCGGCCGGGCACTGCTCTCGCGGCGCGCTGCGCATGGTGCGCGGGGACCTGGCGCGTCTGACGCCGCGTAAGCCCAGGTCGCCCATGAGGCGTTCGACGGTACAGCGGGCCACGTGACCGGCACCGTGACGCTCGGCGCTCTCAGAGCGGCCCCGTATCGCGTGCATCTTGCGGGCCCCCAGCACCAAGTAGCTAGTTCTTGTGGACCCTGGATATCTCCGCCTTGAGGGTCTCGTCACGCAGGCTCCTGGCGCTAGGAGGCCGGCTACGGCGGGTGTGAGTCAAGTGCTCGGGGCGATCTTGACTCCGGCGCCAGTGAGCACCTTGCAGACCGGCCAGGCCCCGAACTCCTCCTTCTTGGCCTCGATGTACTGACAGATCAACGGGACGGGCGCTCACACTCCGCCGCGACAGACAAGCCGACCGTGCTCTTCAGGATCGCGTTGGCTCTTCGCAGCACTCGGACCTCTTTCTCAAGCTCCTTGATCCGCTGCGCCTGGTCAGTGGTGGTTCCCAGCCTCAGACCACCATCGACCTGGGCCTTCTTGACCCAGGTGCGCAGAGCCTCGGGGTGGACACCCAGCTCGTCGGCGATCCGACGGACCGCGCCCTTGGCCCGAGTCGGGTCAGCCAACGCGTCCAACGCCATCCTCGTAGCTCGCTCGCGCAGCTCATCGGGGTACTTCTTCTGTCCCATGACAGTGATCCTTCCGTGTCATCACTGCCTCCATCAAACCCGGGACGATTCACCCTTATCCGCACTGACAGTCTCACGGCCCGCAACCCGGGCACCGGCCACCATCTGTCGTAGTCAGGCAAGACGTGGCGCTTCTGGCAACGTCCAGGTTCTGACCGACCACACCGGCTTACCGGTGTGGGGCTCACCGGTTTAGCCGGGCGCGACCCATGACCTCATACATCTAGCCGATCTGAGGCAGCCGGTCTGAGTGCTGCAGCATGTCGTGCCGTCGCCTCGGGTCGGGGCATCGCTTGCGGATGGATGATTCCACCCGTGGCGACGGCGGTGAGCGCCGAGGGGATGCCCGGGTCCCACCAAGGCCATAGGTCAACGGTCGGTCAGTGTCTCACCGGCTTTCCGATAGCCTAGGCCCATGAAGACCTTTGAGGACCTTTTCGACGAGCTGCAGCACAAGGCGGCCACCCGCCCTGAGGGCTCCGGGACCGTGGAGGAGCTGGACCGTGGGGTCCACTTCATCGGCAAGAAGCTCGTGGAGGAGGCCGCCGAGGCCTGGATGGCCTGCGAGCACGAGTCCGATGAGGCCGCCTGCGAGGAGATCAGCCAGCTGCTCTACCACGCCCAGGTCATGATGGTCGCCAAGGGCTACAGCCTCCAGGACGTCTACCGTTACCTGTAGGCCCCGAGCCCCCTCGCGCCTCCTACTCGACTCCCCCACCACAGATCAGGAACCGCCGTGCTGCGTATCGCTGTCCCGAACAAGGGCTCCTTGTCCGACCCCGCCATCACCATGCTCTCCGAGGCGGGCTACCGCACCCGCCGCACGGGCCGTGAGCTCGTGCTCGTCGACGAGGCCAACGACGTCGAGCTGTTCTTCCTGCGTCCGCGCGACATCGCCGTCTACGTCGGCCAGGGCACCGTCCACGCCGGCATCACCGGCCGCGACCTGCTCCTGGACTCCGGGGTCGACGCCGTCGAGCACCTGCCCCTGGGCTTCGCCCGCTCCACCTTCCGCTTCGCCGCCCCCAAGGGGACCATGAGCTCCTTGGCCGACGTCGCCGGGCGCCGGGTGGCCACCTCCTATGACGTCCTGGTGCGCAGCTACCTGGCTGCTCGAGGTGTGGATGCCCAGACCGTTCACCTCGACGGCGCTGTGGAGTCCTCCGTCCAGCTGGGCGTGGCCGACCTCATCGCCGACGTCGTCGAGACCGGAACAACGCTGCGGGCCGCCGGCCTGGAGACCTTCGGGGATCCGATCCTTGTCAGCGAGGCCGTGCTCATCACCACCGAGCAGTTCCGCGCAGAGCCCGGGCTGGCCACGCTCGTGCGGCGGCTGGAGGGGGTGCTGCGTGCCCGCGCTTACGTGCTCGTCGACTACGACATCCCCATGAACAAGCTGCACCTGGCGACGGCCCTCACCCCGGGCATCGAGTCGCCCACCGTCTCCCCGCTGCAGAACCCCGACTGGGTGGCGGTACGTGCCATGGTCCCGCGAGTGGACATGAACCGGGTCATGGACGAGCTCTACGAGGTCGGGGCGCGCGCCATCCTCGTCTCCTCACTGTTGGCCTGCCGGCTCTAGAGGCCTTCCACTGAACGTCCTCGTGCCAGATGCCCTGTCCTGATCTCCTGCGCTCTACTGCGTCAGGGGCACGCAGACCTCGGCGGCCTTGGGCGTCTTCTTGTCGCCCAGGATCTTGTGGGAGGCGAGGAACTCGATCATCGGTGTGAAGTCGTCGACCCGTACCGAGCCGACGGCCGCCTTGCCCTCCCCGCTGACCAGCTTGCCCGTGGCCACGGCGACCTCGCGGGCGTTGGCGGCCTGAGTGGAGTCAACCAGGTCCTGCACGTGCTCCTTGGTCGCCTCGACGGCGGCGTCGGGATCCTTGACGAAAGCGGTCATGCCCTCCACTGAGGCCTTGACCGCCGCCTGAAGGTCCTCACGCCTGGAGTCCAGCAGCTTACGGGTCGTCACCAGGGAGACGCCGATGAGGGGGATCGACTCGGCCGGCTGGATCGTGCGCACCGCGGTGCCGGCCTGCTTGATCTGCACGGCGTCGTTGTTGGAGAAGCCGACGACGGCGTCAACCTTGCCGCCCACGAGCGCCGCCTGCTGGGTGTAGCCGATGTCCTGGATCGTCAGGTCGGACTCGCTCAGCGAGGCGGTGTCCATGGCCAGCTGGAGGGCGTACCAGGTCTCCCCCTTGCGTCCCGGCGTGCCGACGGTCTTGCCCTTGAGGTCCGCTGGCGCCTTGATCGCAGAGCCCTCCGGGACAATGAGGCAGGCCGGGTAGGACTGGTAGTAGCCGCCGACGACGACGAGGTCGGACCCGTTGGAGGCGGCGACGACGGCCTCATCGGCTCCGGCCACGACGAGCTGCTCCTTCCCGCTCAGAAGGGCGTCGAAGAGTCCCTCCTGGGCCCCGTGATGACGCAGGTTCACCCCGGAGGCGTACTTGCTGTCCTTCTTGGCCATGTAGAAGGGGGCGAACTGGATGTTGGGCGTGTAGGTCAGGCCGATGGTCAGTGGGCTGCTCGCCTGTGAGGAGCAGGCGGCGAGCACGCCGGTTCCGCTCAGGACGAGACCACTGGCGAGCAGGTGGCGGCGTGAGAGGGGCATGAGTGTTTCCTTTCCAGGGGATCGGGGTGGGGCGACGGGTGCGAGGCGCGATGGTCGAGGTGGCTCAGCCGGCGCGCCGGCCGCGCAGGGCGTCCACGGTGCGGCTGCGCTGCTCGAGCTCGTGGAGCGCCCAGTGGATGGTGGTGGCCAGGATGCACAGGAGGGTGATGGTGGAGAACATGCCGGTGGTGTCCACCTTGTCGCGCTGGGTGGACAACAGCATTCCCAGGCCGTCGCCGCCCATAATCATCTCTCCGACGACCGCGCCGGTGATGGACAGGGTGAACCCTGTGCGCAGTCCGGTGTAGATCGCCGGAAGCGTCATGGGCAGCTCCATGTGCACGAGCATGCTCAGCCCGTGCGCGCCGTCGAGCCGGGCCGCGTCAATGATGTCCGTGTCCAGGCCCCGCAGCCCCAGCAGCACGGTGATCGTGATGGGGAAGAACACCATGAAGGCGCACAGAATCACCACCGGCAGAGTGCCGTAGCCGATCCACAGGACGAGGAGCGGGGCTAAGGCGATACCGGGAACCGCCTGGCTCGCAGCGACATAGGGCAGCACCGCCCGGGAGAAGAACCGCCAATGGTGCAGCACCCAGGCCAGTGGCAGCGCAAAGGCCGCGGCCAGCAGACAGCCCAGGAGCGCCTCCTTGAGCGTCACCCCGGCGTAGGCGGCCAGTCCTGCCTGGGTCAGGCCCAGCCACATCCGCGTGATGACGGCCAGCGGACTGGGCAGGAAGATGGCCGGAACGGCGCCTGAGGCCGCGGCGGCCTGCCACGCGACGAGCAGAGTAGCGCCGAGAAGGAACGCCGGCCACGGGCCGTGGCGGCCTGCAGTACGGATAGGAGGCTGACGATGAAGCGGCGGCGTCTGCGGCGGCTCTAAGACGGACCCCGCCGGCGAGGGCGCTGGCGAGCCTGAGGACGTCACCGGCTCGTGGGCATCGCGGGATACTGCGGTGGGGGAAGCGTAGGAGCGTGCGGCCTTGCCGATGGGGCTGGGGCTGTACACGGCGGTGTCCTCCCGGATCGTTCCGGGAACGGGTGCTCCCGGCTGCACCGGGGTCCGCCTGTGTGCCGTCGGTCGGCGCACACACGTGCTGGGCGCTCGCCCGGTTCACCTCCCGGTGAGCTCACGGCTGTCCGTGAGCTTGGGACGTTGTCTCGAGCTGCGGGTCTCCCCGCTGAGCGCCACGCGCATCCTCCCCTCCGGACTTTCACCGTCGGTGCCGGGATTCCACCGGCTCAGCCGCTGCATCCATGGCCGCCTCAAGCGGCTGCGGTGCGAGCGGGTCGCGGACTGTGACCGCCGGTTCGGACTTTCACCGACCCCGGAGCACGTTGCTGGCCGCAAGGATACAACGTTGATCGCTACGGGGCCACTGCCGCTGCGGTGACCATCGTTCTGGGTCACCACAGCAGTCGTGGACCGCTCAAGGCGCCATGATGATCCACAGCGCCGCGAGCAATGGTGTGGGCCGGCTACGCCCGTGAGGCCGCAACGGCGGCGTCGAACTCCTCGGAGATCTCCTTGGAGGGCTGACTTGCGAGAGATACGGCCACGGCCACAGCGAGGTTGCTCAGGAATCCGGGCACGATCTCGTAGAGGTCGAAGACGCCGCCCGGGCCACCGGAGACGTTCCCCCAGATCATGACGACGACGGCCCCGGTGATCATTCCGGCGAAGGCTCCCATGGCGCTCAAGCGCTTCCAGTACAGCGACAGCAGAATGGTGGGGCCGAAGGAGGCGCCGAAGCCGGCCCAGGCGAAGGCCACGAGGTCGAGGATCGTTTTACTGGGGTTCCAGGCCATGACCGCCGCGACCAATGCGATGGCGAAGACTGCCATGCGTGAGTAGAGCACCATGCGGTTGCCGCTGATCTTCTCCTCCCGGGTGCGGGCGAAGGAACCGTACAGGTCCTCGATGAGCGCCGAGGAGGTCACGAGCAGCTGGGAGGAGATCGTCGACATGATGGCGGCCAGAATGGCAGCCAGCATGAATCCGGCGACCAACGGGTGGAAGAGCAGCTTGCCCAGGGTGATGAAGACGGTCTCCGGGTCGGCCAGCTGCTTCTTGTCGTGCTGGTAGGTGGCCACGCCCACGATCGCGGTGCCGGCTGCACCGAGCACGGCGAAGAGCATCCAGCCGATTCCGATGGTGCCTCCGGCCACGGCCTCCCTGGGGCTGCGGATGGCCATGAACCGGACGATGATGTGCGGCTGGCCGAAGTAGCCCAGGCCCCAGGCCAGCGCCGAGATGACGCCGAGCAGCGTCGTCGTCGGACCCCAGATGACCCAGTAGTGAGGGTCGACCTCAGCGATGGCCTGCCTCAGGTTGGACAGTCCCCCGAGCCGAATGACACCCGCGACGGGCACCATGACCAGGGCGGTCACCATCATGACTCCCTGGACGAAGTCGGTGTAGGACACGGCCAGGAACCCGCCGATCAGCGTGTAGACCACGGTGATGGCGGCGACGATGACCATGCCGAGGCGATAGTCCATTCCGAAGGAGGACTCGAAGAAACGGCCGCCGGCGACCATGCCGGAGGAGACGTAGAAGGTGAAGTAGACCAGAATGATGAGGCCACTGGACCAGCGCAGCAACCGATGCGTGTCGTGGAGTCGGTTGTCCAGGAAGCTGGGAACGGTGATCGAGTTGTTGGCGACCTCGGTGTAGGCGCGCAGACGCGGGGCCACCAGCAGCCAGTTGGCCAGGGCTCCGACCGTCAGTCCGACGGCGATCCATCCCTCGACCAGTCCACTGACGTACAGGGTTCCCGGCAGTCCCATCAGCAGCCACCCCGACATGTCCGAGGCTCCCGCCGACAGTGCCGCCACCCAAGGATTGAGGTCGCGGTCGGCGAGCATGTAGTCGTCGAAGTTGTCCGTTCGCAGATAGGCCCAGCCCCCGATGGCGAGCATGGCCACGAAGTAGACGATCATCGCGATGGCTTGATAGGTAGTGGCAGTCATCTATATGTCCTCACGTCAGTCAGAGGGGAGATATACCGCTGCAGCCGTTGGAGAAAGGACTCCTGGAGTCTCGTGAGTGATCCGGATCGGCGCACGCGGCATATCGCGGCTCGTCGTTGATGTTCCTGATGGCGCGACCATGAGTGACAGATCAAGCACTACGGATGATGTGCAAATCCGTACATGACATGACGGGCAGCAGTGACCGCTCACTGGATCATGGTCAAGGTTTCCTCACCGGTCCTTCTGTGTGGGCACGACTCAACGCACGTGAAGGACGATGGCCGCGGCGTAGTCACCGTCATGGCTCATGGAAACCGGCCAACACCCTGGGGTTGATACCTCCTCTCCGAGGCTGCGCTCAACAGCGTGGGCAACGGTGCCGCTCAGGCGCAAAGAAGGCCGGCCCCACCGATCGGTGACAACCTCGATCTCACGCCAGTCGACGTCCTCGGCCAGGATAACCGGAGAGGTACTCGTTCCGCGACATTTTGCGCACAGAACGTGTGCCTGGCTCCAGGCCTTGATGAAGGACTCCTTGGCCGCCCATCGTGCTGCCAGGTGCTGGGCCGGGGTCGTTCCCCTCTCCTCCGAACGATTTCGGGCCTCTCGGAGCTCGCGCGCCGTGAAGGCGCGTTGTGCGAAGACGCTGCCGGGCTGATCGAGCTGGGCGGAGAAACCCGGAATGTGCACCAGGTCCGTACCCACTGACACAACAGCAGAACCGGGGGAAGGCTGTGGAGCATCTGGAAGCCGCGGCTTTGTCATCGCCGAGCCCCAATGAAGAAGAGCTTACAAATCATCGAGGAATTTCCTTTTGGAAAGACTGTGCGAGCACAAACAGTACCGGTTCCACGGAAATGGAACCCATTAGCCGTGAAACCGGTCCTGTGAGCGCTCAGGTGAGGTGGTTACTCCCCCGCGTGGTAGACGCCGTCGGAGCCCAGGCGAGCATCGGGGTCGAGCAGCATGGCGGCCTCGACCTCATGCGGGTCGCGCTGCTTGGACTCCTCCCCCAGGCGACGGCCCTGAACCTGCTCGAACAGCGGGGCCCGACCGATCATGCCGGCGCGGCGGCGCCTGGTCCCGGCGGCTAGGCGGGCGTTGGCGGAGGCCAGCCAGGCGTCAACCGCCTCCTGGCCCTCGGCCTGACGCAGGGCGGCCTCGAAGGCACCGGGGTGGACGATCGCGATGAGACCGGAGACGTGTCCGAAGCCCAGCGAGGTCAGCAGACCGGCTCGCACCGGGCCGGCGCCCGGGACGCGCCCGTCCTGGCCACCACGGCCGGCCAGACGGATGGGCCTGCGCGGCCACACCCAGAAGGCGTCCTTGGCCAGCGGGGCGTCGACGACGTCCAGGGAGGCGTTGCCGGGAGCCACACCGGAGGCGAGGATCTCGGTCAGGCCCGCAACCTGGAAGACGGCGGCGCCGCCCTTGGCGTGACCGGTGATGGTCTTCTGCGAGACTGCCACCAGCGAGTTGCCCTCGGAGCGTCCCAGTGCGCGCGCCAGACGCGTGTGCAGCTCGGACTCGTTGGGGTCGTTGGCACCGGTGGAGGTGTCGTGCTTGGAGACCAGTGCGATGTCGTCGGCCTCCACACCCAGGGCCGCCAGGGCCTTGGCCAGGCGCGAGCTGCGCCCGCCGCGGCCGGCTCCCAGGGCGCCCAGGCCGGGCGCCGGGATCGAGGTGTGGGCGCCGTCGGCGTAGGAGGAGACGAAACCGACCACACCGGCCACCGGGAGCCCCATGCGGGCCGCCACCGAACCACGGGCCAGGATCACCGTGCCGCCGCCCTCGGCCTCCACGAATCCGCCGCGACGGCGGTCGTTGGCGCGCGAGAAGTGGCGGTCGGAGATGCCCTTGGCGCGCATGGCCGCGGCCTCCGCGGTGGCGTTCATGTTGCCGAAGCCGACGACCGACTCGATCGAGATGTCGTCGATGGCGCCGGCCACGACGACGTCGGCCTTGCCCAGGGCGATCTTGTCCCAGCCCTCCTCAATGGAGACGGCCGCGGTGGCGCAGGCGCTCACCGGCTGGACCATGGCGCCGTAACCGCCGATGTAGGACTGCATGACGTGGGCGGCCACGACGTTGGGCAGGGCCTCCTGGAGGATGTCGCTGGGACGCTCCTCCCCCAGGAACCGGCCGACGAACATCTTGCGCATCGACTCCATGCCACCGAACCCGGTGCCCTGCGTGGAGGCCACGTCGGAGGGGTGGACGGCCTTGAGGAGCTCGGCCGGGGTGAAGCCGGCCGACAGGAAGGCGTCGACGGCGGTGACCAGGTTCCAGGAGGCGATGGGGTCCATGCCCTGGGTCATCGAGGCGGGGATGCCCCAGCGCTCCGGGTCGAAGTCGCGCGGGAACTGGCCGCCGACCGTGCGCGACAGCGCGGCGCGTCGCGGCACCCGGGCCAGTGAGCCGGCCAGTCGGGTGACGGTCCACTCGCCGGTCTCGGCGTCGGGAACCACGAGCGTGTGCTCGGGGTCGGAGGCCTCGATGGTGCGGGCCGTGGCCTCGTCAGGAACCGACAGGGTGATGTCGCGGTCGAGGTAGACGGTGACCTCCTCGTCGGCGATCGGCGCGATGACACCGTCGTCGACGAACTCGCGGATACCGCAGCGGGCCACGACCTCGTCGCGGTAGCGCTCCAGGATGTCGGACTCCTCGACCATCTCCCCGTCGGTGTCGTACCAGCCGGCCTTGGGGCTGTCCTGCCAGGTGAGCAGACCCATGCCCCAGGCGAGCTCGAGGACACCGGCAGCGGTCAGGTCGACGTCCTCGCCGCCGCTCATGCCCAGCTCGGCCTCGCGGCGCGTACGGCCCGATCCCCAGGTGGAGACCTCTCCGGTGGAGATGATGACGACCAGGTCATCGAGGTCGGTGCTCACCTCGCCCCACTGGGGGGCGGTGGGCTGGGTCGGGACCACCGGAGTGGGCAGGGCCTTGATGACGGCCGGGGCCTCGGTCTCCTCGGCGGGCGCAGCGGCCTGCGCGGCGGCGTTCTCACGCAGGGCCACCAGGTCGATGTCGTCACCCAGTCCCCCCGTGAGGTCGGCGTTCACCGGGGCCTGAGCCGCCCGGGTGCGCACCTCGGTGGTGCACAGGCCGGTGAGCTCGGAGGCGATCTCCTCCGTGGTCCAGGTGCGCACCCCGGCGGCCTCGACAGCGGCGACGAGCGGGTCGTTACCGCCCATGAGGCCGGTGCCCTTGACCCAGCCGATACGGGGGTGGGCCAACGTCACGCGTTGGGCCCAGGCCCGCTCCGAGGACCAGCGGTTGACGATCGCGTCCAGGGCGGACTTGACCTCGCCGTAGGCGCCGTCGCCGCCGAAGGTGCCCCGGTTCGGGGAGCCGGGCAGGACCACGTGCAGACGGTGGTCGACGTGGGTGTCGGTGCCGATGGCGCTCAGGGCGGCGATGGTGCGCTCCACCGACCACAGCAGCAGGCGGGTCTGGGACTCGGCCGCGGGGCCGGCGTCGGCCAGCGTGCCCGAGACTCGCGGCGCGGCGAAGGGGAACAGGAGGGTGGGAACCAGGGCCTCCTTGACGACCTTGGTGGAACCGCCGGAGGTGACCACCTGGTCGTTGCCGATCCACTCCGCCAGGGCGTCGACGTCCCGGTAGGAGGACAGGTTCGCGGGAACCATCCACAGCTTGGCGCCGGCCGCGGCGTGCTCGCGGTACAGGGTGGTGGCGAACTCGAGGCGCTCGTGGGTCAGGCGCGAGCTGGTGGCCACCACGGTGGCGCCACCGGCCAGCAGCTCCCCGACGACGGCCGCGGCGATGGAGCCGGGGGCCACACCGGTGACGACGGCGACGTCCTCGGACCAGCGCACCGTGGCGTCACCGGCCTGCGGGGTCTTCGGCGCGGCCTGGGCGATCGCGGTCAGGACGGCGGCGCGCTCGGCGCCGTCGGCCAGGTCGGAGGCCTTGGCCTGCTTGGCCCACCAGGTGGCGTGATCGGCCACCGCCTGTCCCAGACCCACGAAGCGCTCGGGGGCCAGGAGCCGGCGGAAGGCGTCCAGGTCGGTCTCGCCGGAGCCGAGTCGGGCGACGTCCTCACGGGCCGTGGCCCAGCGGTCATCGATGAGGACGGCGCGCTCGGGGGCGAAGGCCGGGGTGACGGACTTGACCCATCCGGCACCGAGCTCGGCGTCCAGGGCGGCCATGGCAGCCCTGGTACGGGAGGCCTCGTCATCGGCATCAGCCGCGACAGTGGCCTTCTCGGCCAGCCCCAGGGCGTCCAGGAGGGTGCGGGCCGTGGTGGCCAGGACGCCCTCGGAGCCGGTGACGCTCTGGGCGAAGGCGTCCAGGGCCGCGGAGTCGACCACTGCGCCTCCGGCACCGCCGGCACTCGGCTTGGCGACGCTCACACCGTGGTCGGCGGCGACGGCCTGGACGGCGGAGTCGATGAGGGCGTCCACGGCGCTCGCGCTGGTCAGCGGGGCCGAGGAGCCCAGGGAGGCCAGGTCCTCGCCGCGCATCGAGGCGCCCTCCCGGGTGCCCAGGAACAGGGCGGCGGTCACGTGGGAGACCCAGCCCTGCCCCAGTCCCCAGGTGCCGGTGACGCGGTCGGCGACGCGGGAGGCGCGCACGCCGGAGGGGCCCAGGAGCCGGCCCAGCCCCACGCGGATGGCCTCGGTGAGGACCGGACCGAAGGCCTTGTAACCGGGAGCGCCCTTGGCGACCGTGGCGGCCAGGGCCGTCATGTCGGCGTCGGCGGCACCGTCGATGGAGGCGAGCTCGAGCTCGGTGCCCAGGTCCATGAGGAGCTGGTTACGACGCGAGGAGACTCCGTTGGTGAGTGTCTCGGTGGTGTCCGTGGCGCCGATCTGCTCTGGGCGGATGCGCGAGGCGTGGGCCAGGAGCACCGTGAGGGCGTCGGTCGCACCGAAGGGCAGGTCGTCCACTGGTCCGGCTGCGGCTGGAGCCGGACCAGCGGGTGCGGCCTCGGCGGCGGGGGCGGGAGCCTGCTCGGCCGCAGTGCTCTGAGCGGGAGCCTGGGCCTCAGCAGCCGGCTCCTCGGTGGCCGGAACGTCGAAGTCCGGTTCGGAGAGCTCGACGGCCGGGTCGGTGTCGGTGGCCAGCACCCGGGCCTCGTCGCGACGAGCGTTGTGCACGGTGACGTGGCGCCCGGCGTGCTGGGGCAGACGCAGGGTGTTGGTGGCCAGGTTCGCCAGGGTGGGGGAATTGGCCAGGCCCACCTCGACGATGTGCTCGATCCCCAGGCCGCCCTCGCTCGGGGAGGACAGCAGGACCTCCTGGGTCTCGATCCAGCGCACCGGAGAGGCGAACTGCCAGGCCAGGAGCTCGACGAGCAGGACTCGGGCCAGCTCGGTGGGGCGCTTCACCCAGGAGTCCCAGTCGGCCAAAATCTCCTCAACGGGCTCGGAGGGCACGACCTCAAGGATCGAACGGGCGAAGTCCTGGGTCAGCGCGAAGGGCCGCGCCACGAGGTTGGGCACGTAGTGGCCCACCAGGCGCGCGACATCCAGGTCCTCGGGGACGAGCTCGAGCAGACGGCCACGGAACTCCGGCACACCGGGGCGCAGCACCTCGGAGTGGAAGGGCACATCAATGCCGGGGACGAACATGAAGGGGTTCTTGCCCCCGCGGGCCTTGGCCTTGGCACGGGCGTCCGCGGCCAGGGCGTCCAGGCCCTTGATCGTGCCGGCCACGGCGTACTGGACGCCGGCCAGGTTGTGGTTGACGATCTGGAGGAACTCGCCGGTGGCCTCGGAGATCGAGCGCACGTAGGCCTCGACCTCGTCGGCCTTGATGCCCGCCTGGTTGGGGCGCAGGGCCCCCATGCGGTAGTTCGAGGCGCCGTCGGCGTCACGGGGCACCAGCGAGTGCATGGTGGAGCCGCGCTGGAAGACGATCGAGATGGTCGTCTCCACGGGCATGACGCGCCCGTAGGCGCTCAGCGCCGTGTACTCGCCCAGGGAGTGGCCGGCGAAGGCGGCGCTCTCCACCAGGGCACCGGCCTCGGCCAGACGCGCAGTGGTCGCCATGGCGACGGTGGCCAGGGCCACCTGGGTGAACTGGGTGAGGTTGAGCAGGCCCTCGGGGTGGCGGTAGGTGACGCCGCGGGCGGTCATCTCGGTGGGGTTGTCGCGCACCAGGTTGATGACGGAGAAGCCCAGCTCGGCGCGGGTGTGGGCGTCGGCCCGCTCCCAGATCTCCCGGGCGGCCTTGGAGGAGTTCATCTCGTCCAGGCCCATGCCGGGGGCCTGGATGCCCTGGCCGGGATAGACGTAGGCGGTGGGTTCGGGCGTCGTCACGGCGGTACCGCGGGAGACGACCTCGCCGTTGATGCGGCAGATGACCTCCAGGACGTAGCCGCCGCCGACCACCAGTCCGGTGCGCTCCACGGTGATCTCGACGTCGTCGCTCAGCTCGACCGGACCGGTCATGACGTAGGTCCAGCCGGCCAGGACGTGGCGCGAGCCGTCGGCCGCGGTGGAGGCCGCCACCTGCTGGGCAGTGGCCGACAGCCACATGCCGTGGACGAGCGGGGCTTCCATACCGGCCACGTGGGCGGCGTTGTAGGAGGTGTGGATCGGGTTGAAGTCACCGGTGACCCGGGCGAACGCGGTCATGTCCGCGGGCGCGGTGACGGTGGTGCGGCGCAGGATGCGGCGTGCGGCCGGGGCCGTCTCGCGTCCGGTGCCGCCGGCGAGCTCGGGGGCGCTGGGCACGGCGTTGCCGGAGGCGCGGCCGCGGATGGCGAAGCGCTCACGCATGAGTGCCACCACGGTGCCGTCGGTGGCGTCGGTCAGCTCCAGGCGCACGTCGACGACGCGGCCGGCGCTGGACTCCTCCAGTGCGGCGACCCAGCCGGTGACGTTGATCGTGGGGCTGGTCGTGGCTGCGGCCTCCTGGAGCTGGTGGAGGGTGAGGTGCAGGTCGATGGTGTGGTCCAGGTGGACGGCACCGAGCAGGCCCTCGATGAGCGGCATGCCGTCCTCGACGACGCTGCCCAGGGCGGCGTAGACCACCGGCCAGCAGGGGCCGAGCAGGGCGTCGGGCACGAAGGGCGCGGCGGACAGGTCCGACGGCAGGGCGTCGGCGGTCACCGAGGCGTGGTCGTGGCCCAGGGTGCTTGCCAGGGTGAAGGAGCCGTGGATGGTGCCGAAGGGCTGGGTGGTGGGGCGTCCCAGGACGTCCGTGGCCCCGGCCTGCGCGGGGCGGACCTCGGGCAGGTGGTCGACGTCGTCTCCCGTGATGGACACGGCCCCCACGCCGGCGGTGGCCCGCAGCAGGTCGTTCATCGTCTCGCTGATGCGCTCGGGGTCGACCAGCGGAGCAGCGCCGTCCCAGGCGCGGGCCAGGCGCAGCGGCACGACGAGGCGGCGCACGGCGTGGATCTCATCTCCGCCGGGGGTGCCGTCCCAGTGGGTGTCGAGGCGGATGTCGAGGTCGTAGGCGTCCTCGGCCACGTCCGGGCGGGCAACGACGTTGTAGGCGTCGTCGTCCAGGACGATGGCCGGGTTGACCGTCAGGTGGCCGTTCCACAGGACGTGGGGGGCCACCTGGACGAGCTCCTTGGCGTCGGCCACGGGAGCTGCCAGGACGCCGTCGGCCACGGCGGGGGCGGCGCCCAGGCGGCCGGCGGCCTCCTGCTCGCCCGTGCCGGCCTCCTGGAGGGCCTCGACGGCGGCGGTCTCGAAGCGGCCCAGCAGCTCGCCGACCGGCTCGTTGATGGTGGTGATGCCGGCAACGGCGACCGGACCGGGGATGATGCGCACCTGGTCAGCGGTGTAGCGCGGGTCCTGGGACTGCCACAGGGAGTCGGTGCCCCACCAGCGCAGGATGTCGGCGTCGACCACGGGCACGAAGGGCACGGGCTTGGGGTGCTTGCGGCACAGGTCGACGAACCAGGCGGCGTCGACGGGCTCCACCAGGGTGGAGGCGGCCGACGGGTAGTGCTCGGCCAGTGCGGCCAGGGCGGCGTCGGAGTCGATGACGGCGTCGTAGTCGGCGAAGAGCGTGGGGATCTCGCCGTGGTCGGCCCGGCTCAGGCGGGCCTCGATGCGGTGCAGCAGGTCGATGAAGCGGTCGTACCAGCCCTCGTCGGCCCAGTCGGCACGGGTGGCGCTGCGCCCCTCGTGGGGGGCGACGCACAGCTCGGCGTAGCGGGTGGCCCACTGAAGGTAGGTCATCTCCTCCACGTCGCCGAAGTAGGGCTTGGCGGTCTTGGCCAGGGCGTCGATCATCTCCTGGCGGCGTGCGGCCATGGCGGCCTCGTCACCGGCGAGCTCCTGGATGAGGCGGGAGGCCCGGGCCGAGGAGTTGTCGATCTCGTAGAGGTCGGCGCGCAGGTGGGACAGTCCGGAGGTCATACCGCCGATGGACTCCCCGGAGGCGACCCAGCCGCCCTCGACCCCGGAGTCCTCGGGGATTCCAGGGGTGTCGACGAGGAGCTGCTTGACGTCGTCGTTGGTCTTGGCCTCCAGGCAGGTCATGGCGGCGGTGCCGATCATGACGCCGTCGACGGGGGCGGCAGCCGTGCCGTAGGCCTCGGCCCAGCGGCCGGTGAGGTAGTCAGCGGCGCGGGTGGGCGTACCGATGCCGCCGCCGACGACGAGCACCACGTTGGTCACGGCGCGGATGGCGTCGTAGGTGGCCAGGAGCATGGTGTCCAGGTCCTCCCACGAGTGGTGGCCACCGGCGTGCCCGTCCTCGATCTGGATGATGACGGGGCTGTCGGGCACGGCGCGGGCGATGGCCAGGACCTGACGGATCTGGTCCACGGTGCCGGGCTTGAAGGCGATGTAGGGGAAGCCCTCGGCGTGGAGGCGCTCAAGCAGGGCGGTGGCCTCCTCGAGCTCGGGGATCCCGGCGGAGATGGTGATGCCGTCGATCGGGGCGCCCCCGGCGCGGGCCTTGGACAGCAGGCGTTGGGTCCCCAGGTGCAGGTTCCACAGGTAGCGGTCCATGAACATGGCGTTGAAGGCCGCGGTGCGCCCGGGCTCGAGGGCCTTCTCCAGGCCCTGGAGGTTCTCGGTCAGGACGGCGGGAGTGGTCTGGCCCCCACCGGCGAGCTCGGCCCAGTAACCGGCGTTGGCGGCGGCCGCCACGATGGCGGGATCCACGGTGGTGGGGGTCATTCCCGCCAGCAGCACCGCACTGCGCCCGGTCAGGCGGGTGAAGGCGGTGTCAAGGGTGAGGCGGCCGTCGGGCAGGCGAGTGATGCGCGGGGCGAAGCGGGAGCGGTCGACGCCGGGCCGGGGGGCCGCGCCGGCCCGGTCGAGGTCGTCAATGGCCTTGGCGGTCCCGGCGGGCACGACGGTGGTGCCGGTGCCGGCCACGACGCCCTCGGTGAGACGGACCAGGACGTTGCCCGGCCCCAGGTCCAGGACGGTGCGCACCGGGGCGTCCGATCCGGCTGCGAGGGCCCCGGTGACCAGACCGGGCCAGTCGACCGGATCGATGAGCACGGCGGTGGCCAGGTCGCGGGCGAGCTTCTCGTTCAGGCCGCAGGCGGCCGCCCAGGCGGCGACGTCGTCGACCGCGCCGGCGAGCAGCGGGGTGTGGAAGGGCACCGAGGTGGTGAGGAACTCGGTGACCGGGGCCAGGACGGCGCCACCGCGGCGGCGGTCCTTGCGGGCCTTGGCGCTGCGGGCGGCGGCCGCCTCCAGCGCGGTGACGACGGCCTCGAGGTCGGCCGGGCGCCCCGAGAGGATGTGCGCCTGACGGCCGTTGGTCACGCCCACGGAGATCCGCTCCGAGCCGGGGACCCGGGACAGGACGGCGTCGAGCACGCTGCGGGTGACGCCGCGCACCGAGAGCATGGGGGTGGACTCCCCCACCGTGCCCAGGTCGAGACGGCGGGTGGTGCGGGTGGCCGCCGCGCCGATGAGGCGGGCGATGGCGTGAACCTCGATGACGCGCTCGCGCTCGCCGGCCTGCACGGCCTGGAGCAGGCTGACGCCCAGGACGCCCTGGGAGTGGCCGATGGCGCTCACCGGGGCGTGGGCGGCCGGGTCGATGCCGGCGCCGGGCAGCGAGGCCAGGGCGGCGTGCTGGGCCATGAGGATGCCGGGCACGGAGACGTCGGCGCCGTCGGCGGTGGTGCGGTGCTGAGGGGCGACCGGGGCCGCCTCGTCGTCCAGGAGCCTCGAGCCGCGCGGGGTCACGGTGAGCAGGTCGGTGGACACGGGGGCCAGGCGCTCGGCCACGGCCTGGTCGACCGCCACGACGTCAGTGGCCAGGGCGTGGTCCAGGGCGACCAGGTCGGCCAGCGTCTGGCGCCAGGGGGTGGCCTGGCCGCCGAAGGTGATGATGTAGGGCTCGCCTCCGCTCAGGCGCTCAGCGATGGTGGTCGCGGGGCTGGGGGCTTGCGAGATCGTGTGCACGGTAGTGGTGTCCTTCGGTGTTGCGACGGCGTGGTCGGTGGTCTCGGAACGGTTACCTGAACTGGGGTCGGGTGAAGAGGGGGAAAACGGCGGAGGCGGAGGCGAGTGGGTCTCGGAGCCGGGGTCAGAGGGGGATGTTGTCATGCTTCTTGGGGGACTCGGGGCGGGCGTCGTTCTTGGCGCGCAGCGCGGCCAGTGAGTCGACGATGACGTTGCGGGTGTCCTCAGGGGCGATGACGGCGTCGATCTCACCGATGGCCACGGCCTTGTCCGGGTTGATGACGGCGTCGGTGTACTCGGCCACGAGCCGCTCGTGCTCGGCGGTAGCGGCCTCCTCCCCCTGCTCGTCACGGACCTTGGCCAGGTCGCGGCGGTGGATGATGCCGACGGCGCCGGCGGCGCCCAGGACGGCGATCTCGGCTCCCGGCCAGCAGAAGTTGAGGTCGGCGCCGATGGCCTTGGAGCCCATGACGATGTAGGCGCCGCCATAGGCCTTGCGCAAAACGATCGTCACCAGCGGCACAGTGGCGGTGGCGTAGGCGTTGATGACCTTGGCTCCGCGGCGGATGATGCCGGCGTGCTCCTGCTCGGCTCCGGGACGGTAGCCGGGGACGTCGACGAAGGTGACCACCGGCAGCCCGAAGGCGTCGCAGAAGCGCACGAAGCGGGCGAGCTTCTCAGAGGCGTCGACGTCCAGGGTGCCTGCGTCCACCAGCGGCTGGTTGGCGACGATCCCCACCGGGTGGCCCTCGAAGCATGCGAAGCCGACCACGACGTTGGGTGCGAACTCCTCCTGGACCTGGACGAGCTCACCGTGGTCGACGACGGCCGAGACCACCTCGACGACGTCGTAGGCCTGCCGGGTGGAGGCCGGGACGATCTCGCCGACACTGCGGGCGGCCTCAGCGTCGGCCTGGGCGTCGGCGTCGTCGTAGGCGTACAGGGGGGCGCTGACCTCGGATGAGGAGGGCAGGTAGGCCAGGAAGGTGCGGACCTGCCCCAGGGCGTCCTCCTCGTCGTCGGCCACGTAGTGCACGACCCCGGAGACCGAGCCGTGGATCTGTGCACCGCCGAGGTCCTCGGCGCTGATCTGCTCGCCGGTCGTGGCGCGCACGACGTCGGGTCCGGTGACGAACATGTGCGAGGCCTGGCGGGTGGCGATAACGAAGTCGGTCAAGGCCGGGCTGTAGACGGCGCCGCCGGCGCAGGGTCCCAGGATGACGCTGATCTGCGGGACCAGTCCGGAGGCGGCGCAAGTGCGGTTGAAGATGCGCCCGTACTGGCGCAGAGCTCCCACGCCCTCCTGGATCTTGGCGCCGCCGGAGTCGATGAGTCCGATGACGGGGATGCGCAGGCGCAGGGCGTCGTCCAGGAGGCGGACGATCTTGTCCCCCTCGATGGTGCCCAGGGCGCCGCCGGAGACGGAGAAGTCCTGGGAGTAGACGGCCACCTGGCGGCCGTCGATCTGGCCGAAGCCGGTGACGACGCCCGAGGGGCGGGCCTTGTCGCCGGCACCTGAACCGGAGTAGCGGCCGATCTCCAGGAAGGTAGAGTCGTCGAGCAGGTCGTTGATGCGCTCGCGGGCGGTGCGCTTGCCCTTGGCGTGCTGACGGGCGGCGGCGTGCTCCTCGGCCTCCCGGTCGATGCGGGCGATGCGCTGGCGGAAGGCGGTGGTGGCCTCCGAGTCGGCCATAGTGGTTCCCTGGGCCGGTGTCTCGGCAGGTGCGCCGGGGCCGGTGATGGGGGCGGTGGTCACGGTTCAGGCCTCCTCGGAGTCGTTCTCGGGGGTGCTCATGCGCACCAGGACATCGCCGGCCGAGACGGTGCGTCCGGCGCTGACGGGGATCTCCGAGATGGTGCCGTCGCTGGGCGCGTGGACGTAGTTCTCCATCTTCATGGACTCCAGGACCACGAGCAGATCGCCCTGGCAGACCGGCTGGGCCGGCTCCACGCAGATCCGGGTGACGATGGCCTGCATGGGGGCGGCGATGACACCGGGCTCACCGCCGGCGGTCCCGGTCTCACCAGGGGCTGCGCCTCGAGGTGAGCGGGTCGCGCCCGAACGGCCGCGCAGCGGCTGGGCCCGGTTGCTGCGGGGGCTGAAGCCTCGGGCCGGGTTGGAGGGGGCGAGGATCCCGTCGGGCAGGGTCAGCTGCATGCGGCGGCCGTTGAGCTCGATGATGTAGCTGGAGCGGGTACGCGGGTTGGCGACCGTCTCCGCCGATCCGTCGGCCTGCGACGTCGCCGCGGCGTCGGCGAGATCGGGCAGCACCTCGTTCTCGATCCACCGCGTGGTCACAGCCAGCCGCCCGGTCTCGTCGGGGGCGGTGAACTCGGGGCGGGTCAGGACCTCGGAGTGCAGGGCGGTGCACACGGTGACGCCCTCGACCACCGTCTCCCGCAGGGCTCGCCGGGCTCGGGCGATGGCCTGCTCCCGGCTGGCACCGGTGATGATGATCTTGGCGAGCATCGGATCGAACAAGGGGGTGACGACGTCGCCCTCAGTGACTCCGGACTCGATGCGGATACCGGGACCGGCCGGCCAGCGCAGGCGGGTGATGGTACCGGTGGAGGGGGCCAGACCTCGGGCGGGATCCTCACAGGTGATGCGCAGCTCGAGGCTGTGACCGCGGGGCTCGTTGACCTGTCCGAGGTGACCGCCCTCGGCGATGCGCAGCTGGATTTCGACCAGATCGGTGCCGGCGACCTCCTCGGTGACGCAGTGCTCCACCTGCAGACGGGGGTTGACCTCCAGGAACCAGATATCGCCCTCGGGGGTCAGGAGGAACTCGCAGGTGGCCACGCCGACGTAGTCGACCGTCTCCAGGAGGCGACGGGAGGCCTCGACCAGACGCCCGTGGACGCCCTCGGGCAGGAAGGGCGCGGGAGCCTCCTCGAGGAGCTTCTGGTTGCGTCGCTGCAGGGAGCAGTCGCGGGTGGAGACCACGGCGAAACCGCCGTGGCTGTCGCGGGCGCACTGGGTCTCGACGTGACGTGCGGCCGTGACGAACCGCTCCAGGATGAGGGTTCCGCCGCCCTGCGCCGCGGACTCGAAGGCCGGGGTGGCCCGGACCTCGTCGTCATTGTGCAGGACGGTGATGCCGCGTCCCCCGCCACCGTCGGTGCGCTTCAGGGCGACCGGGTAGCCGTGGGCGGCGGCGAAGGCGATGACGGTCTCGGCGTCGGTGACCGAGTCGGTGATGCCCGGCACCGGGGCGACCTGGGCCCGCTCGGCGGTGGCTCGGGCGCTCATCTTGTCTCCGAGGGCGTCCATGGCCTCGGGCGAGGGCCCGACCCAGGTGATCCCCGCCTCGATGATGGAGCGGGCGAAGTCTGCGTCCTCGGACAGGAACCCGTATCCGGGGTGGATGGCGTCCGCGCCGGTGGCGCGGGCCAGCTCGAGCAGCGCCGCCGCGTCGGTGTAGGACGATCCCTCGGGCAGTGCGTAGGCCTCATCGGCGAGCTCTGCGGCGGGGCTCATGAGGTCCTCGGGCGTGTACGGAAGGATCGACGTCGCCCCAAGGTCGCGGGCGGTTCGCACGATACGCAGTGCGATCTCACCACGGTTGGCGATGAGGATACGGGAGAGGGTCACCAAGAGTCTCCTTACCTGGACGCTGCCGGGCTGGCGGCGGGCCCTCCTTGGGCCGGCGGGTTGGATCCGTGCTTTCCCTACAATCGTCGAGGGGCGGGTCCACTGGACTATGACGTTACGTGGTCAGGGCACCACATTCCATTTGTGGAAACCTCACAAAGACTGAGAGTTGCGTTGGTGTAACAATCGAGACCCCAGTAATGGGGCGGCATAACGGAGGCCTGACAAAGACGTCTCCCGCCCCTCGAATGCCTTTGAGGTTTCCCACAAGCCCGACGGGGCGGAGTGGCCCAGCGCATCGGCTGTCACACCTGCATCACGAACACCTCCTCCAACAGGGCGTCGCTGCCGGTCGCGGGCAGCGCCCCGCGGCGTCATCAGTGTCAGCCGCGAGCGCCATGGCAGTGCGAGGAGGCCGCCTCGCGCAGCTCGCAGATGGCGGCCAGGGCGTCGTCGGCCCGGTAGACGGCCGACCCGGCGACGAAGACGTCCGCCCCGGCATCGGCCGCGCGCTCAATCGTCTGGGCGGTGATGCCGCCATCGACCTGTACTCGCAGGTCGAGCCCCCTGGCACCGACCAGCTCGCGCGCCCGGCGGATCTTGGGCAGCATCGACTCGATGAAGGACTGGCCCCCGAAGCCCGGCTCCACGGTCATGAGCAGGAGGAGGTCGAACTCCCCCAGGACATCGGCGACAGCTTCCAGGGGGGTGGCGGGCCTCAGGGCGATGCCCGCGCCGGCGCCGAGCCGGTGGAGCTCGCGCGCCAGACGCACCGGCGCCGTCGTGGCCTCGGCATGGGGGGTGACGATCTGGCAGCCGGCCTCGGCGTAGGCCGGCGCCCAGCGGTCGGCGTCGCGGATCATGAGGTGGGCGTCCACGGGCAGCGAGGAATGGGCGAGCACCGCCTCGACCACCGGCAGCCCCCATGACAGGTTGGGCACGAAGTGGTTGTCCATGACATCGACGTGGAGCCCGTCGGCGCCCCGGGCGCCGACGCCGCCCGTGACCCGGTCGAGCTCGTCGGCCAGGTGGGCGATGTCGCAGTTGAGGATCGAGGGGTGGATGGCCGTCATCGGGATGCTCCTCATGATGCGCTGGTGTGGTTGGTCAGTCAGCTGGTGCGGCGCAGCAGGGCGCAGAACATGGCGTCGGTGCCGTCGAGGTGGGGCCAGAGCTGAAGCGCCTCCCGGTCGGATCCGGCCGGCGGATGAGGGGCCAGGCGGGTGGCGACGTCCCCGGCGTGCAGGGGCTCGGTGCGCAGGCCCTCGCGCTCCAGCAGCCGCGTCACGTCACGCACCACGAGGGTCGTCTCCAGGGCGTGCGGGGAACAGGTCACGTAGGTCACCACTCCCCCGCGTCGCACGGCGCGCAGGGCACTGGCCAGCAGCTCGCGCTGAAGCTCGGCCAGAACGGTGACGTCCCCTGGCTGTCGGCGCCAGCGGGCCTCGGGGCGGCGGCGCAGCGACCCCAGCCCCGTGCAGGGGGCGTCGACCAGGACCCGGTCGTAGGCGCCGGGCTCATCGCGCCCGAGGTCACGTCCATCACCGCAACGCACCCGGGCGACGTCCGGCGCGATGGCTCGCAGGGCCGAGCGCACCAGGTCGGCCCGATGGGGGCTGACCTCATTGGCCAGCAGCTGGGCGCCCGTCTGCGCGGCCCTCGCGGCGAGAAGCGCGGCCTTGCCACCGGGCCCGGCACACAGGTCGAGCCACCGCTCATCGCGGCCCTCCACAGGGGCATGAGCCGCAACGAGCGCCACCAGCTGACTGCCCTCGTCCTCGACCCCGGCCCGGCAGTCGCGGATCGCCTCGATCCGGCCCGGATCTCCTCCGACCATGACGACGGCGAGGGGACTGATCCTGCCGGGACGCGGCTCGACGTCGTGCGCCCGGTCGGCCTTGCGGGCGGCCTTGGCCAGCGCCTCCGGCGCGATGAGGCCGGGCCTGGCACACAGGGCCACCTCGGGGTCGGCGTTGTCCGCGGCCAGAAGGGCCTCGAGCTCCTCGCCGCTGCGGCCGTGGGTGACCAGGGCCTGACGCAGCGCCTTGACGATCCACTCCGGGTGCGACTGGGTGCGGGCCAGAGCGCTCGTCTCATCGGGTGCGTCCCGGCGCAGCTCATCCATCCAGGAGTCCAGGTCCCGCCCGCTAAGCCGACGCATGACCGCGTTGACGAAGGTGGCCGCGCCGCGCCCGCAGGAGGTGGTGGCCAGGTCCACGGTGGTGCTCACGGCGGCGTGCTGAGCCACCCGCATGCCCATGAGCTGGTGGGCCCCCAAGCGCAGGACGTCGAGCACGGCCGGATCGATGCGCTCCAGGGGACGGTCCGTGCAAGCGGCGATCATCGCGTCGTAGCGACCCCGCAGCCGCAGGGTCCCGTAGGTCAGAGCAGTGGCGAAGCCGGCGTCACGCCGATCCAGGTCAGCGGTCTCCAGCAGCTCGGGCAGAAGGAGGTTGGCGAAGGCGTCATCGCGGCGAACGCGGGTCAGCACCTCCAGGGCCACCTGACGCGCCGAGCCAGATCGGCCTCGCGCCGAGCGCGTCGATGCACCCGTCAGCGGGCCGTCCTGCTTGAAGGAGCGCCGGCCCCGGCCCTGGCCGCGTCCACCCTCGTGGTGACCGCCACGCCCGCTTCGCCTGCCGTGTTGCTCCCGGCGTCTGCCAGGAGCGCCACTCCGCCCGCGGCCTGCGCCTCGCCGGTTCTCGTCGTGGCCGCCCGACGCGCCCCGGCGTGTCGATCGCTCCCCCATCAGCTCATCGCCTCACCGTCGTCGTTCGTCACGCACGAGGTCCCCAGGACGGCCCCCACCTCCGGACGCGCTCCCCTGGCCCAGGCGTCGGCAGGCATCCAGCTGCGCCCGGCGGGCGCGACCTGCCCCAGACGGACGGCACAGCCCCCGGTTCCCACGAGGACCTCGCGCTTGGTGGCGCGCAGCTGGCCGGGCAACAGATCGGTGACCTCCGGGACCGGGGTGACCGGCCCCAGACGGAACCGGGACCCCAGGTAAGTGGTGTGGGCACCCGGCGCCGGAGTGACGCCCCGGATCCGACGGTCAATGGCAAGCGCCGAATCCTCCCAGCGGATCAGACCGTCGGCCGAGGAGAGCACGGGGGCCAGCGTGGCCAGCGCGTCCTCCTGCGGCTCCGGACGCACGCTGCCGTCCTCAACCCGGCGCAGCACATCGAGGACCAGGGGCGCCCCGGCCTGCGCCAGCCGCTCGAGCAGATCCCCGCTGGTGTCCCGACCGCTGATGGCCTCCGTGAGTCGGCCATAGACGGGACCGGTGTCGAGCCCCTCCTCGAGGCGGAACACGCAGGCCCCGGTGACCTCCTCACCGGCGATGACCGCCCGCTGGACCGGGGCGGCTCCGCGCCACGCGGGCAGCAGAGAGAAGTGCAGATTCAGCCAACCGTGCTCAGGGACGTCCAGCAGATCGGCCGGCACCAGGCGACCGTAGGCGACCACGACGGCGACGTCAGCCTTCAGAGCGCCGATCCACGCGTGCACGTCGTCGGCCTGCTCCCCCTTGAGGGTGGCCGGAGTGCGTACATCGAGCCCCGCATCGCGAGCCACGGCCGCCACCGGCGAGGGGTGCAGCGTCCGGCCGCGCCCTTTGCGAGCGTCAGCACGGGTGAGGACCCCGACGACGTCGTGCTCACTGGCGATGAGGGCCTCCAGGGTGGGCAGGGCCGCCTCGGGGGTTCCGGCGAAAAGCACACGCATGCGGCTGAGTCTAAGGGGCGACGTCACCCAGTGCGGGGTTCAATGCCGGTCCGGCGTGGGGAGCAGGCCCAGCGCGACGAGCTCGGAGCGCAGCCGTCCCACACCGGTGAAGTGGTGGGTGCGCATTCCCAGGCGACCAGCCGCCTCGATGTTGACCGCCGAGTCGTCGATGAACAGGGTGCGGGAGGCCTGGAGACGGTAACGACTCAGAAGAAGGTCGAAGATGGCGGCATCCGGTTTGGCCAGGTGCTCGCGCCCGGAGACCACGATGCCCACGAAGCGTTCGAGCTGGGGGACCAGGAGCCTGGCCCGCTCGAAGGGCGCGGCGTCGAAGTTGGTCAGCCCGTACAGCGCCACGCCACTCCCAAGGAGGTCGTCGAGCAGAGCGGCCATGCCGGGAACGGGACCCGTCAGCGATTCGGCGAAGCGCTGACGGTACAAGGAGAGGATCTCCGCCCAGTCGGGGCGGCCGGGGTGGGCCCGGGTGTAGTCGGCGAGCACCTGTTCGAAGGGCTCTCCCCGGTCGAGTCGTTCGTTCCAGGTCAGGAACCCTCCGTCGACCACGAACTCCTCCCACTCGTCGGCTGAGACGTATCCGGCGACGGCAGCCATGGGCTCCCACGCGTACAGGACGTTGCCGTAGTCGAGGACGACGGCACTGACGGCGTCTACGGGGCTGGAGGTCGTGGCGAAGGGGGACGGTGCGTTCACGTCCGCCATCCTCCCACTCCGGCGCCTCGGGACTCGGATGGATCCATCCGGGACGGATCGCCCTTGACGTTTGTGAGTCACCTACTGACGCGGGTCCGCTGCATCGGCGGTCCAGGGGCGCTCCACAGCAGCGCCCGAAGCGGCAAAGCGCCTGGTGGGAGCAACATCACCCTTCGACCTAGAACGCCCGATCAACATGTTTGAAACTTCTTTCTACCAGGGGGTTTCCAACTCTCAAGAACCCTGGTACGCTCGTACCATTCCGGTACGGGCGTACCACTTCTGCAGTCAGAGCGCGTGATGCGCGTCATGATCCACATCGGCGACACAGTGCTGTGTCAGAGAGGGAGTCATGGAATTTTCCGTAGATTCCGAAATCGGAAAGCTTCGCCAGGTCATCCTGCACCGCCCCGGCAACGAGATGCTCCGACTCACTCCGCAGAACAAGGACCACCTCCTGTTCGATGACGTGCTGTGGCTCGAGCGGGCCCAGGAGGAGCACGACCAGTTCGCACGAGTGTTGACCGACCGCGACATCGAGGTGCTCTACCTCAGCGACCTGCTGGCCCAGACCCTGGAGGTGCCCGAAGCCAGGCAGTACGTCCTGGACCGAGTCGTCAACGAGAACACCAACGGCCCCAGCGCCGCCGATCCGCTGCGCGCCCTGGCTCAGGGGCTGTCCGGGGCCGAGCTGGCCGAGGTGCTCGTTGCCGGGATCACGAAGGCCGAGCTGCTCGAGCGCACCTCCTGCCCGGACTCGCTCGTGCTGGCCTCCATGGACGACGACGACCTGCTTCTGCCGCCGTTGCCCAACCACCTCTTCACTCGCGATACGTCTTGCTGGATCTACAACGGGGTGTCCATCAACTCGATGATGATGCCGGCCCGCCAGCGCGAGACCATCAACTACGAGGCGATCTACCGCTGGCACCCTCTCTTCGCCGGCTCCGACTTCCCCGTGTGGTCCGAGGGCACACAGGCAGGCCCCGCCACCGTGGAGGGTGGAGACGTCCAGATCATCGGCAACGGCGCCGTTCTGGTCGGAGTCTCCGAGCGCACCACCTCGCAGGGCATCGAAAGGCTCGCCAGCCGACTGTTCGCCGGAGGCAAGGTGAACCAGATCGTCGCCGTCGAGATGAACCGGACGCGCGCCCAGATGCACCTGGACACGGTAATGACCATGGTCGACGTCGGCACATTCACCATCTACGGCGGCCTGGGGAAGCTGCCGACGCTCACGCTGCGCCCGGACGGCGACAAGCAGATCAGCGTCACACGCAACGCCCCCGAGGACATGTACCACGTCATCGCCCGGGCCCTGGGTGTCGACGAGCTCAACGTCCTCATCACGCCCCAGGACTCGATGGCCGCCGCCCGTGAGCAGTGGGACGACGGATCCAACTCCCTGGCCATCACCCCCGGTGTCATCGTTACCTATGAACGTAACGTCAACACGAACGAGTACCTTACTTCCCATGGCATCGAGGTCCTGACCATTCCCGGTTCGGAGGTCGGTCGCGGTCGCGGTGGTCCACACTGCATGAGCTGCCCAACCCTGCGGGACCCGCTTGCCTGAGTCGGCCCTGGCCGACACACAAGAAGAACTATCAGTACATCACCACACTGGACGAAGGAATCCTCATGTCCCACCCCCTGCACAACCGCAGTTTCCTCAAAGAGCTCGACTTCACGGCTGAGGAGTGGAGCTCCCTGCTCGAGCTGGCCGCCCAGCTCAAGGCGGACAAGAAGGCCGGCCGCGAGGTGAAGCGGCTGACCGGTAAGAACATCGCTCTCATTTTTGAGAAGACCTCGACGCGCACCCGCTGCTCCTTCGAGGTGGCCGCCTACGACCAGGGCGCACAGGTCACCTACCTCGACCCCTCCGGTTCCCAGATGGGCCACAAGGAGTCCGTGGCGGACACCGCTCGGGTGCTGGGCCGCTTCTATGACGGCATCGAGTTCCGCGGCAAGAAGCAGGAGCACGTCGAGGCTCTGGCTGAGCTCTCCGGCGTCCCGGTGTGGAATGGACTGACGGACGAGTGGCACCCCACCCAGATGCTGGCCGACCAGCTGACCATGCTGGAGCACGCAGACAAGCCGATCGAGCAGATCTCCTTCGCCTACCTCGGCGACGCCCGCAACAACGTTGCCAACTCACTGCTCATCTCAGCGGCCCTCATGGGGATGGACGTGCGGATGGTGGCACCCAAGGAGCTGCAGACATCTCCCGAGGTGGTGGCTCAGGCTGAGAAGCTGGCCAAGGACAGCGGCGCCCGCATCCTCATTACCGACGACACCGCCCAGGGCGTCAAGGGCGTCGACTTCCTCTACACCGACGTGTGGGTCTCCATGGGTGAGCCCAAGGAGGTCTGGGACCAGCGCATCGCCCTGCTCGCGCCCTACCAGGTCAACGCCCAGCTGGTGGAGGCCACCGGCAACCCGGACGTGAAGTTCCTCCACTGCCTGCCGGCCTTCCACGACCGCAACACCACGGTCGGTGAGGACATTTTCGCCAAGACCGGGATGGAGGGCCTGGAGGTGACCGACGACGTCTTCGAGACCGAGCGCAACGTCGCCTTCGACCAGGCCGAGAACCGTATGCACACCATCAAGGCCGTGATGGTCGCGACCCTGGGAAAGTGGGACTGACCTGTGAGAATCGTCGTCGCCCTCGGAGGAAACGCTTTGCTGCGTCGGGGGGAAAAGCCCGACGCCAGTACCCAGATCCGCAATGTCGAGATTGCGGCCCATGAGCTGGCCAAGTTGGCGGAGAAGCACGAGCTGGTCCTGACTCACGGGAACGGCCCCCAGGTGGGGGTGCTGGCCCTGCAGTCCGCCAACGACGAGCGTCTCTCCGAGCCCTACCCCTTCGACACCCTCGGTGCCCAGACGCAGGGCATGATCGGCTACTGGCTGCTGCAGGCCATGCAGAACGCCCTGCCCGGTCGCCACGTGGCCGCCATGGTCAACCAGACCCTGGTGATGGCCGGTGACCCGGCCTTCTCCAACCCCACCAAGTTCGTCGGTGAGGTGTACACCAAGGAGGAGGCCGAGAAGCTGGCTGAGGAGCGGGGCTGGGTGGTCAAGCCCGACGGCGAGCACTACCGCCGCGTCGTCGGCTCCCCCATGCCGCAGCGCGTCATCGAGACCCGTCTAGTGCGCACACTGCTGGATGCCGGCGCGATCGTCGTCTGCTCCGGGGGCGGCGGTGTGCCCGTCGTCCGCAGCGAGGAGGGCAAGCTCAAGGGTATTGAAGCCGTCATCGACAAGGACCTCACGGCGTCGGTCATGGCCGAGGCCCTGGAGGCCGATGCGCTTCTTATCCTCACGGACGTTGATGGAGTGTTTCAGGATTTCGGGACCGAGAACCAGAAACAGGTTCCGAGGGCGACGCCGGCAGAGCTGCGGTCCATGGGACTTCCCAGTGGGTCCATGGGACCAAAGGTTGAGGCGGTGTGCCGATTTGTTGAGTTGACTGGCGACATGGCGGCAATCGGACGTCTTGAGGACGCCGTTTCCATCATTGAGGGCCATGCAGGGACTATCGTGACTCCCGGGGGAAACTACGGGGGGCCGGACGATATCCACCCCCCAATTCCCGAGCAGCTCGACACGCGCATCCGCAGGGCCTGACCGGCGCAACGGCATCGGTCTTTCAAGGAGGTGGTGAACACCCTGAACCCACAATGACCGTGCCACGGTTCAGCAATCATTCTTATACTCAGATACTCCTACGACTACATTTGCAGTTCGTTCAGAGTAGAATGATTATGTTGAGCCATAGACACATCACTTGTCTTCATTCACTCATCACACATCGAGCACAAAGGAGTGACTTACTCATGACGAAGATCGTCAACTCTTGGAACGACTTCGACCCTCTCAAGCGTGTCATCGTCGGACGCGCCGACTTCTCGGTTATTCCTCCCGAAGAGCCCGCCACCTCTGAGAAGGTGCCGATCGACTCCGAGATGCGCGGCATGTGGGGCCCCCGTCCCACCGCCACCGTTGAGGCCGCCAACGAGCAGCTCGACAACTACGTCAAGATCCTCGAGGGTCTGGGCGTCCAGGTGGACCGCCCCACGCCGCTGCAGTGGAACCAGGCCATCCAGACGCCTGACTTCCGCACGGAGTCGGGCTTCACCCAGATGCCCCCGCGGGACATCCTGCTCACCATCGGTGACGAGATCATGGCGTCGGCCAACTCGTTCCGCTGCCGCTACTTCGAGTACCTCGCTTACTGGCCCCTCATGAACCAGTACTTCGAGGAGGACCCGGAGTTCAAGTGGACCCAGGCCCCTCGTCCGCGGCTGACGGACAAGTCCTACAAGCACAACTACTACGACGAGCGGATCTCCCTGGAGGAGCGCCTTGAGCGCACCGCCGCCAAGGACTTCGTGACCACTGAGGTCGAGCCGATGTGGGACGCGGCCGACGTCATGCGCGTGGGTAAGGACCTGTTCATCCAGCACGGTCTGACTACCAACCGCAAGGCCATGGAGTGGTTCAAGCGCTACTACCCGGACCTGCGGGTGCACGCAGTGAACTTCCCCGGCGACCCCTATCCGATCCACATCGACGCCACCTTCGTGCCGCTGCGGCCCGGGCTCATCATCAACAACCCGCACCGCCGCCTGCCCGAGGAGCAGCGTAAGATCTTCGAGGCCAACGACTGGCAGATCGTCGACGCGGCTCCCCCGGCCCACGAGGTTCCGCCGCCGCTGTGCTACTCCTCCGTCTGGCTGTCCATGAACTGCCTGGTCATCGACCACAAGACCGTGTGTGTCGAGGCCAGTGAGGTCCACCAGATGGAGCAGATGGACAAGCTCGGCATGAACGTCATCCCGGTTCCCTTCCGTGACGCCTACGCCTTCGGCGGTGGTCTGCACTGCGCAACGGCCGATGTCTACCGTGAGGGTGGCTGCGAGGACTACTTCCCCAACCAGGTCGCTGACCCGACTCTGGTCTGATCTCAAGGGTGCGGGGCGGCGGCTCATGGGACCGGGCTGCCGCCCCGCACCTTACCCGGCTCTGCTCTTCGCAGCGCGGTCAGCGGACGCTCCATAGGACTGGGAAGGCCCACCTGACCGCGTGAGACCTGGCAAGGATGCCGGTCCGTCGCGCACGCCGGGGGAGAACTCAGGAGACACAACTGCCATGTCACAGACATCGTCCGCTGAATCCTCTGTCACAGAGTACGTCATGAACAAGAAGCTGGGCGCCATCGCCATGCTTCTCTCCGCCACCGGGATGGGGCTTGTCGGCACCATCAGTCGTGGTACGACCGCCGGCCTCGCTCACGCCGACAAGTCCGTCATCGGTTCGTTCCTGGCCTTCGGCCGCATGAGCGTCGGACTACTCGGGTTCATTGTTATCCTCATCTTCACAGGGAAGGCCGGGCTGTTCAAGAGCACCCGCCTGAGCACCACTGTGATCCTGGGAGGGGTCAGCATCGGCCTGTCCCTGGGGTGCTACATCTCCTCGACATTGATGACGACCATTTCCAACGCCGTCTTCCTCATCTACACGGGACCCTTGTTCTGCGCACTGCTCGCACGCATTTTCCGCAAAGAAAAGATCAGCGTGCTCTCCGGCATCTTCCTGTCGCTCGTGTTCATAGGAATGCTGCTGACCATTGGAATCATCGACTACAAGAATGGGAGTCTGACTTTCGGACTGGATCTGTCTGCCACAACGCCCGAGTTCCCTCAGAAGAGCCTAGGAGATCTTTTAGGTCTGTTGTCCGGCATCTTCTACGGTCTGGCACTGTTCTTCTACGGGTACCGCAAGGATGTCGATTCAATCGTCCGCGGTGTGTGGAACTTCTTCTGGGCCGCCTGCGCGACGCTGGTCATGTCCATCGTCTTGCGTCCTTGGCACGGCGTTTCCACCTTCACCGCCACCAACTGGATGTGGGCAGTGGCCCTCTTCCTCGTCTGCGGCCTCTTCGCGCTGGGATTCCTGGTCGTTGCAGGGCGCAACCTGCCCGCCGTTGAGTACTCGACGATCTCCTACTGGGAGTGTCCGGTCGCCATTCTGTGCGGCCTGCTCGTCTGGGGAGAGAAGCTCACGCCCATAGGGATGATCGGTGGACTGCTCATTGTCGGTGGTGGGTTGGCCCCGATCATCGTGGATGCCATCGCCCGGAAATCACGCGCCTCCACGTCCTGATCCTCCTGTGATCCTGTCTGCCTGCGCCAACTCCCAGCGGGCAGACAGGATCACATGTAGAGTCATCAACGTCTCACCTTGGGATGACCATTACGTCATCGTCGACATCCACCGAGCCGGAGTCATAGGCTATGAACACCTCCCACTCAGGAAGCACGAAAGACCATCATCTGGACTCAGAACGAAGTCTCGCACTGAGGCGTGCAGCGAAGGCGAGCTTCATCGGAAACTTCATTGAGTGGTTCGACTACGCCTCTTACGGATACCTGGTCACCGTTATTGGTCACGCCTTCTTCCCAGAGGCGGACAAATCAGTCCAGCTGCTCTCAACATACGCAGTATTCGCGATGTCCTTCATTCTGCGCCCGATCGGAGCCGTCGTATGGGGGGCATGGGGAGACCGTTGGGGGCGCCGTTGGGCACTGTCCTGGTCGATTCTTATCATGTCCGGATCGACATTCTTCATCGGTCTCCTTCCCACTTATGCGGCTATCGGCATGGCAAGTGCTATCGGCCTCCTTGTCCTGCGAATGATTCAGGGATTCTCCGCCTCCGGTGAGTACGCGGGCGCCGGAACCTTCCTTGCCGAGTACGCACCTCCGGCTCGACGCGGTATCTACACGTCACTGGTTCCGGCTTCTACTGCCTGTGGCCTCCTTGCCGGTTCTCTCATGGTGACGGGTATGTTCTCGGTCCTCAGTGACGATGCCATGAACACCTGGGGGTGGCGAGTTCCCTTCCTCCTGGCGGGGCCACTGGGTCTCATCGGCCGCTACATCCGGGTGCACCTGGAGGACTCCCCGGCGTACCAGGAGATGCGCGCGGAGATGCCGCAGGAGCAGAAGGCCACCAGCTGGTCCGAGCCTCTGCGGCTGCTGCTGCGAGACCACCTGCATGAGACCCTCATCACCTTTGGAGTCTCCTGCCTCAACGCCGTTGCCTTCTACATGCTTCTCACCTACATGCCGACGTATGTTCACGAAGAGCTCGGGTTCTCCCAGGACACCTCCACTCTGGCTACCTCGGTGATGCTGGTCGTCTACATTGCGGCGATCTTCCTCATGGGACACCTGTCGGACTCATTCGGGCGTCGTCGGATGCTCATCGCCGCCTGCGTCGCGTTCATCGTGCTCACAATTCCGCTGTTCGTTGTGATGACGAAGGCTGCGGGCATGCTTGCAGCGGTCATCCTGTGTCAGATCGTGTTCGCTATAGCGTTGACGGCCAACGATGGAACTCTGGCCACCTTCCTGGCTGAGTCCTTCCCAACCAACGTGCGCTACTCGGGCTTTGCCCTATCCTTCAACGGGGCCAATGCGCTTCTTGGCGGAACAACGCCGTTCATTGTCACATGGCTCATCAAGGTCACTGGTTCCCCCCTGGCGCCTGCGGTCTACCTCACGGTGATCGCGCTGATCGCCATGGTGGCAATCTTCCGTTCTCGTGCGATTCATGGGTCGGAGCTGACTGAGGAGCAGGCTCACTCCGAACTCTGACCCACTCACTGATAGCATGTGGCGACAAGTTGAATATAGCCTGCTTGCTCACGAGGTCATTATCACCGTCTTGTTACGGACTTCAACGCGTCGTCGTCGTAAGATAATGGGTATGGCTCGTACTGATGCAGATGACGCCGGAGAGGCAGCGAGTAGTGATACTTCCGTTCCCGCAGGCTCTCGCACGGAATCGCGAGTGACCCCGCGAGGTGAGGACCGTCGTCAGACCATCATCGAAGCCGCGGCGGCCATCATCCGTGAGTCTGGACCGTCCGCGATCAGCCACCGCAGTGTCGCCAAGCGAGCCGGGTGCTCCTTGTCCGCGACAACCTACTACTTCGACGGCTTGGAGGATCTCCTCCACCAGGCGGGGCTGGTCAACATCGGACTGTGGGCGTCTCGGGCGGAGCACGTCGCCGACCGGGTGGAGGCCTTCAAGGGCGTTCCGGACGTCCCCCAACGGGTGCGGTTCATCCTCCAAGCGACTCTTCCCGCCCATGGCGCCTACTTCGGGCACTATCTTCAGCTCATCTCAGCCAGCCAGGCATCACCGGTGAAGCACGCCTATCGTCAGGGGCGGCAACGTCTCAATGCCGCACTGCGCCGCGTGCTGCGCCAGCTCGACAGCCCGCTCGAACCGGAGATGGTCATCGCTGTCGTGGATGGTGCTGCGGTCACCGCGCTCAGTGAGGGGTGGAACGTCAAGTCCACCGCCGCAGGGCTACTGACGGATCTCATCTCCTTGGCCCATGGCATGCCGCCCTTCCAGGCGCCTGGTGGCACAGTGAGCGCTGCGTCGCCTCATGGCTCCCCTGCCACACCGGCCGTCGCAGCGGTGACGGGTAGCACCGCCGACTAGTGCACCGTCCGAGCGGGTCTGCCTCCCGCCTCGATGTTGATGGCCCCTCACCACAAACGGGTGGGATCGAGCTCAACACGAACCGGCTCCTCGCGGTGGGCTGATCGGTCGCGCAGTCGTACCCCGAGCATGGTGGCAAGCGCCTTGCCACGTGACAGCGGAGCGCGCACCAGGGCCCTGGCCGCGCCGGGGAGCACCTGGCCGTGAACGGGCGGTGGAGCCACCGGGCCGAGCACCTCAAAGCCATCGGCCTCGGCCTGAGCCAGAAGGGACTCCACGGCGCGCACCGGCCCGTCCAAGCGGGCCACTCGCCATGCGGGCGGTAGGTGCAGGTCGGCCCGCTCCAGAAGGTCTCTGCGGGCGAATCCCGCCTGGTCCCATCGCACGAGAGCCTGTGCCGCCACCGGATCCGGGCCTCCCAGAAGGACAACGCGGGCCGACGGCGCCGCCAGCACCACGGCATTGGACCACTGGCGCAATGCCTCGCCGGCAGCACCAAGATCGGGACGGGAGGACAGTGCGGCGCCGTCGAGGAGTAGGACAGCCCGGAATCCGCCCTCGGCCACCGGCTCCGCCCCGGGCGTGGCCACCACGAGACGTGGCGCGTCGTCTACCTCGTCGATGACGCCGTGGGCCTCCCTGGCTCCTGAGACCACCACGGGGACGCCGGGAAAGGCCCGCCCCAGCTCCTCACCCGTACGCGTGGAACCAACCGTCGCCATCCTCAGTCCATGGCCGCCGCACTCGGGGCAGTTCCACCGCCCCACCGTACGAGCGCACCAACGGCAGGAGGTGCGCCCCCGTTGGTCCATCGCCAGCGGGCCGCCACAGACAGCGCACTGAGCGGCTTCGCGGCACCGGGCGCAGGCCACCAACGGCGCGTAGCCGGCGCGCGGCACCTGGATGAGAACCGGTCCGTCCTGCAGGGCTCGCCGCAGTGCTTGATGGGCGAGCGACGGGAGCCGGGCCGCACCGGACGCACCCTCCCGGTCCAGCTCTGCCGGGCCAGGAACCTCCACACGAGGGACAACACCGCGCACAATGTGCCGTGGCGCCGCCAGACTCTGGCACCATCCCTGCTCGACGAGCGACTGCGCTTCCACGGAACGGCTGAATCCACCGATGAGCAGGCCGGTTCCATCCAACGTCGAGCGCAGGGCCAGGACTGTGCGCGTATGACTGTAGGGGGCGTGAGGCTCTTCCAACCGGTTGTCCCCGTCGTCCCAGACGACCGCCAGCCCAAGCCGGTGCACCGGGGCGAAGGCCGCCGCCCTGGTGCCGACGACCACCCGGGCTCGCCCCAGCAGGAGAGCCAGGAACGCCCGATAACGGCGCGCAGGACCGTGCTCGGCCGAGAGCACCACCACCGGTTCCCCCTCCAGGTCGCGCCTGAGCCGGGCTGCCAGGGTCTCAGCGTGATGGGTCGTTGCCACCACGACGACGGCGCCGCGAGAGCTCGCCAAGGTGGCCTGGACGGCTCGGGCCAGACACAGCTGCCACGGCGACACCACCGGGACGCGCCTGCCGTCGTCGTCCGACGAACGTGCTTCGGGCGGCGGCAGCTGGGCCGGCAGGGCGGACCAGACCGCGCGTGGAGCCTCACCGTGAGCCAGCCGTCTCAGGAACTCCTCACCACCGTCGTAAGGCTGCCAGCTGAGCTCACTTGAGGACGGCGGCTCCCAGGTGGGAAGTGCGAGGGGAGCCTTGTCCCTCTCAGCCTTCTCCGTGGTGGCGTGCCTGGCCGGAACCGCAAGACGGATGACGTCGGAGCGTGTTCCGCAGCTGCGGGAGGCAACGGCCTCGATGAGGCGACGCGAGCCCTCCGGCAGGACCGGGAGGTCGGAGACCACTCGCCGCAGAGCCGAGAGCCGGCCGATATGGGTGGTCGTGGACCCTCGCTCCCAGATCCATCCGCGCATCTCCTGCTCACCGAAGCGAACCATGACCCGGGTGCCAGGCAGGGCCTGCTGCGCCATCGCCGCAGGAACCAGGTAGTCGAAGGTGCGGTCGAGGTGCGGCACCGGGGAGTCCAGGAGAACCCTGGCCACGGGGTCACGGACCCCGGCCACCGTCACTGTGCGCTGACCGGGCTCCGGCAGCTCCAGCAGCTCACCCTGCCTGCTGACGCCGTAGCCACGTGCGGGGCCATCCGACTCGCCGGAGGCAGAAGCGGCGTCGTCGTAGCCGGTTGCCATACAACCCCTCGGAAGTCTCCCGCCCCGAGTACGCGGGACTCAGACGGCCTGGCGCAGGGCCTCGACGCGGTCGGTGGCCTCCCAACTGAAGCCGGGACGCCCGAAGTGGCCGTAGGAACTGGTGGCGCGGTAGATGGGACGCAGCAGGTCGAGATCGCGCACGATCGCGGCCGGGCGAAGGTCGAAGACCTCGTTGACGGCCTTCATGATGCGCTCCTCAGGAACGGCCGCCGTCCCGAATGTCTCCACGTAGACGCCCACAGGGTGAGCGGAGCCAATGGCGTAGGCCACCTGAATCTCACACCTTCTGGCCAGTCCGGCTGCGACGACGTTCTTGGCGACCCAGCGCATGGCATAGCTGGCGGAGCGGTCCACCTTCGAGGGATCCTTGCCGGAGAATGCGCCCCCGCCATGACGGGCCATTCCGCCGTAGGTGTCCACGATGATCTTGCGTCCCGTCAGGCCGGCGTCACCTGCCGGACCACCGATGACGAACTGTCCCGAAGGGTTGATGAGGACGTCGGTGTCGGCGGTGTCGAGCTCGGTACCGGCCTCTGCCTGGGCGGCCAGCACTGGCTCGATGACCTCTGTACGCAGAGCGTCGGTCAACCAGGCACGAGTGCGGTCCGCGTCGTGCTGGGTGGAGATGACCAGGTTGTCCAGGCTCACCGGGCGCTGGCCGTCGTAGCCGATCGTCACCTGCGTCTTGCCGTCGGGGCGCAGTCCCGGGACGATGCCCTGCTTGCGCACGAAGGCCAGACGCTCCGCCAGACGATGAGCCAGATGGATGGGCAGGGGCATGAGAGCCGCGGTGTCGTCGCAGGCGTAGCCGAACATGAGCCCCTGGTCTCCGGCACCCTGCAGGTCGAGAGGATCGATGTCCGTGTCGTCCCGACGGGCCTGAAGGGACTTGTCGACCCCCGCCGCGATGTCCGCGGACTGCTGCCCGATCGATACCGACACACCACAGGAGCGAGCGTCGAAGCAGACATCTGAGGAGGTGTAGCCGATGGCGGAGATCTCCTGGCGAACGATCTCAGGGATCTCAACGTAGGCCCTCTCCGTCGTGACTTCTCCGGCCACGTGCACCAGGCCGGTCGTCACCATGGTCTCCACCGCGACGCGCGCGGTGGGGTCCTGCTCGAGAATGGCGTCGAGAATCGCATCAGAGACACGGTCGCAGATCTTGTCCGGGTGACCTTCAGTGACCGACTCGGACGTGAACAGACGTAAGGAGGAACTCACGCACCCATCGTAGTCACCGCCGGAACTGATCCGTCGTGGCGTTACCCACGAAAATGCGGAAGCCGGCCCTCAGGCCCCATTCACCAGGTCAGCGGTCAGAGAGATGAGAAGGCGGGCGACGTCCATCTTGCTGCCCTGTCCACGCGCGACTTCAGTGCCGTGGGCATCCAGGACGACGACGGCGTTGGGGACGTCTCCGAAGCCGAGCTCCTCCCCCACCGCGTTGACCGCCAGAAGGTGCGCCCCTTTTCGGCGGGCCTTGGCCCTGCCGTGGAAGAGCACGTCACCGTTCTCGTCCCCGGTCTCGGCGGCGAATCCGACCACGATCTGTCCGGGCCGAGGCGGGTCGCTCACCAACCCGGCCAGGATGTCCGGGTTGGTGGTGAGCTCAATGGACATGGTCGGTTTGCTGAGGGGCTCCTCGCCGGCGGGCGCCTGCTTCTTGAGCTTGGTGGTGGCCACGGTGACGGGTCGGTAGTCGGCGACGGCGGCAGCCATGATGACGGCGTCAGCGTCGCGGGCGGCGTCGCGCACGACACGGAGCATGTCCGCGGCGGTACCGGCCGCAACAACGCTCACCTGCGCAGGCAGGGCTTTGAGCAGGTCGGAGGCCACGTGCGCCTGCACCAGGGTGACGCGGGCTCCCCGTTCGGCAGCGGCCGCTGCCAGTGCGCAGCCCTGGCGCCCTGACGAGCGGTTGCCGAGGTACCTCACCGGATCGATGGGCTCACGCGTCCCACCGGCCGAGATGACGACGTGCCGTCCTGCCAGGCGCTTGTCAGTCTGCCCCGAGACGTCCTGCTCCCCCGTGGCCCCGCCAGCGGGCGGAGTCAGGGCAGCCAGGGCCTGCGACACGATCTGCTCGGGTTCGGGCATCCGGCCCACTCCGGAGTCCTTGCCGGTCAGGCGCCCGCTGTCCGGCTCGATGACCGTCAGACCACGCTCACGCAGCACTGCCACGTTCTCCCGGGTGGCGGGGTTGACCCACATCTGGGTGTGCATGGCCGGCGCCAGGACGACGGGGGCCTGGCAGGTCAGTATCGTCGCGGTGAGCATGTCGTCGGCCCGTCCTGCCCGTACCCGTGCCAGCAGATCCGCCGAGGCCGGAGCGACCACGACGAGCTCGGCCCACTCGGCCACGGCCACGTGCTCGACGGCGGCCGGGTCATCGAAGACCCCGGTGGATACGGGCCTGCCACTGACCGCCGCCAGAGCCGGAGCACCGATGAACCTCAGCGCCGACTCGGTGGCCACCACCTTGACCTCGTGCCCGGCCTGACGCAGCAGTCGAACGACGAAAGGGGCCTTGTAGGCGGCGATCGACCCGGCGACGCCAACGACGACGCGCCGTGGCCGCTCGACGGCGGTCACGGCGCGTTCAGTCACAGCAGTGTGCGGCTCGTCCATGGCGAGCCGGGCTCAGAACTGGATGTCGTCGAGGCTGGTGGGAGTCTCGCCGCCCTCGAGGGACACCGGGGCATCCAGCGAGATGTCGCTGAACATGTCAGCCTCCGCGGCTCGACGGGCCTCCTCGGCCTCGGCGCGGCGGGCTCGGGCCACGTCCCCGGGGATGACCTCGAGCTTGTCCTCGGCGATCTCACGCAGAGCGATGCCCAGGGACTTCTCGCCGACCTCGGAGTCGACCAGCGGACCGAAGAACTCGAACTGGTTGTCCTCGAGCTGCTGGGTGTAGGTGTTGATCTGGCGGGCGCGCTTGGCGGCCTCCACCACGAGCCCGTACTTGGAGTCGACCTTCTCCAGAAGGTCGTCGATCGGCGGGTTGGTGATGCCCTCGGGCTGGGGAGAGGTTCCGAGCATGTGCATGCCTCCGGTTCAATCTCGATAGTTCAGAGCCACGTTATTCTAACTGCCCAATCCCATGAGTCTCTCCAGCTCCGCGGTGGCGCTCGCCACGGTGTCGTTGATGACGACGTGGTCGAACTCGCCGGCCGCGTCCAGCTCGGTGCGGGCCGTGGCCAGGCGCCGTTCCTGCTCATGGGCATCCTCAGTACCGCGACCGACGAGCCTGCGGACGAGCTCCTCCCAGCTCGGCGGCGCGAGGAAGACGAGGCGGGCCTCAGGCATCGCCCGACGCACCTGCCGGGCACCGTCCAGGTCGATCTCCAACAGTGCGGGGCATCCGGCATCGAGCCGGTCCTGGACCGGGCCCCGGGGGGTGCCGTAACGATGCGCTCCGTGGACCAGTGCCCACTCCAGCATCTGGCCACTGGCGACGAGCGAGTCGAAGTCCTCATCGCTGACGAAGTGATAGTGCACGCCGTCGACCTCACCGGGACGAGGCCGACGGGTGGTGGCCGAGACCGAGATGAACAGGTCTGGATGGCGTCTGCGCAGCTCGGTGACGACAGTGCCCTTACCCACCGCCGTGGGGCCGGCCAGAACGGTCAGGCGGGCGAGAGCGGGAACGGACGGGTCTGTGGCAGCAACGTCGGTCATGGCCACATCATGGCCTACCGGGACCCGTCGGCACGACCCAGCGTCAAAGCGGCCTTCCTAGCCGAAGCGCTCCACGAGTGCCGCCCGCTGGTTCGCTCCCAGCCCACGCACTCGCCGCGACTCGGCGATATGCACGTCAGCGAGGATGGCATCAGCTGTTGTGGTCCCCACGCGTGGCAGGGAGATGAGCAGTGCTCTGACCTTCATCTTGCCCAAGACATCATCCGTCTCTGAGGCGGTGAAGAACTCGGAGAGCTTGAGCTCCCCGCTCTTGAGCTCGGACTTGATACGGGCGCGATGCGATCGCGCCGCTGCAGCCTTCTCCAGTGCCTGAGCCCGTTGCTCGGGTGTCAACGTCGGAAGCGTCATGGTGTGTCTCCTCCCGGTCGAATACCAGTGACCCGCACCACGAGCATAAGTCGGGCCAGGTGTACTCGCATTCGCAGGGGCCTATATTCCACCACCGACTTCGTGTTTCCGCACACATCCTCAATCCGAGGCGGGCTGCAGCACCTCCAGACTCAGCGCAGGGCTGTTGCGGCCTCATAGGCGGATGCCGACGCTGCTTTTCGCAGCTCGTCGATGGAGGGTCCCGCCTTGAGAACCCCGCGTGAGGTGGAGGCCAGGACCTGACGGCGCGCCGTTCCGAAAACCGCCTCCAGCTCGGCCGGCCCAGCGCCTTGGGCGCCCACGCCCGGCGCCAGCAACGGACCATTGGCGCGCTGCAGGTCGATTCCCAGGTCGCTCACGGCCCCACCGACGGTGGCGCCGATGACCAGCCCGATGCTGCCGAGCCTGCCTTCGCCACTGGCCTGGGCGTTGGAGGCGGTCACGCCCTCCACGATGCCGGCGGCCACGGCCTGGTCCCCGTTGACGGCGTGCTGGACGCCGGCTCCTTCCGGATTGGAGGTCAGGGCCAGGACGAAGACGCCGCGTCCGTTGGTCTCGGCGAGGTTGAGTGCAGGTGTGAGGGAACCGTAGCCCAGGTAGGGCGAGACGGTGATGGCGTCGGCGGCTGTAGGAGCGTCGTCGGACAGGTAGGCCTGAGCGTAGCCGGCCATCGTGGAACCGATGTCCCCGCGCTTGACGTCGAGAACGGACAAGGTGCCGAGGTCGCGTAGGGCTGCCAGGGCCTCCTCGAGGACCGCGATGCCGGCGCTGCCATGACGCTCGAAGAAAGCGGACTGGGGCTTGACGGCGGCCACGTGTCCACCAACCGCATCGATGGTCCGCAGGGCGAAGTCCCGCAGGCCTGCGGCCGAGTCGGCCAGGCCCCAGGCCTCGAGCAGGTTCGGGTGGGGGTCGATGCCGACGCACAGGGGCCCGTGGTCGTCCATGGCGTCAGCCAGGCGGGCTCCGAAGGGGCGTCGACTGGTCTGGTGAGCGGCGGCGGAACTCATCTGGTCTCCTTGTCGTCAACGGGGGCCACGGGGTGGGACTCGGATACCGAGCCTCGCCGGGATCGGCGGGCGGCGATGTGCTCCTGGAGGCTGCGAACCCGGAAGGGACCGCGCAGCTGGGCCTCGAGGGCCTGGACCACTGCCTGGAGCTGTTGGACGGTGGTGATGATGGGACGGTCGGCACCGGTGGTGGCCGCGCGGATGGAGTAGCCGTCGGCGCGGGCCCCCTGGCCCTTGGGGGTGTTGACCACCATGTCGATGGCTCCGGACTCGATGAGCTCGGCGATCGTCTGCTCGCCGTGGTCGCCAACGCCCTGGCTGATCTTGCGCACCGCCAAGGCGTCGATCCCGTTGCGGCGCAGCACCTGTGCGGTCCCGGTCGTGGCCAGGACCGTGAAGCCGAGCTCCGCGAGCCGAGCCACCGGCAGGATGATGGCTCGCTTGTCCCGGTCGGCCACCGAGACGAACAGCGTTCCCTCTCCTGGTAGACCGCCGTAGGCACCGGCCTGGGACTTGGCGAAGGCCCGCGGGAAGTCGACGTCGTAGCCCATGACCTCGCCGGTGGAACGCATCTCCGGCCCCAGGATCGTGTCGACCACTCGGCCCTCGGTGGTACGGAACCGTTTGAAGGGCAGGACCGCCTCCTTGACGGCGATCGGGTCATCGGGATCGGTGACGGCGGCGTCGGCCTCGGGAAGGCGACCGGAGCGCCTGAGCGAGGCGATCGTCTCCCCCGTCATGATGAGGGCCGCCGCCTTGGCCAGTTGCACACCGGATGCCTTCGAGACGAAGGGGACTGTGCGCGAGGCCCTGGGGTTGGCCTCGATGACGTAGAGAACGTCGGAGACCAGGGCGAACTGGATGTTGAGTAACCCTTGCACGCCCACACCTTTGGCGATCGCCTCAGTGGAGCGCCGGATGCGAGCGATTTCCGTGTCGGACAGGGTCATGGGCGGCATGACGCAGGCGGAGTCACCGGAGTGGATGCCGGCCTCCTCGATATGCTCCATGACGCCACCGAGGAACAGCTCACTGCCGTCGTACAGGGCGTCAACATCGATCTCGATGGCGTCGTCGAGAAAACGGTCGATGAGTAGTGGCCCAGTACCGTAGACGCCGCCGGGCTCAAGACCGGCGCGCTGGAGATAGTCGTCGAGACCCTGGGCGTCGTAGACGATCTCCATACCGCGGCCGCCGAGCACGTAGCTGGGGCGCACCAGGACCGGATAGCCAATGCCCTGGGCGACTGAGCGCGCCTGCTCGTCGCTCAGAGCGGTGCCGTGCGCCGGTGCGGGCAGACCGGCACGCTGAAGAACGACCCCGAAGGCCTCACGGTCCTCGGCGGCGTCGATCGCCTCGGGACTCGTCCCCAGGATCGGCACCCCGGCCTCGGCCAGCCTGGCCGCCAAGGACAGCGGTGTCTGACCACCGAGCTGGACGATGACACCGGTCACGGGTCCGGCTGCCAGCTCGGCCTCGTAGATCTCGATGACGTCCTCGAAGGTCAGAGGCTCGAAGTAGAGCCGATCGGAGATGTCGTAGTCGGTGGAGACGGTCTCAGGGTTGCAGTTCACCATGACGGTCTCGTAGCGATCGGACAGCGCCATCGCGGCGTGAACACAGGAGTAGTCGAACTCAATGCCCTGGCCGATCCGGTTAGGACCCGAGCCCAGGATGATGACGGCCTCACGCTCGCGGGATGCCACCTCGGTCTCCAGGTCGTAGCTGGAGTAGAGGTAGGGGGTGCGTGAGGCGAACTCGGCGGCGCAGGTGTCAACGGTCTTGTAGACGGGCCGCAGGCCGAAGGCATGGCGGACCTCTCGCACCGTGTCCTCACTGATGCCGCGCAGGGAGGCGACCTGGACGTCGGAGAAGCCGTGGCGCTTGGCCAGGGCCAGGACGTCCGCGGTAAGCGCGGGTGCGCCCTTGACCTCTTGGGCCACCTCCTCAAGAAGCAGCATCTGGTCCAGGAACCAGGGGTCGATGCGGGTGGCCTCGTGGAGCTGAGCAATGGTGGCTCCACCGCGCACGGCCTGCTGGAGGTCGACCAGCCGGTGCTCGGTGGGCACGGCGATGGACTCCAGCAGCTCAGCGGTCTGCTGCTGGCTGGGCGCCGGTCCGTCCCAGTGGAAGACGGTTCCCTTCTTGTCCAGAGAGCGCAAGGCCTTCTGGAGGGCTTCCGTATAGGAGCGACCGATGGCCATGGCCTCGCCGACCGATTTCATGGTGGTGGTGAGCCGGGGGTCAGCGCCCCGGAACTTCTCGAAGGCGAAGCGCGGCACCTTGACGACCACGTAGTCCAGGGTCGGTTCGAAGGAGGCCGGGGTTGAGCCGGTGATGTCGTTGGGGATCTCGTCGAGCGTGTACCCCACGGCCAGGCGTGCGGCGATCTTGGCGATCGGGAAGCCGGTGGCCTTCGAGGCCAGGGCTGAGGACCTCGAGACGCGGGGGTTCATCTCGATGACGATGATCCTGCCGGTGGCCGGGTCGACGGCGAACTGGATGTTGCAGCCACCGGTATCGACCCCGACCTCCCGGATGACGGCGATGCCGATGTCCCGCAGCCTCTGGAGCTCGCGGTCGGTGAGGGTCAGGGCCGGGGCGACCGTGATGGAGTCGCCGGTGTGCACTCCCACGGGGTCGACGTTCTCGATGGAGCACACGACCACCACGTTGTCGGCGGTGTCGCGCATGAGCTCGAGCTCGTACTCCTTCCAGCCCAGGATCGACTCCTCCAGGAGGACCTCGGTGGTGCGGGAGGCCGCCAGACCCGCTCCGGCGATGCGATGCAGGTCCGAGTCATTGAAGGCGACACCGCTGCCCAGGCCGCCCATCGTGAAGGAGGGGCGCACGACGACCGGGTATCCGCCCAGGGCATCGACCCCGGCGCGGCATTCATCCATGGTGTGGGCGATGACGCTGCGGGCGACCTTGGCGCCACAACGCTCGACGACGTCCTTGAACTCGTCACGGTCCTCCCCGGCGTTGATGGCCGCGGCGGAGGCGCCGATGAGCTCGACGTCGTACTCATCGAGCACGCCCCGCTCGACCAGGCTCATGGCGGCGTTGAGGGCGGTCTGCCCGCCCAGGGTGGGCAGGAGGGCGTCGGGCCGTTCCTTGGCGATGATGGTGGTCAGCACCTCGGGGGTGATCGGCTCGATATAGGTGGCGTCGGCGACGTCGGGGTCGGTCATGATCGTGGCCGGGTTGGAGTTGACCAGGATGACGCGGATTCCCTCAGCACGCAGGACGCGGCAGGCCTGGGTGCCGGAGTAGTCGAACTCGCAGGCCTGTCCGATGACGATGGGGCCCGATCCGATGACCAGGACGGAGCTGATATCAGGGCGAACAGGCATGTCAGTTCGTGTCCTCGCGGTCCTGGCCCCGGCGGTGCTCCCGCATGAGGCGGATGAATCGGTCGAAGAGGTGCTCGGCGTCATGGGGTCCAGCAGCGGCCTCGGGGTGGTACTGGACGGAGAAGGCCGGCAGGTCCAGCGCCCGTAGCCCTTCGACCACACCGTCATTGAGTCCCAGGTGGGAGACCTCCACCCGACCGTAGCGACCGTTGTCGAAGGGGGCTACAGAGGGCTCATCGATGGGGGCGTCGACGGCGAAGCCGTGGTTGTGGGCCGTGATCTCCACCTTGCCGGTGGCACGGTCCAGAACGGGCTGGTTGACGCCGCGGTGCCCGTAGGTGAGCTTGTAGGTGCCGTAGCCCAGGGCACGTCCCAGCAGCTGGTTGCCCAAGCAGATGCCGAAGAAGGGGATGCGCGCGTCGAGGACGCCTCGCAGGAGCTCGATCTCGGCGTCCGCTGTCCCCGGGTCTCCGGGGCCGTTGGAGAACAGGACGCCATCGGGCCTGAGGGCAAGGATCTCGGAGAGGGTGGCGGACTGGGGCAGGACGTGAACGCGTACGCCGCGCTCAGCGAACTGCCACGGGGTGCGGGACTTGATGCCCAGGTCGATGGCGACCAGCACCGCGACCGGCTCCTGTCCCTCGGCCGGTCCGGTGGGCTCGACGACGTAGCCGGAGGGAGTGGTCACCTCGGCGGCCAGGGCGCGGCCGCTCATGGGCGGCTCACTGCGCACGGCCTCCAGGCAGATGTCGATGCAGGCCTGGCTGGGACCACCGGGGTCAGTGCCTCCGGCAGGCAGGGCGTCCCCGGAGAAGATGCCGCCACGCATCGCACCCGCCTCGCGCAGATGCCGGGTCAGGGCCCGGGTGTCGACCTCGCAGAGGCCAACGATGCCGGCGTCACGCAGATCGTCCTCCAGCTCCCGACGGGAGCGCCAGCTGGAGGCCCTCCGGGCCGGTTCGCGTACGACGTAGCCGGCCACCCAGATACGGTCCGACTCGGCATCCTCGTCGTTGACCCCGGTGTTACCGATGTGTGGCGCGGTCTGTACGACGATCTGGCGGTGGTAGGAGGGATCGGTCAGTGTTTCCTGGTACCCGGTCATCCCGGTGGAGAAGACGATCTCTCCAATGGTGCGCCCTTGGGCCCCGTAGCTGCGGCCCCGCAGGGCCCAGCCGTCCTCCAGCACGAGGAGGGCGGCTGGGCGGTGGCTCAGCTCAGGCATGAGCCGAGCCGGTGGGAGCCTCAACGGGAGCGCCGTCGAGCACGGTGGGGCGGCCGTGGAGGAAGGTGGCCATGACCTGTCCCGGCAGCTCCATCCCGGCGTAGGGGGTGTTGGTGGAGCTGGTCCACTGGGCGGAGGCGTCGACGGTGCGGCGCACTTCGGGGTCGACCACAGTGATGTTGGCCGGGGCGCCGACCTCGAGCTCGCAGCCCTGGTCGCTCAGGCGGCCGATGCGGGCCGGGGTCGAGGACATGGCCCGGGCGATGTCGCGCCAGGTCATGCGGCCGGTGGCGACCATCGTCTCGATCAGGACACTCAGTGCGGTCTCCAGGCCGGTCATACCGAAGGCTCCGGCCTGCCACTCGCAGTCCTTGTCCTCCACGGGGTGCGGGGCGTGGTCGGTGCCGACGACGTCGATGGTGCCATCGGCCAGGGCCTCGCGAACCGCCTCGACGTCCTCGGCCGTGCGCAGCGGGGGGTTGACCTTGTACAGCGGGGAGTAAGTGCGGGCCATCTCATCGGTCAGCAGGAGGTGGTGCGGTGTGACCTCAGCGGTGACATTGATGCCGCGGGACTTGGCCCAGCGGATGATCCCGACGCTGCCGGCGGTGGACAGGTGGCACACGTGCAGACGCGAGCCGACGTGCTCGGCCAGCAGGACGTCGCGGGCGATGATCGACTCCTCGGCCACCGCCGGCCAGCCACGCAGTCCCAGCTCGGCGGAGACGACGCCCTCGTGCATCTGGGAGCCCTCGGTGAGGCGGGGGTCCTGAGCATGCTGGGCGATGACGCCGTCGAAGGACTTGACGTACTCCAGGGCCCGGCGCATGAGGACGGGGTCGGAGACGCACTTGCCGTCGTCGGAGAAGACCCGCACCCGGGCGGCGGAGGTCGCCATGGCACCCATGTCGGACAGGTGCTCACCGGCCAGCCCCGCCGAGACGGCGCCCACCGGGTGGACGTCCACCCAGCCGGCTTCACGGCCCAGCCGCAGCACCTGCTCCACGACACCGGCGTTGTCCTGGACGGGCGTGGTGTTGGCCATCGCGAAAACGGCGGTGTAGCCGCCGACGGCTGCGGCGCGGGTACCGGAGTAGATGGTCTCGGCGGACTCCCCTCCGGGCTCGCGCAGGTGAGTGTGGATGTCGACGAGCCCGGGCAGGGCGATGAGCCCGTCCAGGTCATGGCGCTGGACGTCGGCCGGGGCCTTCGTCGCAGCGTCAGGGCCGATGGCGGTGATGGTGCCATCGGTGATGAGAATGTCAGTGGGGTCCTCGCCGTAGGGGCGGACACCGGTCAGGAGGTGGGAGGTCACAGCTGGTTCCCTTCGTCAGCGAGGAGGAGGTAGAGGGCGGCCATACGGACGGAGACTCCGTTGCCGACCTGCTCGATGATGCGCGAGCGGGGGTCGTCGGCGGCCTCGGCGGTGATCTCGAGGCCACGGTTCATGGGGCCGGGGTGCATGACGATCGCGTGCTCCGGCATGGCCCGGCGACGGGCGGAGGTGAGGCCGTAGACGCTGGAGTACTCGCCAGGGCTCGGGAAGAAGCCCCCTCCTGCGGCACTCATGCGCTCGCGCTGGACGCGCAGCATCATGACGGCGTCGGGCTGAATCTCCTCGATCGCCTCATCGAGGTTGTAGGAGACCTCGCAGGGCCAGTCGTCCATGCCGACGGGCAGTAGCGTGGGCGGCGCTACGAGTGTGACCTTCGCGCCGAGCGCCGTCATGAGGTCCACGTTGGAGCGGGCCACCCGGGAGTGCAGGACGTCTCCGACGATGATGAGGCGGGCGCCCTCCAGGTCCCGCCCCTGCGGGGCGGGGCTGCCGTCCGCTGTGGCCGGCGCTCCGGGGACGTACCAGCGCCGCAGCGTCATGGCGTCCAGAAGGGCCTGGGTGGGGTGCTGGTGGGTGCCGTCGCCTGCGTTGAGGACCGGCACGTTGATCCAGCCGGCGTGGGCCAGCAGGTGCGCGGCGCCGCAGGCGGAGTGGCGCACGACGACGGCGTCCGCCCCCATGGCCATGATCGTCTGGGCGGTGTCCTTGAGGGACTCGCCCTTGGACACTGAGGAGCCCTTGGCCGAGAAGTTGATGACGTCGGCGCTCAGGCGCTTGGCGGCGGCCTCGAAGGAGAGCCTGGTGCGGGTGGAGTCCTCGAAGAAGAGGTTCACCACGGTCTTGCCGCGCAGCGTCGGGAGCTTCTTGACCGCATGACGCTGGGTGGCGGCCATCGCCTCGGCGGTGTCCAGGACCATGACCGCCTCGTCGTGGGTCAGGTCCTTGGCGGAGAGCAGGTGCTTCATCGGGTGGCCTCCTGGTTGCTGCGCTCGCTCGAACGCTCAGTGGGGACGTCTGCGGGGACGATGGTGACGGCGTCGGTGGAGGCGCCGAGCTCGGTCAGGGAGACCACGACCTTCTCGGTGCGGGAGGTCGGCAGGTTCTTACCCACATAGTCGGCTCGGATGGGCAGCTCCCGGTGTCCGCGGTCCACGAGCGTGGCCAGCTGCACGGCCCGGGGGCGGCCCACCGCGCCCAGGGCGTCGAGGGCGGCCCGGATGGTGCGCCCGGAGTAGAGGACGTCGTCGACGAGGATGACGACCTTGCCGTCAATGCCCCCCTGGGGGATCTCCGTGGGACGGGGAACACGGATGGGGTGACGTCCCAGGTCATCGCGGTACATGGTGATGTCCAGGGTGCCGACCGGGACCTTGGCGGCGGCCTGTGCCTGCTCGGCCTGCTCGGCCTGCTTGGACCACTGCGTTCCTTCGCTCGAAGCGACGGCGAGCGCCTCAACGAGTCTGTGCGCGAGTGGTGCTCCCCCACTGGGGATCCCGAGGACGACGATGTCCTGCGTCCCGTGGTTGCGCTCCAGAATCTCGTGCGCGATACGGAACAGGGAACGGGCTATATCGGGAGGTCCGAGGATCTCCTTGCCCTGGATCGGTGCGCCAGAGGCGCCTGACAAACTTTCGGCCATTTCAGGCCTCCTTCCCCGCCTCTCTGGACGGACTTAAAGGATGTTGGTCGCCATCGAGTGTACGTCACCTCCGGCAGGATGTGCTCGCCCACACAGCACGACCTTCGGAGACGAAGGTCACGCCAACGGCTGCGGAACGGCTCAGCACCTGACGACGATCGCAACAGGACGTGTTTCGCATCTACAAACTATCCGTAACAATGTTTAGTCTTAGCCCAATGCTCAGGCGTCGTCAGACGCTGACTGCGAGATCGTCACAACATGTCGAGAGCTTGAGAAGTGAGTGCCGGATCCATCTGAGCCCGATTGAGAGCTGAACGATGTCGCAGGGCAGGCAAGGTCCGGTGTTGCTGCTGCGTCAGCGACTTCTTCTCAAGCAAGGAATGCCCTCATGACACTCCCTACTCGACGTTCGATCATCACCGGCCTCAGCGCCGGGGCAGGACTGGCCGCCGCCGGTCTCGCCTCCCCCTCTCAGGCAGCGGCTGCGGAGTCCTCCTACGACTTCAGCAGCGTCATCTTCACTGAGCAGTTCTCTGACGGAACGGACTTCTCCCCGTCACGGTGGCGGGACAACCGCTCAGAGCCCGAGTCCTGCGCCAGCTACGACTGGGGGGTGTTCACCCATGACACCCACAGCGTCAGCAACGGTGTCGGTCACGTCCTGTGGCGCAAGCGCGCCACCCCTCTCAAGGGCTTCCAGAACCGCTTCGACAAGGAGCCGACCCTGCGCTACGTCGACCAGGCCTTTGTCACCACGCAGGGGCTGTTCTCCTTCGTCTACGGCTCCTTGGAGACCAGGGCGCGTTTCCCCCAGTCGGCTGAGGGCCTCTTCGCGGGCATCTGGCTGCGGCCGGACGACGACGACAATGGTGGCGAGATCGATGTTGTGGAGACCTATGGCGGCGGCAGCGCCACCGGCATCGCCGAGTCAACTGTGCACTACGGCCAGGCGGGGGGTACAGGAAGCAACCTGGGGGTCTCGCCGCGGCCCAATCTCACCCAGTGGCACACCTACGGGATGGAGAAGACCCCCGAGAGCATTCTCTTCCTCTTTGACGGTCAGCCCTACCACGAGGTCTTGCGTTCAGCATCGCAGAAGGAGTTTGATGCCTGCTTCGGTGACGACGCCGCATACCACATCTGCCTGACCACGCACAGCGGAAGCATCCACCGGGGGCGACTCAAGCATGAGGGCTTCACGCAGGCCCAGGTGGATATTGACTACATCGTCGTACGGGCGATGGATGAGTAGCTGATGCGGCGCCCCTCAGCCCGCGCTCCGGCCTGGTACACCAGGACGCGTCGGTGCGAGCTGAGGGGCTGCGCCGGCGGCCGAGTTATCACCGGCACTGGGACCGGATCATGCCGACTGCGTCCCCGGGGCCTGAGGAACTCTGATCGCAGGGTCAAGCGCCTTGCTCTTGCGGAGAAGAAACACGAACCCCACTATGATAAAAACCTCCACCAGGTCACAGACGACAAGCTGCGATTGCAAGAAGTCGGCGTTCGTATTCACAGCAGCGGAGCCAAACAAGGCCGACGAGAACCAAGTGAGATAAATGATGAGGATGGGAAGTCCCGCCACGATACTCCCGGTAAGCAAGGCCGACGCTAGCATCTTGGCCTCGATCCATCCGTCGGGCTGGACCCGAGGCGTGCGGGAATGCGCCCGAATACAGGCGATGAGAGCAAGGGTGAACGTAGCAATCCACCCGGGGCCAACGACGAACGGGGCGGCGATCAGCATGACAAGCGACAGCAACGCGGGCCCCAGGTTCTCTTCCCCCGTGACGTTGATACCGACGAACAAGTAAGTGGTGATGATCATCTGGATGATCATGGTGATGAGCCCAATGATGCTGCTGGCGACGGAGACCTTGCGGGTCGCGGAGCGCTTGCGCTGAACCTCCATCAAGACCGGGTCGATCGAGCCGAAGCCGGCAGCAGACGTCTGCCCCACCGGAGGGTTGTAGCGGCCGTAAGGAACAGCCGTGGGAGCGTTCCGTGGGTGGCCGGCGCCCTGGATATGGGGGTCGTTGTTGGGATTCTGGGGAGGTAGGTGGCTCATGGGGTACTCCGGCATTGGCAAAGGGGATGGCCGCAGCCTAGGTCAACCGCGTCGGATGGGCACAGCTCGCGGCATAGGGAGTCCACCCCATGTGCCGCGAGCCCCTCAGTCCATGCCTCAGCGCTCAGCATTCGAGCTCCCTGCACCTAAGACGCTCTCACCGTTGGGTCCAGTGCCTTGCTCTTACGGAGCAGAACGATGAATCCCACTGCGATCAGAACCTGCACCAGGTAGCTGACGACGAGCACTGCGTAGAGGACGTAGGTGTCGGTGCCCCGGTGGATCTGCCAGAACCAAGTAAGAAAAATAACGAGAGTGGGAAGTCCCGCCACGATACTCGCCGCCAGCAGAGCCGACGTTGGCATCTTGGCCTCGATCCATCCGTCGGGCTGGACCTGAGGCGTCCGGGAGTTCGCCCGAATACAGGCGATAAGACCGAGGATGAACGTCACGATCCACCCGAGGCCAACGACGAACGGGGCGGCGATCGCCATGAGAAGGGCGAGGAACACAAATTCCAGGGGCGGCAAGATGTAAGCGACGAATACGGAGCTGGTGGCGATCACCTGAATACTCATGGTGATGAGCCCGATGATGCTGCCGGCGACCGAGACCGTGCGGGTCGCGGAGCGCTTGCGCTGAACCTCCATCAAGACCGGGTCATTCCAGCCGAAGCCAGCAGCAGGCATCTGCCCCACCGGAGGGTTGTAGCGGCCGTAAGGAACAGGCGTAGGGGTGTTCCGTGGGTGGCCGGCGCCCTGGATATGGGGGTCGCGGTTGGGATTCTGGGGAGGTAGGTGGCTCATGGGGTACTCCGGCATTGGCAAAGGGGATGGCCGCAGCCTAGGTCATCCGCGTCGGATAGGTGCAGCTCAGGGCATAGGGAGCCCACCCCATGCCGCGAGCCTCCTCGCACCCTGTACCAGCGCCCAGCATCCCGCAGTGATCGGCGTCGACAAGCATCTCAATGACACGTCGGCTCCCGAGAGTTCGCATCGCTGCTGCGAACAGATCATGCGGGCTGCCCTCCCGGGACCTGAGATGTTCCGACCGCCGGGTCCAGTGCCTTGCTCATACGGAGAAGAAACACGAACCCCACGACGATCAGGACCTGGGTCAGGCCGCAGAACATGAGTAATGGCTCCAGGAAGCCATCGATGAAATCATCGGTGTCGTCGCGTGAGAGTGCCTCGTACAGGACCACGTACATGATGAGGGTGGGCAGTCCCGTCACGATGCTGGTGACCAGCAGCGCCAGCGTTGGTGTCTTGGCCTGGATCCATCCGTCCGGCTGAACCTGCGGCATGCGGGAACGGGCCTGAATACAGGCGACCAGAGCCAGGATGAAGGTGGTGACCCATCCAAGGCCAACGGCCATCGGAGCGAGGACCACGATGAGAAGGGACATGAACAGCAAGAACTCGCCCTGCTGGCCCGCGTACCCGATGGCGAGGAACATGGTGACGATGATGGCCATCTGGATCACCATGGTGATGAGCCCGATGATGCCGCTGGTGAGCGAGACCTTGCGGGTTGCGGAGCGCTTGCGCTCGCACATGAGGACCGGGTCGTTCCAGACGATTCCAGGAACCGGGTTCAGTCCCATTGGAGGGTAGGGACTGTAAGGAACAGGCGTGGGTCCGTTCCACGGATAGCCTCCGGGTGCTGCTGGAGACGGCGGGAGGCCTCCGAAGGGATGGGGCCCGGTGGGGTAGGGCATTCCCGATCCCGCCCAGGGGTAGCCGGCCACGTGGGGGCCGGACAGTACTGCTATAGGGTTGTCGACGCCGCTTGGCCCTTCCAGCGGTGCGCCGGTGCCCTTGATGTAGGGGTAGTCGTTGGGATCCTGGGGAGGTAGCTGACTCACGGAGTACTCCAGCATCGGCGGAGGGGGCGGTCTCAGCCTAGGCCACCGCTGCTGGACGGACGCAACTCACGGCATAGGGAGTCATCCCCATGCCGTGAGCCCCTGCGCGCCGTGATTCAGCGCAACGTGTCCGCGAGGTCTCCGATACGCCCCAGAAGTCCACCGAGGTACCTGGGTGACTCGTCGGTGGAGAGCATCCGGCTCAGCGTCATGGCCTCATCCACGGCGACGGGCGCATCCACCTCGTCGTTGTAGACGATCTCCCAGGTGGCGACTCGAGCAATGGCGCGGTCGACGGCCGGCATCCGCCCCAGGGTCCACCCCTGGGCGTAGGTCTGGATCGTCTCGTCGACGTCGCCCAGGTGATCGCACAGACCGTCGAGGATCTCCCGCGTGTAGGCAGGAGCCTCGGTGTGGTTGGCCGAGCTGACGGCGCGCAGCTGCGCGAAGGAACGCAGCTCCTCGGAACCCTCGGAGCTCAGCATCCCGCGCTGATCGGCCTCGAAGAGGATCTCGATGGCACGCCGGCGCGCCTTGGTGCGGGCGGTGACCGGGTGGCGCGATGCGGGGCTCGAGTGGATCGAGACCTCCTCGGGATGCTCGGTCATCAGTCGTTGACGCGGGAGATGTAGGAGCCGGAGCGGGTGTCCACCTTGACCTTGTCACCGGTGTTGAGGAACAGCGGGACCTGGATCTCAGCACCGGTCTCGACCGTGGCGGGCTTGGTACCGGCGCTGGAGCGGTCGCCCTGCAGGCCCGGCTCGGTGTGGGAGATCGTCAGGACCACGGAGGCCGGCAGCTCGACGAACAGCACCGAGTCCTCGTGGAAGGCCACGATGACCTCCTGGTTCTCCAGCATGAAGGTGGCGGCCTCGCCGACGGTGGCTGAGGGGACGTAGGTCTGCTCGTAGGACTTGACGTCCATGAAGACGTAGTCGTCGCCGTCCTTGTAGAGGTACTGCATGTCACGCCGGTCGACAGTGGCGGTCTCGACCTTGAGGCCGGCGTTGAAGGTCTTGTCAACGGTCTTGCCGGACAGGACGTTCTTGATCTTGGTACGCACGAAGGCGGGGCCCTTGCCGGGCTTGACGTGCTGGAACTCCACTACCTGCCACAGCTGGCCCTCAAGGTTGAGCACCATGCCGTTCTTCAGGTCGTTCGTCGTGGCCACGAGGGTTTCCTCACTGTTGCATTGCATCTGGGACGCGCTGATCCTACCGCGAGGCACTGCGCTCCCCCGGCGACGGGCGTGTCGCACCGATCACGAGTGGCGGGACAAATCGGCTCCGACGGCACTCATGACCTTCTTGCCGGCCTCGTCTGGGGTCGTTGAGGTGGTGTCGATGACGACGTCGGCCAGGTCCTGGCACCGGGCCTGACGCTCGTGGAGCATCTGGACGAACTGGTGGTGGATGGTTCCCAGGGCCACGGACCGGGGTGCGTCGAGACCGTTACGGGTGGCCAGGGCCCGGGTGGCGCAGATCAGGGCCACGACGCGGTGACTCTGACGGTTGGCGAGCCTAAGACGCTCAAGGCTCTGGCGTACTCCAGCAGCCTCCAGACAGCCCGATCCCAGGGCGACGACGACGCTCCCGCTCTGGGCACGCTCCAGGAGCCTCACAGCGGTGTCAGCCTCGACGCGGCGGTACTCGGTCTCCGGCACCGCAACGAGCGCCAGGTCCGGGCGGGTTCCCAGCTCGTCGGCAACGAGCCGCCCCAGATCGAGCACGGGCAGGCCCTGGGCACTCCCGACGGCACGGGCCACGCTCGAGCAGCCGGCACCCGGCGGGCCGATGAGGATGAGTGAGCCCGGTGCCGTGGCACTCAACCGCGGTGCCCTTCTGCTTGGTGGGCCCCACCGGTGACAGCCTCATGAGCCGACAGGAGAATACTCTCCACCGGCGCCTGAACCCGCACGGGCCTGGCGATGTCATCGAGCAGGACGAGACGTAGTCGGCCGCCGCGCACCTTCTTGTCGCTCATCATGGCCTCCTTGAGCTCCTCCCAGCGTCCCTCCCCTTCGGGGAAGCGGGTCGGCAGGCCGACCGCCTCGAGGCTCTGCCGGTGCAGGGCGAGTGCGTCACTGCTCAGACTGCCGTTGCGGTGGGCGATCTCGGCGGCGAAGACGCAGCCGACGGCCACCGCCTCTCCGTGACGCCAGGAGTACCCGGTGACCTTCTCGATCGCGTGGGCGTAGGTGTGGCCGTAGTTGAGGACCTCCCGTAGGCCGGCCTCAGTGAGATCCTCCCCCACGACGGCTGCCTTGACCGCTACCGAACGGGCAACCAGGTCGGCCAGTACTGGCGAGTCCCAGGTCAGGCAGTCGGCGGGATCGGCCAGGACCCGGTCGAGAATGACCGAATCGGCGATCAGGCCGCACTTGATGACCTCACCGAGTCCGGCCCGCAGCTCGGAGGCCGGCAGCGTGGAGAGCGTCTCCAGGTCGGCGATGACAGCGGCCGGCGGGTGGAAGGCACCCACCAGGTTCTTGCCTGCCGGCGTGTCGATCCCCGTCTTACCGCCCACGGCGGCGTCCACCATGGCCAGAAGCGTGGTGGGCACCTGCACCACGGGAACACCCCGCAACCAGGTCGCGGCGGCGAAACCGGCCAGGTCCGTCGTCGCTCCGCCACCGAGTCCGATGACGAGCCCGTCACGGCCCAGGCGGAAGGAGCCGAGCCGCTCCCACAGGTACTCCGCGACGCGCGCCTTCTTGGCTACTTCCCCATCGGGGACCTCGACGCTCAGGACGCGCAGCCCCTCGGCGGTCAGCGCCGCTTCGGCAGCGCGGGCGCGGTCGGCAAGCGCCTTGGCGTGAACGACGGCGACGCCACCCGCACCTGCTCCGGGGACGTCCTGCACGATGCGGGGCAGCTCGGCCAGGATCCCGTGGCCGATGAGGACGTCGTAGGGGCTCGGGCCGCCGACGGTGACCCTCCGTGCGCCGCTGCTGGCCTCGGTGGTTGCCACGGGCCGGACGCGGACGCGCCGTGGCGAGGCGTCGGCCCCGTCCGGGGCAGCGGGCGAGTCTGTCTGCGTCTCGGCCATGGGAGCCAGGACACCGACTGCCTGAGAGGTCTGGACCCCCAGCGCCACCAGGATGAGAGCGGCAACCTGCTGGGGACTGAGCCCATCAGTGGGCACGGTCAGCGTGGCGACCTCGGAGTACAGCGGCGAGCGCTGAGCATGGAGGGATTCCATCCGCGCCAGGACGCCCGCGTTTTCGCCCTGCTCCTCACAGCACTGCTGAGCGGCACGGGCCTGGTCCGAGTCCGCGTCCGGAGCCATGACCGGGCGCCCGGCCCCGTCCCCCACGTGCTTGGCCGCAGTGCTCGGAGAGGCGGACAGGTAGATGACCGTGTGACCGCGCAGCAGGTCTCGGTTCTCAGGGCGCAGCACCGCTCCCCCGCCCAGGGCGATGACACCCTGAGCGGCCGCCGGGGAGTCCAGGACTGCCCGCATGGCCCGGTGCTCGCGGTCGCGGAAGCTCTCCTCCCCCTCGGCGGCGAAGATCTCTGGGATCGTCATGCGGGCGCGCCGGCGGATCTCAGCGTCGGTGTCAGTGACCTGGACGCCCAGGGCCTGGGCCAGGAGCCTGGCCTGGGTGGTCTTGCCCGCGCCGGGCAGCCCCACCAGTACCAGGGGCAGCTGGTCGTCGCGCAGAGCGATGGTCGGAACACGCTTCCAGGTCATGATCGTGACTCCCTCTCCGTCGAGATCGCTGTGGGTCGTACCAGTATCGCCCGAGCAGATCGACTTGCCACAAGATTCACCGCTCGGTTCGCCACTGCGTCCGTTCAGCGATGCGGTCCAGGTAGGAACGCAGGTTGCGTCCGGCCTCATCGACCGAGTCCCCTCCGGTCTTGTCCAGCAGAAGATCGGCCAGAACCAGAGCAGTCATGGCCTGTGCAATGACCGCTCCGGGGACGACGGCACACACGTCTGAGCGTTGGTGCAGCCCGGTGGCGGGCTCGCCCGTGGCCAGGTCGACGGTGCGCAGGGCCCTGGGCACCGTGGAGATCGGCTTGAAGGCGGCCCGTACCCGCACGTCGGAGCCGTTGGAGATACCGCCCTCGATGCCACCGGCGCGGTTGGTGGACCGGGTGAGCGTTCCACAGTCCACTGAGACGATCTCGTCGTGAGCCGCTGAGCCCCGCCGGGCCGCCTCGGTGAAGCCGTCACCGATCTCCACGCCTTTGACGGCCTGGATCCCCATGAGCGCGGCCGCCAGGCGCGCGTCGAGGCGGCGGTCGGCGCTGACGTGGGTGCCCAGTCCCACCGGAACACCGGTGGCGATGACCTCGACGACGCCCCCGAGCGTGTCACCGTCCTTCCTGGTGGCATCGATCTCGGCGACCATGGCGGCACTGGTGGCCGGATCCGTGCAGCGCACGGGGTCGGCGTCGAGGCGCTCGGTGTCCTCAGCTCTCGGCGGGGGTACGTCGTCGGGCAGGGCAACCGATCCGATCCGCACGACGTGGCTGACCAGGCTGACACCGGCCACCTGCTCCAGGATGGCCTCGGCCACGGCCCCCAGCGCCACGCGGGCGGCGGTCTCGCGGGCTGAGGCCCGTTCCAGGACCGGACGGGCCTCGGGCAGGTCGTACTTGAGCATCCCCGGCAGGTCTGCGTGCCCGGGCCTGGGGCGGGTCAGCGGGCGGTTGCGGGCGATCTCGCGCTCGTCACCGGTGCCGGCGTCGATGAGCAGGTCGTGGGGGTCCACGGGGTCGGCGCTCATGACCGTGGACCACTTGGGCCACTCGGAGTTGCCGATCTGCAGGGCGACGGGGCTGCCGATGGTGCTCCCGTGGCGGATGCCGCCCAGGACCCGCAGCTCGTCGCGCTCGAAGGCCTGGCGGGCACCACGCCCGTGCCCCAGTCGCCGCCGGGCCAGTGCCGCCCGGATGTCCTCACTGGTGATCCGCACGCCCGCGGGCACGCCTTCCAGCACCGCGGTCAGAGCCTCGCCGTGGGACTCCCCGGCCGTCATCCATCGAAGCATGGGGTAGATACTCTCACACGCCGATGCCGCCGCCGGTGTCACCCGTCCTGGATCGTCGCTGTGGTGCGGGTCAGTTGGAGGTTTCCGAGGTATCCGTGGTGGGGGCGAGGGCCGCTAGGAGCGCGGTGCGCATGAGTTCAATATCGGGCTGCTGCCCGGTCATGAGCTGCACCTGAGGCACGGCCTGGTGCAGAAGCATGAGCCAGCCCGGGGCGAGGGCTCCCCCGGCCTGCGCCCAGGCACCGGCGACGGCGGTGGGCCAGGGGGCGTAGACGACGTCGAGCATGGCGGCTCCTGGGCGGGTGCCCTCGGCCTGGTCCAGGGCCTGCCTCAGTGGGTCTGCCAGCGGGTCGGCCGCATGCGCGGGCAGGGTCGAGATGACGACGTCGGCTGCGGCCAGACGCCGGGCCGCCTCGGTGTTGGAGGCGGAGTCGGCAGGCTTCCAGGTGAGGGTCTCCATGTCCAGCCCCATGCGGTGGGCGGCGCTGAGTGCACGACCGGGGCCGGCGTGTCGTCGGGCCACGACGGTGATCCGGCCGGCCCGGAGCTCTCCGAGCGCTGCGAGGGCGGAACAGGCGGTGGCACCCGATCCGAGCACCACGGCCTGCTCGATTCGCGGGCGGACGCCTGGGCAATCCGGTTCCTGTGTACGGGTGGTCTCCCGCAGCGCGCCGACAATACCGGCGACGTCGGTGTTGAAGCCGGCCAGGAGCGCACTTCCTGCGCCGCTGCGCTGTGCCACCACGGTGTTGACAGCGCCGACGGCCCCAGCGAGAGGGTCGATGACGTCCAGGCGCGCCAGGAGCGTCTGCTTGTGGGGCATGGTGACACTCAGGCCCGCCCAGGCCGGACCGGCCTGAACCGGAGCGGCCAGCTCGGCGAGCAGGGCCGACAGCGCCTCCGAGTCGGTCTCGCGCCGCTCGTAGGACCAGTCGTCCAGTCCGAGCCCGGCGTAGGCGGCCCGGTGCAGCACGGGTGACAGCGAGTGGCTCACCGGACTGCCGATGACGGCGGCGCGGTGGCGGATCTCCCCCGCCGGCGACTCAGCCACTCTTCTTCTCGCCGTTGCAGATCTCCTGGTTCTTCTTGCAGTAGTCGTTGAGCTTCTTGGTGTTGGTCTTCTGCTCCTCGTTGGTGGAGGCGAACAGAGTCTCGCCGGTCTCGAGGTTCACCGTGACGAAGTAGAGCCAGCTCCCGGCCGGCGGGTTGAGCACCGCCTTGATGGCCGCCTCGCCAGGGCTGCCGATCGGCCCGGGCGGGAGACCCTTGTGAACGTAGGTGTTGTACGGGTTGTTCGCGTCCTGAGTCTCCGCCTCGGTGGGGATGCCTCCATACCGTCCCAGGCCGTACTGCACTGTCGAGTCCATCTGGAGCAGGCCGTGGGTCTCGCCGTCTGTCTGCGACAGACGGTTCTCGATGACCCTCGCTGCCTGCCCGTAGTACCGCTCACTGTTGACCTCGCGCTCGACGATGGAGGCCTTGGTCAGCACCTTCTGGTAGTCCTCCTTGGGCACCTGGAGCTCTTTGAGCTGGGTGACGGTCTGGGAGACCATCTTCTTGACCAGGTCCTTCGGCGTGGCGTTCTCAGTGACGTCGTAGGTGCCCGGGGCGAGCCAGCCCTCGACATTACCGCCGGCCTCGGCAGGCAGACCGATGGCAGCGGAGTCGGCATAGGCCGCCTCGATCTGCTCGTCGGTGAAGCTGCCGACCTTCTTGAGCCGGTCCTTGACGATCTGCTTGGAGACACCGGCGGGGATGGTCAGCGTGTGATCGCCCTTGCTCTCAGGATCGAGCAGCGCCTGGAGAGCGGAGTTGGCGGACATCTTCTTCTTGAGCTTGTAGGTACCCGGCTGGATCGTATTGCCCTTCGGGTTGTTCTTCGCCGCATTGGTGAAGGCCTTGCCGGAGGCGACGACGCCCTTGCTCTGGAGGATGTCTCCGATGTCAGCTCCGGAGGCCCCCTCCGGGATCGTCACGGTGACCTCGCCCTCACCCTCACCCTTGTAGTCCTCGGCGTGAGTCGCCTGGGCGGAGGCGTCGCGCATGATCCCGATGGCCTTGTAGCCCAGGACGCCGACAGCCACGAGGGTGATGACGATGACAAGGCTGGTCAGCCAGTGCCGACGCCGCTTGCGCTGACGGCGCTCGACCTTCTCCATGCGCCGCTGCCTGCGGCTCTTGGGCTTGTCCTTGGCGTCACCAGCGTCCTCATCGCGCTGGATGCCGAGCTCGGCGAAGAAATCGTCGTGGCTCACGCTCTGCCTCTCTTGATCGGGTGGACTCGCTCACCGGCCGGGACCCCGGACATCCGCTCAGTGGTGATGGCCTGTTCGAGGATGACGACCGCTGCCGCTTGGTCGACAATACCGCGGAAGCTCCTCTCCTTCAGGCCGGCCGCGTGCAGATCCCGGTGAGCAGAGACGGTGGTGAGCCGCTCGTCGACCAGCCGGACGCACACTCGCTGCGGCAGGCGGCTCGCCAGGTCTCGCGCCCACTGGCGGGCATCCCTGGTTGAGCTCGAGCTGCCGCCGCCCATGTGCTTGGGCAAACCGACGATCACCTCGAAGGCACCGTACTCCTCGACGAGGTCAACGGCCTCGTCGAGGTCTGCACCATAGCGGTCCCGCCTGAGAGTTACCACAGGAAACGACAGGATCGCGTCCTGATCGCAACGAGCGACACCAATACGTGCCTTTCCGACATCGAAGGCGATGCGGACACCGGGACGGAATTGCGTCGGGTCCGGTTGAGCCGATGAGCCTGTCACAGGATCTGCTACGCGTGCGGGGCGATCCGGTTCCCCGGATCAGGCCTGGATCTGCTCGGCCACGGCGCGCAGCGCCTCGTCGAGAGCCTGGGGGTTCTGACCACCGCCCTGGGCCAGGTCGTCCTTGCCGCCGCCTCCGCCGCCCAGAACCTGGGCGGCGGTACGCACCAGGGCACCGGCACGGATGCCCTGGTCACGGGCACCGGCATTGGTGGCCACCACCACGACCGGACGCGAGCCGACGACTGCGCCGACGGCGACGACGGCGGGCTCGGCGTCACCGAGTCGGCTGCGGGTGTCGAGGACCAGCGAGCGTACGGCATCGGCCGAGCCGACGGTCCCGAGGTCGGCTGAGGCAAGACGGACCTCGCCCAGCCGGACGGCGTCGGAGACGATGCCGGCCGTGCGCGCCGACAGCGCCGCCTGCTCGGCCGCGGCCAGGCGCTTCTCGGCGTCCTTCAGGCGCGTCATGAGGCTCTCGACGCGCTCGGGCAGGTCCTCGGGGCGGCCCCCGACCATGGTTGAGAGCTGGGAGACCAGCGCGTGCTCCTTGGCCTGGTAGCCGTAGGCGCCCTCACCGACGAGGGCGTCGATGCGGCGCACGCCCGAACCGATCGAGGACTCGCCCAGCACCGCGATGCGGCCGATGTGGCCGGTGCTGGGGACGTGAGTGCCGGCGCACAGCTCCTTGGACCAGTCACCCCCGATGGAGACGACCCGCACCTGCTTGCCGTACTTCTCCCCGAACAGGGCCATGGCGCCTGCGGCGCGGGCGGCGTCGATGTCCATGACCTCGTCGGTGACGGCCAGGTCCTCCGAGAGCCTGTTGTTGACCCGCTCCTCGATGCCGGAGATCTGGTCCGAGGCCAGGGCTGAGCCGTGGCGGAAGTCGAAGCGCATGCGGGAGGGCGAGTTCTCGCTGCCGGCCTGGGTGGCGTTGTCGGAGACGATCTCGTGGAGCGCCTTGTGCACCATGTGGGTGGAGGTGTGGGCTCGGGCGATCGCCAGGCGGCGCGCCGAGTCGATCTGGGCGAAGGCCTTCTCCCCCACCGCGATCGTGCCCTCGGTCAGGGTGCCGCGGTGGACGTGCAGCCCCTTGACGGGGGCCTGGACGTCGTCGACCTCGACGGTGCCGCCGTCGGCCAGCCGGATCGTGCCCTGGTCGGCGAGCTGGCCGCCCATCTCGGCCCAGAACGGAGTCCGGTCCAGGACGACCTCGACCTCGGCCGGGGCGGTGACGACGCTCTGCGGGACGCCGTCAACGAGGATCCCGGCGACGGTGGCATCGGCGGAGGACTCGGTGTAGCCCAGGAAGGTCGAGCCGCCGCCCATCTCCTTCTCCAGCTCGCGGAAGACGCGGATGTCGGCGTGTCCGGTCTTCTTGGCGCGCGCGTCGGCCCGGGCACGCTCCTTCTGCTCGTTCATGAGGCTGCGGAAGGCGCTCTCATCGACATCGACCCCCTGCTCGGCCGCCATCTCGAGGGTCAGGTCGATGGGGAAGCCGTAGGTGTCGTGCAGCTCGAAGGCGCTCTTGCCCGACACCAGCGGACGCCCGGAGCGGCCCGCCTCCTTCTTGGCCGAGGCCACCGCGGTGTCCAGGATCGTGGTGCCGGCGGCCAGGGTGCGACGGAAGGCGTCCTCCTCGCCGTAGGCCACCTCGGAGATGGTGCTCCAGCCGGTCTCCAGCTCGGGGTAGGAGGACTTCATGGCGTCCTTCGAGACGGTCAGCAGCGTGGGCATGGCGGCCTCGTCGACGCCGAGCAGGCGCATGGAGCGCACCGCCCTGCGGATGAGGCGGCGCAGGACGTAGCCGCGGCCGTCGTTGCCGGGACGCACGCCGTCGGAGATGAGCATGAGGGCCGAGCGCACGTGGTCGGCGACGACCCGCATGCGCACGTCATCGTGGTAGGCCTCGCCCGCCTCGGGGCCGGCCGAGCCGCGGCCGTAGACCTTTCCGGACAACTCCTCGGCGGCCTTGATGACGGGGAAGACCTCGTCGATCTCGTACATGTTGGGCTTGTCCTGCATGATGAAGGCCAGGCGCTCCAGACCGGCACCGGTATCGATGGCCGTCTGGTCGAGCTTGCCCAGGAGCTCGAAGTCGTGGCCCTTGCCCTCTCCGCGCAGGAACTCGTCGAAGACGAGGTTCCAGATCTCCAGGAAGCGGTCACCCTGGGTGTCGACGGCGGGACCGCCGTCGGGCCCGTAGGCGGGGCCGCGGTCGTAGTGGATCTCGCAGCAGGAACCGGCAGGGCCGGGCTGGCCCGTGGACCAGGAGATGTCCTTGAAGGGAAGGAGCTGGATCCGCTCTGCGGGCACCCCGATCTCACGGGTCCAGTAGTCGAGGGAGACCTGGTCCTCCTCCCAGATCGTCATCCACAGCCGGTCCCCGTCCAGACCGTAGCCGCCCTCCTCGCGGCTGCCTGTCAGCAGGCCCCAGGCGTAGGAGATGGCCCCCTCCTTGAAGTAGTCACCGAAGGAGAAGTTGCCGTTCATCTGGAAGAAGGTGCCGTGGCGCGTCGTGATACCGACGTTGTCGATGTCATTGGTGCGGATGCACTTCTGCACCGAGGCGGCCCGGGGCCAGGGGGCCTCCTCGGTACCCAGGATGTAGGGGATGAAGGGCACCATGCCGGCCACGGTGAACAGGATGGAGGGCTCGGGAGACACCAGGGAGACCGAGGGCCGGATCTCGTGCTCGTTCGCGGCGAAGTAGTCCAGCCAGCGGCTGCGGATCTCGGATGTGCGCATGGGGTCCTCATCCTGTTCGAGGTGTGCCCGGGCACTGCGGCTCTTGGGCCTGGTGCTGGGCGGGTGGACGGTGTGGTGTGGCCGACCGGCCGGCCAGGTACTCGGCGGAGACGGTGGAATCAGTCGCCTGCGGACGCGGAGCCGGTCGAGTTGCTCCATGGTGAGCGTACTCCCACGCCGGGGCGCCCCGAACCTCTCATGGGTCCGGGGCGCCCCGGCGTCAGGTGGGCGTGAGGGTCAGCGCGAGTAGTACTCGACGACCATCTGGACGTCACAGGTCACGGGGACCTCGTCGCGCTTGGGACGGCGCACCAGCGTGGCCGAGAGCTTCTCGAGGTCCACGTTGAGGTACTCCGGGACGGGGGGCAGCACGTCGCGGTGCGCACCGGCGGCGGCGACCTGGAAGGGCACCATCACCTGGGAGCGGGGACGGACCTGGATGGTCTGGCCGGGCTTGACGCGGTAGGAGGGGCGGTCCACGACCTTGCCGTCGACGAGGATGTGGCGGTGGACCACGTCCTGGCGGGCCTGGGCGATGGTGCGGGCGATCCCGGAGCGCAGAACGAGGGCGTCCAGGCGCATCTCGAGCAGCTCGACGAGGGACTCACCGGTCAGGCCCTGGCCGCGACGGGCCTCCTCGAAGACGCGCTGGAGCTGGGCCTCGCGGATGCCGTACTGGGCGCGCAGGCGCTGCTTCTCCTTGAGGCGGACGGCGTAGTCGGACTCGGTGCGGCGGCGGGCGCGGCCGTGCTCACCGGGGCCGTAGGGGCGGCGCTCGAAGTAGCGCACGGCCTTGGGGGTCAGCGGGATGCCGAGGGCGCGGGAGAGGCGCACCTGGCGGCGGGAGCGTGAAGAGCTCATGTGTGTCATTCCTGTCGGATCGATGGTCGCACGCCGTGGCGGGAGCCGACGGCGCGGGGTCAAGCCTCGGTTCGGGCCGGGACCCCAGGAGGTCCGCATCGTCGTCGGCCGGTGACACCTGCGGGAGGCGCCTGCCGTTTCCGATGTGGACAACTCGAGAACTCTAGCGTGCTCACCGGCGAAAACCCATGTCGGAACCGCCCGGTGTGAGACGGTCCTCAAGCTCTGCCCGGATGGGGTGCTCAAGGCGTACGCACTATCGCTCGTCGAGGATGCGCCTGACCGCCTCGAGGCGGGAGGCCAGCTGCTTCTCGAAGCCGTTGCCGGTGGGCCGGTAGTACCGGCTGCCCTCGAGCCCGTCGGGCAGGTACTGCTGGCCGACGACGGCGTGGGGAAAGTCATGCGGGTAGCGGTAGCCCTTGCCGTGCCCGAGCCCCTCGGCCCCGGAGTAGTGGGCGTCGCGCAGGTGAGCGGGAACGGCCGCGGCCTTACCGGCCCGCACATCGGCCAGTGACTCGTTGAGCGCCGCGGTGACCGCGTTGGACTTAGGAGCGGTGGCCACGGCGAGCGCGGCCTCGGCCAGGATGAGCCCGGACTCCGGCATCCCGATCATGGCGACCGCCTGCTGGGCGGCAACGGCGGTGGACAGCACCGTGGGGTCGGCGAGGCCCACGTCCTCGGCGGCGTGAATGACGATGCGGCGGGCGATGTAGCGGGGGTCCTCCCCTGCGGCGATCATGCGCGCCAGGTAGTGCATCGTGGCGTCGGGGTCCGAGCCGCGCATCGACTTGATGAAGGCGCTGATGACGTCGTAGTGCTGGTCTCCGGCGCGGTCGTAACGCACCGCTGCCACGTCCGCGGCCCGCTCGACGTCGGCCACCTCGATGAGGGGCGACGAGCTGGAAGCAGGTGTCTGCGCCAGGACCGTGCCGGCGGCGGCCTCCAGCACGGTGAGCGCCTTGCGGGCGTCGGAGCCGGCCATGCGCACGATCTGCTCGCGCGCCTCCTCGCTGATGCCCACGGTGCCGGCCAGGCCCCGCTCGTCATCCAGCGCGCGATCGATCAGGCGCCCGATGTCATCGGCCCCCAGAGGCTGGAGCGTCAGAAGCAGGGAGCGGGACAGGAGCGGTGAAACAACGCTGAAGGACGGGTTCTCCGTGGTGGCCGCGATGAGCGTCACCCACCGGTTCTCCACGCTCGGTAGCAGGGCATCCTGCTGGGAGCGGGAGAATCGGTGCACCTCGTCGATGAACAGCACCGTCTCCTCCCCCGCCGCCAAACGGCGCCGGGCATCGGAGACGACGGCGCGCACGTCCTTGACGCCGGCCGTCACCGCTGACAGCTCCACGAACCTGCGGCCACTGCCCCGTGCCACCAGGTAGGCCAGCGTCGTCTTGCCGGTTCCGGGTGGGCCCCACAGGATGACCGAGGACAGGGAGGAGCTAGACGGCCGCGCGGCGGCGCCCCGTTCACCAGCATGGGAGCCCCCGCTCGCCTCGGCCGGCTCCACGAGGCGGCGCAGAGGCGATCCGGGGGTGAGCAGGTGTGCCTGCCCCTGGAGTTCATCGAGCGTGCGCGGACGCATCCGCACCGCCAGCGGCGCGTGGGAGTCCACGGGGATCCCGGCGTCATCCGTGCCGGCCGACTCGAACAGGTCCATGCACCGACCCTATCTCCCCTGACGCCGGCCCCACGGATGCACGATCTCCAGGAACTTGCAAGGCCTCACGCGAAGGCGGGCCCGGCAAGCAATACGAGCTCAGCGATGGCCGAGTCGGCCACAGATCGGTCACAGGAGGCTGACGTCTCCGGCACCCTCACGCAGCACCTCGGGGACGTCGTCGGTCAGGTCGACGACGGTGGTCGACTCCCCCTGTCCTACGGGCCCCTCGATGACGACGTCGATGAGGTGCCCCAGCGAATCCTGGATCTCCCATCCGTTGGTCTCGGGCTCCTCCTGGCCGGGGCGGATGAAGGTGGAGGACAGGATGGGAGCGCCGAACTCGGCGACGAGGGACTGGGTGATGGCGTGGTCGGGGATGCGCACGCCCAGCGTGTGCTTCTTGGGGTTGAGCGTCATCCGGGGCACGTCCTTGGTGCCCTTGAGGATGAAGGTCCACGGCCCCGGGGTAAGCCGCTTGATGAGCCGGAAGGCGTTGTTGCCCACGATGGCCAGCGGCCCGACCTGGGCGAAGTCGGCGCACACGAAGGTGAAGTTGTGCTTGCCGTCGAGCTGGCGGATGGTGCGGATCCGGTCCAGCCCATCCTTGTTGCCCGGCGCACAGGCCAGGGCGTATCCGGAGTCGGTGGGGTAGGCGACCAGGCCGCCGTCGCGCAACGTGTCGACGACCTTCTCAACCAGACGCACCTGCGGGTTGACGGGGTGGAGCTCGATGTAACGTGCCATGCCCCCACCCTACCCCGGGTGATGGTTCTCACATAGCGTTCTGGGGACAGACGGGTGTCAGCAGCCAGGGATCTGGTGGGCGACGTCGGAGAAGACGCCGGTGGCCCCCCAGCTGAAGAGCTCGTCGGCTCGGCTGGGCGAGTTGACGGTCCAGATGTTGACGCCGTAGCCCGCATCCCGAAACTCCTGGACCTGCTGCCGGGTCAGGCCGGAGTCCTCGGGGTGGATGAAGTCGGCGCCCACGATCTCAAGGGTGCTCCTCCAGTCACCCGACAGCGCACGACTCTCGTAGAGGCACCCCACGGGGACCTCCGGGGCGCGCTGCTTGAACAGGTGGAGCAGGAGGTGACTGAAGGAGGAGACGATGACCTTGACGTCGGGGCGCAGGCGCTCGAGCTGTGTGATGACGCCATCGATGAGGCGCAAGGTCGCCTCCTTGCCGGTCTCGTTGGGCTTGATCTCGATGTTGGCGTTGAGACCACTGTCGTTCATGAGGTCGATGAGATCGCTCAGGGCGGGCAGCGGCTCACCCACAAACCGAGGGGAGAACCAGCCTCCGGCGTCGATGCCCGCCAGATCGGCCGCAGTCAGGTCGTCGTACCGACCGGTGCGATTCGTGGTCCGGTCCAGGGTGGAGTCGTGGCAGATGATGACTGTTCCGTCGGCGATGACGTCGACGTCGGCCTCCACCCACTTCACCTGATGATCCACTGCACAACGGAAAGCGGCCATGGTGTTCTCCGGGGCGAGCGAGCTCAGGCCCCGGTGCCCGAAGATCATGCGCTCGTCTCCGCGTACGCACCCTCCACTGTCTGAGGTCACCGATGACATGGCCGGAATGCTACATGAGCCGCACGAACGCACTCCGCGGAAGAACGCTTTGACATCAAGGCAAGTTGATATAAAATCCCTTGTATGCGAAAGGTCGCGACACCACCGGAGGCCCCCCTTGGGGAGGACTCGGCCGTGGTGCAGCTGTTCAAGGCGCTGGCTCACCCCATGAGGGCGAGCATCGTCTACCGCCTCATCAGCTCACCGGCTGACGTCACCGAGCTGGTGACGTTCCTCGGCGTCTCCCAGCCCCTGGTCTCGCACCACCTGCGGGTCCTGCGCAACGCCCACCTGGTCGAGTCGGTCCGCGACGGCAAGCGCCAGAGCTACTCCCTCATTGACGACCATGTCGCATCCATCTTCATCGACACCCTCGAGCACACGAAGGAGCACGATCATGACTGCCACCACTGAGCACCGCCCCGCTGAGGCCCACCAGCACACCCACGGCCCCGACTGCGGGCACCTGGCCGTCATCCACGGAGACCACGTGGACTACATTCACAACGGCCACGCCCACCACGAGGACAACGGCCACTACGACGAGTGCGACACCTGCTCGTGCGAGCACTGCTCGGACCCCTGCGCCGTGTGCGAGTGCGAGGACTGCACCTGCCCCACCTGCAACCACAACACCTGCTCGTGCGAGCACTGCTCGGACTCCTGCTCCTCGTGCACCTGCGAGGACTGCACCTGCCCGACCTGCACGCACGCCGCCTGAGCGACTCAGTCAGTCACCCCTGGACGGGCTCCGCCTTCAGGAGGTGCGCCCCTGTGAGGGCCTTTTGCCGAATGACGTATGTCGGCAGGAGGCCCTCACGGTTTGCGGCAACGCTGTAGCCGACGGCACCCGGAGCAGACGGTCAGTGGGAGGCCCCTGGACGATGAGGCTCAGGGAATGGCGGGTTTGCACCGATGCGCACGCGCAACGATCATGTGCCCATGAGCAGTCCCCTCCCTGTTTCCGGTGCTTCTGGGCACGTTGCACCGCCTGTGCCCGGTGTCCGTCTGGGACAGGTGCTGGGTCAGGGAGGATTCGCCACCGTCTACGCCGGGGAGCAGGTCTCGTTGGGGCGCCCAGTGGCTGTCAAGATCGACTCCAGGCCGCTGCACGACGAGCGCAACCGCCGACGTTTCATGCGGGAGATGGCGGCCGCCAGCCGGATCAGCGGGCACCCGAACGCGGTCTCGCTGATCGACTCCGGAGTGCTTCCCGACGGGCGCCCCTACCTGGTCATGGAACGCTGTGACGGGGGCTCCTTGGCCCAGGTCCTGCAGCGCGGCGAGATCAGCGCCGCTCAGGCCGTCAGCATCGTCACGGCCGTGTGCTCCGCCCTGGGCGCCGCTCACGACGCCGGGGTTCTCCACCGCGACATCAAGCCCGGAAATATCCTCATTGACGCTTATGGAAGCCCGCGTTTGAGCGACTTCGGCCTGGCCGCCGTCCAGCGCGAGGGCATCGATTCCTCCGTCACCCTGGAGACGATGACGCCGGACTTCGCTCCCCCGGAGGCCTTCACCCTGGCCGCGCCCTCACCCAGGGGCGACGTGTGGTCGATGGGGGCCGTTCTCTTCGCGCTCCTGACCGGACGCGGTCCTCGACGCACAGCCGACGGCGCACCCCAGAGCCTGCCGGAGATCATCAACCACCTGTCGGTGCCCATCGACACCTCCGACGCGCGCATCCCCGAGGCGTTACGCCCGCTGCTCGACCGGGCGCTGCACCCCGACCCCGCTCAGCGGTACCGCGACGGCAATGAGCTGACTGAGGCACTGACTCGGGCCGGCGGGCTCTCGAACGGCGCGTTCAGCACCCCTCACTCGGCGCTACGGGATTCCCACCCCCTGCCTGCGGTGATCTCGACGCCCACAGCCGGATCGCGCCGCTCGAGCAGGGCACTGATGCTCCTGGCACTGGGGGTGACAGCGGGCGTCGTCATCTCCGCCGCTGTGCTGGGCGCCGTCAGGCTCATCGACTCGGTGCCGTCAGCGAACCGGGCGGCCCAGGGGGCCTCTGCCTCGCCCGTGCTACATGCCGGGGCCCGAGCGGAGCAGGGCGCCGGCAGCCGCCCCTCGGCCACGGTACGGGCGACCGTGCCCGGCTCCCGGAAGGCCTCGCCCTCCCCGACAGCCGCCCCGACTCCCGTGCAGGTCAACGCCCAGGGCATCCCCTACTCCGACGACATGCCGTGGCCTCTGGGGACCTGTCTGAGCCGGACGACCTCGGTCGTGGGCGGCACGAGCGTCAGCCAGGTCGACTGCTCCCAGGCCGACTGGATCGTCTTCGCCGGCGGAACCTTCGATCCGGCCACGACCGCTTCCAGCGCCACCGAGGCCATGGCGAATGACCCTCAGGTCGAGGCCGCCTGCACCAGCGCCTACGCGCAGCGCTACGGACTCGACCTGTCCACCAGCTACACGATCAACACGCTCGGTCCCAATGATGAGGAGTGGGCCGCGGGCAGTCGGGGTTTCGCCTGCGTCCTGGGCCGGTTGTAGAGCTGCCGAGCCAGTATCGATGTTTCAAGGCATCGACGGGTGCGCGCCAGATCATTCGTTCTGACACGCACCCGTCGACCATCTCGGTTTGCCGTGGGCCCTGTGGGCTCTCAGGCCTTGTTCGCTACCTCAGGCTTATCGGCCGTGTCGGGCTCGGCGTCAACCCCGGCCTCCTTGCGCTGCTCGGGCGTGATCGGGGCGGGCGCCTCGGTCAGTGGGTCGAAGCCACCACCGGACTTGGGGAAGGCGATGACGTCGCGGATGGAGTCGGCCCGGGTCAGCAGGGAGACGATGCGGTCCCAGCCGAAGGCGATGCCGCCGTGCGGCGGAGCACCGAACTTGAAGGCATCCAGCAGGAAGCCGAACTTCTCCTGGGCCTCCTGCTCGCCGATCCCCATGACGTTGAAGACGCGCTCCTGGACGTCGCTGCGGTGGATACGGATGGAGCCGCCTCCGATCTCGTTGCCGTTGCAGACGATGTCGTAGGCGTAGGCCAGGGCGCTTCCCGGGTCGGTGTCGAAGGTCTCCAGGCACTCGGGCTTGGGTGAGGTGAAGGCGTGGTGGACCGCGGTCCAGGCGGACTTGCCCAGGGCCACGTCGCCGTCGGCCTTGGCCTCGGCGGAGGGCTTGAACAGGGGGGCGTCCACGACCCACACGAAGGACCACTCGTCGTCGTCGATGAGGCCGCAGCGCTTGCCGATCTCCAGACGGGCAGCGCCCAGCAGGGCGCGCGAGGAGTCCACGGGCCCGGCGGCGAAGAAGATGCAGTCGCCGGGCGCGGCGCCGGCGGCCTGGGCCAGGCCCTCGCGCTCGGCGTCGGTGATGTTCTTGGCGACGGGTCCGCCGAGGGTCCCGTCCTCGGCGACGGTGACGTAGGCCAGGCCCTTGGCGCCGCGCTGCTTGGCCCACTCCTGCCAGGCGTCGAAGGTGCGGCGGGACTGGGAGGCCCCTCCGGGCATGACGACCGCGCCCACGTAGGGGTTCTGGAAGACCCGGAAGGTGGTGTCCTTGAAGTAGTCGGTCAGGTCCACCAGCTCGCAGCCGAAGCGCAGGTCGGGCTTGTCCGAGCCGTACCTCTCCATGGCGTCGTGGTAGGTCATGCGGGCGATGGGCGTGGGCAGCTCGTAGTCGATGAGCGCCCACACCTCACGCAGCACGTCCTCGGCGACGGCGATGACGTCGTCCTGCTCGACGAAGCTCATCTCCACGTCGAGCTGGGTGAACTCGGGCTGGCGGTCGGCGCGGAAGTCCTCATCGCGGTAGCAGCGGGCGATCTGGTAGTAGCGCTCCATGCCGGCCACCATGAGGAGCTGCTTGAACAGCTGCGGGCTCTGCGGCAGGGCGTACCAGGAGCCCGGTGCCAGTCGAGCCGGGACCAGGAAGTCGCGGGCGCCCTCCGGGGTGGAGCGGGTCAGGGTGGGGGTCTCGATCTCCACGAAGTCATGGGAGTCCAGGACTCTGCGGGCGGCCTGGCTGACCTTGGCCCGCAGGCGGATGGCGTGCTGCATGGCGCTGCGCCGCAGGTCGAGGTAGCGGTAGCGCAGACGCGCCTCCTCGCCGACCTGTCCGGCGTCCTCGGCGTGGTCGGAGACCTGGAAGGGCAGCGGCGCGGAGGCGTTGAGAATCTCGACGTCGGAGACGACGACCTCGATCTCGCCGGTGGGCAGGTTCGGGTTGGCGTTGCCCTCGGGCCTGGCGCTCACCTCCCCGGTGACGGCCAAGACGTACTCGGCGCGCAAGTCGTGGGCGATCTCCTCGCGGATGACGACCTGGGCGATCCCCGAGGCGTCCCGCAAGTCGATGAAGGCCACGCCTCCGTGGTCACGACGTCGATCCACCCATCCGGTGAGGGTGACGACCTGGCCGATGTCTGAGGCGCGCAGAGAGCCTGCGTTTCGGGTTCGCAGCACGGTGCTGAGTTCCTTCCGTGTGGGGCACTGAGCCGGTGCCCGTCGGGGCGCACCACGAGACGGGTGGGCGCCGGCGGCAGTTTACAAGGAGCTCGGGTCTCAGCCCTCAGGCCATGGCCCGACGACGTTGATAGGCAGCCATCCTGCGACGGTTGATCGCCACGAGCACCGACAGCACCACCAGGATCACGCTGAGCCCGAGGACGAAGGCACCGATGATTGGGAAACCGGCCGACTCGCCACCTGGCCCCGCGGCTTGAATGCCGGCGGCGGTGCCGTTGGCCCGGCCCGAGGCCGCGACTTGACGGGGCGGTGGGGTGGGAGCCGGCGGAACGGTGGGAGGGGCGGACCCGCCTATGACCGTGACACCCGATACCGTGAAGTAGGGGCTCTTGTTGGTGTAGTCCGCCGCGTTGCCCTCCTGGCCGCTCTCCCCCTGGGCCCCGAAGACCCGGAATCGCAGCCAGTGGTTGCCCTGCTCGACGTACTCGGGCAGCTCGAAGGAGCCTGCGGCAGTGCCGTCCTTCTTGACGGTGATCGTGGTGACCACCTCGGACTCCCCGGGGCGCGAGGCGACCAGGGCACCGTCGTCGATGAGGACCTGGACCGTCACGCCGCTGGGGAATCCCGACAGCGTGTACATGATCGTTCCTCCGACAGCGACCGTCGAGGGGCTGACTGTTGAGGCGGTTCCTGTAGTGGAGGGACCGGTTTTGGTGTCCGCGCTGGCGACGGGGCTCGTGGAGACCACCGCCACCAGGGAGGCCAGGAGCACGGAGCAGACGATGACCAGCATCCGAGGTGCCCCCTGAAGGCGCCTCAAGGCACTCCGATGTCGACTCGGCACGGGACGCCGCTCACGCCGTACGCGCTCAGTCATCCGGAATATCCGGATCATCTGCTCACACCTCCTTTCCACGGCCGCGTGCTCCGGCTCCTTGACGATGTCATTGACGCTCTCCTACTACACCGTCTCAGCGCCTGCGCGGAAGCCGCAGGGTGGTCCGTGGTGCGCGCAGTGGCATCCCGGAGAACGCGGCGACCAGCAGGCTCACGGCTCCGACGACCAGCAGCCCTCCGGCGCTCCCCAGGAGCATGTCGTTGGCACTCAGGCCCTTGGTGGGCGCAGCCGCGGTGTCCGGGAAGGTCAGCAGCTGAGCCTGTGCCGGGTTGCGAGGATCGAAGGACGCAGAGGAGATCTCCAGCTTCGCCCATCCCAGGAGGCTGTTGTCGCGATCGGCCACCGCCAGCTCGTAGGAGCCGGAGTCGAATGTTGAGATATCGATGGAGACGCTGTTGGCATCATCAACCTGCACCCATCCCTTCGTGGTGGCGCCGGGGAAGACGAACACCGAGACCCACTCGCCCGCCTGCGCCTTGGACTTGGGCAGGACGAGGTTGACGATGTTGCCCTGGCGGGAGCCGGACAGGGAGCCGGCGTTGTCCGCGCTCAGGTGGGCCGCGCTGGTCACCGGGGCCACCGGGCTCCGGTCCGGACGGACGGTGCGCTGTGAGCTCGCGTCAGCCTCAGGCGAGGCCTGCGCCGAGGCCGCGGAGTCTTCCGAGGCATGGACGCGTTCGCCTCCTGAGCCACCGGCGTTCGGGGCGGGCGCCGCCCCAGCGTTGGCCGGTTGTTGGGCGGAGCCGTCCTGCGAGGTCGAACGGGAGTCCGATCCGGCATCGGGGGCCTGCGGCGCGGAGGAGTCGGCCTGGCTGCCTGCGCCTGTGTCCGCGCCCGCACCTGAACCAGCGCCCGAGCCGGAGCCCGTGCCGCCGGGGTTGCCACCTGGGTGGTTGCCCGCGGCGTTGTCCGTTCCGGGGCGCCCACTGTCATCCGGGTTCGGCTTCGGAGCGTTCTGGTCGGATTCGGTGGTCTGAGGTGCAGGAGCCGGGGACGCCGTCTCGGAGGGGTGGGCTGAAGGTGCCGGCGAGGCGGAGGGCTCCGACGACGGAGCAGCCGAGGGCGTGGGAGCAGGGCTGTTGGGTGAACCAGTCGGCTCCGGTGCGGGTTCGCTGGTGGGCTCCGCAGTGGCCGAGGGCTCCGCGGTCGCAGTAGGAGCCGGGCTCGGCGCGGGGGACGGCTCCGGCGTGGGCTGCGGGGCGACGGCCTTGTTGAGGGCGAAGATGTTGGTCGCGGCCGTCAGTCCGGAATCGATGGGCGAGAGCTGCAGGTAGTAGCGCCCCTTGTCGACCTTCCCCCCGGTGTAGAGGGCCGACAGGTTGAGCTGGGCGTCGAAGGCCCCGTGACGGAAGGTGACGGGAACCGAGAGCGTTCCCGGAACCACGTACCCGCCGTAGGCCGCGACCTTGATCTCGACCGGCTTCTCGCCGTCGAGCATCGTCCCCTGCGAGCACCAGCCCGTACCCCGCACCCTGACTGCAGTATCCGGGTCGTAGGAGGGCTCTGTCCCCTGGAGATCCGAGCCATCGGAACCGAGCACCTGGACGGCGGGCTTGACCTGGCACGTCTTAGCGGTCGCGCTCGGCTGGGCAGAGGCAGCCGGCTCGGGCGACTTGGAAGGCGAGGGCGATGCGCTGGGTGAAGCAGCCGCGGAAGGACTGGCCGTCGGACTGGGCGCCGCAGAAGGAGACGGTGAGGGGGCTGCCGACGGGCTGGGTGCCGCGGAGGGACTCGGTGAAGGCGTCGGTGTAGGTACCGGCGTGGGAGACGCCGAGGGCGCCGGCGACGGCTCATTCGAGGCATGAGGAGCCGGTTCCGCAGTAGGTGCGGTCGTCGGTTCAGCAGTTGGCACCGGACCGGGTGCAGCACTCGGCTCCGCAGAGGGTTCGGGAGTCGGCTCCGCGGTAGGCTCCGGCGTCGGCTCCGCGGTGGGCTCCGCAGAGGGTTCGGGAGTCGGCTCCGGCGACGGCTCGGGAGCCGGAGGGTTGATGACATCCGGGTCCTGCTTGACGAAGGAGAACAGGCCCGTGGTCGCACTCACCGTTCCACTGGTGTAGGTGAGGCTGAAGACCTTCGTGCCGACCTCCCAGCCTTTGTCTCCGGTGGCCTGACGCACGCCCTTGACGAGGTAGTCAGTCGGGATGAACACATCCTGCTCGCCGTTGGCGGGAGCCGGACGCTCAAGCTCGGCCTTGATGCCGGGAAGCAGGTAGGGAGTGACGGTCTTGCCCTCGACGACGTTGAGCGTGATGGTGGGGTCCTCCAGGACCTCCCCAGCGGTACTGCACCAGCCCGACAGGATCGACTCGACCCCCACGCCGAACCCGGTCTCATAGACCGGCACCACGTACTCGGGCGCCGACTGGCCCTCGGGGTAGACCATTCTGGCCGCGGGGTGGCAGGCCGAACCGCTCTCATAGTCCTCAACAGCATTGCCTGCATTCAAAAGGGGCATGGCGGCAACACCGGCGGTGGCCAGAACAATGCCGAAGGCTGTCAGAACAGCAAGAATCGCGCGCAGGCCGCTCCTGACGGAAGGGAGGGCGGCAAGCAGCCGCTGAGCGTATTGCATGACGTGGTCTCGTTCATGGGCAGGGGCAGATGGACTTACTCGTACAGCACACGGTTGACAACCGAGATGCACGAGGAAAGGACGCACCACGAAGCAGGCGCGACTGCCTTTCGCGAACGATGATAGACGGACGCCTCCCTTCTAAGAATCCGCTATCACCCGAAAACATCGTCCGCGTTGTCGATTCCGGGTTAAGTATACACAGCGGTAACCCGTCAATCGGTCGGGTTGAGACCATTCAGAACCGGGAGACTTGAGGAAACTCGAGCAATGGTAACGATAAATTGGGATACGTAACCCCTTTGTTGCCAAGATTTCTTTTGCATCACGGTTTTATTTGCGCAGTAGATCCGCCCCGGCAGTGCGCCCCGAGCTGGCGGCAGCCGCACGCGGAGCACCTCAGGAGGCTCATGAGCAGAACCCCAGGTCCTGCTCATGAGCGTCAAGCCCCCACGACAAGGCATGACGCCACCAGGCGTAATCGTGCCCGCCACGCTCCTCGCGATACTCGAGCAGCGCTCCTTCGACCCCAAGAAGCTCTGAGACGGTGCGAGCCCCCTGACGCAGGCCGTCTTCATGGACCCCGCACTGGACCACCAGTCGCGCCCCCAGCCCATGGCCATCATGAGGATGCTGGTCGCTTCTCGGGCGCTGCAGGCTCCGAGCCTCGGAGCGGTGACGCAACCAGCGCAGCAGCTCTCCCTCACCCTCGCCTCGGCGCTGAGAGCCGAGCCAGAAGGAGCCGGACTGGACAATGGCACGAGTAGCCAGCTCGGGATGACGCAGAACCAGGTCGGCCGCAGCAACCCCTCCCAAAGACTGCCCAGCCACCACGATCCGATCCGGGCGCCATAGGCAACCACCACCATCCTCAGAGGACACAGCAATCCTGCAGCCTCGCCCGCAGACGGCCCGATGTGCCGCCTGCAGACACCTACGGAGCAGTTCTCTGCTGCGTCGCGGATCCCCCAGGTCGCGTGAGCGCATGGCCAGGCTGCCGGAGTCGATGAGCAGCACATCCCATTGGCGGGATCTGGGGGCCAGGTGATCGACGGCATGGTTACCACGCCAGATGTTTCCGTCGAGCAGGATCAGCAGACCCCGCTCACTGTGCCCGCAGGAGGCCTCCTGGACACGGCCCCCGCACCACAGTGTGACTCGCCGTCCGGGGTCTCCCGGCTCATCAAAGTCTGTGAGCACCTCGTTCTCCAGGTCGAACCGGAGGACGTACCTGTCGTGTTCATCCTGGGGACGGTTCAGCGCCTGCCACGCCCCCTCTGCCGAAGCGCCCGAGCCGATCATCCAATCCGGGTGCAGCACGGCCTTGGGGCCCGCCCATAGCGAGGACACCAGACCGAAGCCGTCATGCAGCCGCTCGGGATTGAGGGGATCGGGCCGTCCCAGTGCATGAACGCGCTTCCAGCACTCGCGTCGGGTCCCGGCATCGTCAGGCAGGGCGTCGTGAGTCACGACGATCCGGTAGCTCAAGAGCGCATCCCGCGGCAGCAGGATGTGAAGCGCCCACCAGCCGGTCCCAGGAACCCGGGCGGCCAGTGCCGGCGCGATGTGAGCGCGATGATTGTCGGTCAGGGTATTGAGATGGATGAGCACACTGGGGCTGGCGCCGTGCCGGTGGTCATCGCGCCACAAGAAGCTCGCCTCCACCATCTCAACCCCGTTGATGATGCGTCCCTCCCCCAGGACGGGAGTGCCGTGCACCGCGGCAGCGGCCAAGGCTGAATCGTCGGGAACCGGAGGCCACCATGCCGGGGTGATGCGAAGCGGGCCGCCGTCCTGGGCCACAGGAGTCGCGACCAGCTGTCTCCACCGTGCCTTCGGCACAGGCGGTTGATCGCCACACCCCCCACTCACGTCGCCGACTCTACAGCCACTCAGTATCGGTTCCACGTATCGGTTCCACAGTGATCCGGCGATGGGAGGCTCGCATCATGGGACGCATGGCAGGCTTGCATTGTTCCGGGGAGGGTGGCATAGGGTAGTCGTCATGACGCACATCGTTCTTACGGCCACAACCGCTCCTGGCGCACAGGCGCTCGCGGTCATGTGTGGTGCGCAGATGTGTTGTTGTCGAGCCTGTTGATTCCGTCCCCTCCCCCGGCGTTGAACCTGCCCGGGGAGCGTGACGACGCCTCAAAGCAGCGTTGACGCCGGCCGAGAACGACAACCGGCCATGACGTCGTGGGCTCCCGTGCCGCGTTTTTTCCGCTCGCCAGAGTACGGAGACGCCCTTTCACACGCTCTGATGGCCTGAGGCTGTGTCCGCACTTACTCGGCTTGCTCCGCTCGGCTTCTTGTGCTCCTCCTCCACCATTTTCACCGGGACGCTGCTGCGTCATGCGCATCGAGGCCCGTTCCCACCACTACAGGAGAAACCATGTCCACGTCCTCGTCGTCCTCTTCTTCCTCCGATCCGTCCCAGTCCTCCGACTCCTTGTCCTCCGTCCCATCGGAGGCCGAGGTCGTGGAGACTCAGGAGGTCACGGCTGAGAACGCCGCCGCGATTCTGGCAGCCGATGACGACATCGATGATCCCGACGCCAATGAGACGGATCAGTCGCATCGCGGCAAACCGTCACGGCGCACGCTACTCACGATTGGGGGACTCGCAGCCACTGCCGCGGTCGGTACCGGTGCGTACCTGACGATTCGGCGCACCAACCAGGGTGTCATCGGAGCCCACGAGGCACTCCCCCTGGTGATTGGCGGCGACATCTGCGCCGCACCACTGTACGCCGCGTACCACCGGGGTTTCTTCGACGACGCGGGACTGAAGGTCACGCTGGCGCGCACCCAGCAGACCGAGGACACCAAGGACGGCGTGGGCGCCGGTAAGTACATTGGCGCTCCGGGAATCTTCTTCTCCTGGCTGGAGCCGATCTACAACGGCCTCAACGCCAGGCTCACCGCGGGGCTACACGCCGGCTGCCTGCGCCTGGTGGTGCGCAAGGACTCTCCGTATCAGAAGCTGGCTGACCTGAAAGGCACCACCATCGGCGTGCCGTCACTGTCGTCATCCGCCTTCGCCTACTTCGCGATCGGGCTGTCCGAGGCCGGCATCAACGTCAAGCCGGACGGAGGCGACATCACGTGGCGCACAGTCGATGCGGACTCCTTGGGGACCGCACTGACTGACGGTCAGGTGGACGCCATCATGGGCTCCGACCCCGGACCACTGCTTCCCGTCTTCAACGGGACGGCCCGTGAGCTGGCCAACAACGACGCTGAGGAGTTCTGCTGCTCGGTAGCGCTCAACGGAGACTTCGTACGCCGACAGCCCAAGGAGGCGAAGGCTCTGACCGAGGCCTGGTTGAAGGGCTCGGCCTACGTACCGGGCCACATCGAGGAGATCGCGAAGATCGAGGTTGACAACGACTACGTCGCCGCCGACCAGGACGTCGTCGTCCGGGTGCTCAAGACATACGGGTTCAAGGCCTCGGCCTCCAGGTTCCGGGCCGCGATCGAGCCCGGCATCGAGAAGTTCAAGGGGACCGGCTTCATCGCATCCGACGTCTCCGCCCGGAAGCTGACCGACACCGTCGTCGCCGACCTCGGCATCAAGGACTGAGTGACGATGCCCACTGAAGTGACTCCCGCGACCGCATCGACCGCGTCCTCCAAGCCCGTCGACGATGGGCATCCACGACCGCCCTCCTCCACAGCCAGGCAGAGCGCACCAAGCGATCGCCGTTCCAGCGCAGGCGCGCTTGTGAGCACGACGGCGCTGTTGTTGTGGTCGGCCTACCTGGTCCTCCTCATCGCCCTGCCGGAAGCCGACCTTCTCCGCAAGGAGTCAACCACTCCAGTCGCAGTCCTTGCCGGGGCATGGCTGACCGCCCTGATCGCGTGGACACTCACCGCACGGGTCCGACCGGCCTCTTCGGCAGCGAGGTCTCTGACGCACTTCCTGCCCTGGATCAACGCCGCCGGCGCATGGTTCATCGTCTGGCAGCTGACAACATCCAAGCTCGGACTGCTCACGCCCCCGTACTTCGCCGCCCCAGAAGTACTCATTGCCTCCTTCCTCGGAGACTGGAGGCTGCTGCTCAGCTGCCTGGGTGCCTCGGCGCTGCTCTTCATCATCGGGTACACGGCCGGATCGGTGCTGGGGTTCTTCACCGGCCTGCTCATGGGCTGGTCGAGGCGCGCCGACTACTGGCTCCATCCGCTCCTTCAGACCATCGGCCCAGTTCCCGCGGCCTCTCTGCTTCCGCTGGCGCTGCTGCTGCTTCCGACGACGTACACCTCGGCAGCCTTCATCGTCGGCTTCGGCGCCTGGTTCCCCATGGCGACCATGACTCGGGCGGGAGTTCGCTCCGTGCGCCGCGACTACATCGACATGGCCCGCACGCTGGGAGCCGACGAGTTCTTCCTCATCAGACGAGTGGCCGTGCCCTCCGCGCTACCAGACATGCTCACCGGCCTGTTCACGGGACTGGGAACCTCGCTCGCCGCTCTCATGACCGCCGAGCTGACCGGCGTCGACAAGGGCCTGGCCTGGTACATCAACTGGGTCAAGGGCTGGGCGGACTACCCCCGGATGTACGTGGGCCTCATCATTCTGGTGACCTTCTGCCGCACGCTCATGGTCCTGCTGTTCAAGATCCGCTCCTCGCTGCTGGCATGGCAGCAGAACCTTGTGAGGTGGTGAACCGATGTCTGCTGATTCGTCGGCGGCTACTACCGCGCCGCAGGTCTCGACTCCGTCCGTCCCCCGCGGCGCACAGGTCGATCTCGCTGGTGTCTCCCACAGCTACCCGTTGTCCCATGACCTGGAGCACGGGTGGCTCCATCTGCTGCTGCGCCGGTTCTCCCCCGCTGCGAGGGCTCGCTACGAGGCTGAGGCTGCCAAGCCGGATCAGCTTGCCGTCCTCAATGACATCGACCTGACGGTGGCACCCGGGGAGTTCGTCTCACTCGTGGGGCCGTCCGGCTGCGGGAAGTCCACGATCCTGAGACTGCTGGCCGGATTGGAGCAGCCCGTCGAGGGCAGCGTCACCGTCGACTCCACGCAGGTGACCGGCCCCTCGCCTCTGCGCGCGCTCGCGTTCCAGGACGCCACGCTCCTGCCGTGGAGGACCGTGCGGGACAATGTCGCCCTGGGCCCTGAGGCAAGAGGCCGGGTGGAGCGCGACCGACGCCGGGTGGAGGCGGCCCTGCAGATCGTGGGGCTGCGGGACTTCGCCGATTCCTACCCCGCCACGCTTTCAGGCGGTATGGCTCAACGGGCCTCACTGGCCCGAGCCCTGGTCAACCGGCCCCGGCTCTTTCTCCTGGACGAGCCCCTGGGCAAGCTCGACGCCCTGACACGCCTCCAGCTCCAGGACGAGATCCTCAAGCTGTGGGAGTCCCAACGCTTCACCGCCGTCCTGGTCACCCACGACGTGGACGAGGCCCTGCGCCTGTCCAACCGAGTGGTCGTCCTGTCAGAGCGCCCCGCTCGCATCGTCGCCGACATCGAGGTGCCCGAGCACGACGAGTCGAGTGACGAGGTCCGCGAGCTGCGTCGGAAGATCCTCGGCCTGCTGGGGCGGTGAACGGGCCACGAGACCGACCTCACCTGTGATCCAGCCCGTGGAGCGCGGAGTTCCGCTGATTCTCCCGTAGCCTGGTCGCAGGAGCGATCCGTGCCCTGATGACCCCGTTCGGGTCCTGCCGCACCCGGTGTGCGGCACGAGTATCCCGTGAGTCTGTGCGTGTTAGCCCATGAGTCACCCGGCCAGTCCGGGTGCGGGGCGAGTGTGGTGGGCCAGGTACGGCAAAGAGCGGAGGACAAAAGGTCCTCCCCCACACTCCGCCGCGGTCCCCACCATCTTCATGGGGACAGATATGGGATAACTTCATGACTCACTCCAGCAGCACTGCGCCTGGCGCCTCCGACGCTCAGAGCCAGGACGGCAACGGCCCCCTCAGCCTCGATGCGCTCTTCTCCGCCGAGCTCTCCGGCGGCGAGCAGACCGGCCCGACCAAGAACGATGAGGAGAGCACTGTCGCCGCGCCGCACCACCGCGACGGCACCACCTCCTCCCCCGAGGACTTCGCCACTCCCGCCTCCTCTGATTCCCCTGAGGACCCGGAGGACGTCGACCACGAGGAGGAGGCGGACGACATCGACCGAGACCTCCCCGAGGCCGACCCGGAGGACGGGATCGACGACTCCGATGAGGACGACGGCGTCGACATTGATGAGGACGAGGTTGACGGCCACACCCCCTTCATCGACACCGATGCCGACTCCGACAGCCACCAGCGCGATGTCGAGCGCGCCGCCTCGCCGCGCGACCGGGACAAGAGCGAGGTGAGGACCGCTCACGAGGATGAGGAGATCACCTTCGCCGACCTGGGTCTTCCCGGTGACCTGCTCAAGGCCGTCACCGACATGGGCTTCGTGACCCCCACCGCCATCCAGAAGGAGGCGATCCCGGTTCTGCTGGCCGGCCGCGACGTCGTCGGCGTCGCCCAGACCGGAACCGGCAAGACGGCGGCCTTCGGGCTTCCGCTGCTCGACGCCGTCGACTCGCGTGACAACGTCGTTCAGGCGCTCGTTCTGGCCCCCACCCGCGAGCTCGCGCTCCAGAGCGCCGAGGCCATTACCGACATGGCCGCCCGCTCCCGCGGACTGGAGGTGGTGGCCGTCTACGGTGGCGCCCCCTACGGCCCCCAGATCGGCGCGCTCAAGGGCGGCGCCCAGGTCGTCGTCGGCACTCCCGGCCGCGTCATCGACCTCATTGACAAGGGCGCGCTCCAGCTCGACGACGTGCGCTACTTCGTCCTGGACGAGGCCGACGAGATGCTGCGGATGGGCTTCGCCGAGGACGTGGAGACGATTGCGGAGTCTCTTCCCGCCGATCGGCGCACCGCCCTGTTCTCCGCGACGATGCCGCCGGCCATCCAGGCCGTGGCGCGCCAGCACCTTCACGAGCCCGTTCAGGTCGAGGTCTCCAGGCCGGCCTCCACTGTCGCCACCGTCCACCAGACCTACGCGGTGGTTCCCTTCCGTCACAAGATCGGCGCCGTCTCCCGGGTCCTGGCCGTCACCGACGCTGAGGCCGCCATCGTCTTCGTACGGACCAAGTCCACGGCCGAGGACGTCGCCATCGAGCTGGCGGGCCGGGGCATCCAGGCCGCCGCGATCTCCGGTGACGTGCCTCAGCGTGAGCGCGAGCGCCTGGTGGAGCGGCTGCGCGCCGGCACCCTCGACGTGCTGGTGGCCACGGACGTCGCCGCCCGAGGCCTGGACGTGGACCGCATCGGCCTGGTGGTCAACTTCGACGTGCCCCGCGAGGCCGAGGCCTACGTGCACCGTATCGGTCGCACGGGCCGCGCCGGCCGCCACGGCGAGGCCGTCACCTTCCTGACCCCCAAGGAGAAGGGCAAGCTCCGCCAGATCGAGCGCCTCACCGGAAGCCGTCTGGAGGAGATCACCCTGCCCTCCCCCGCGGACGTCTCCGAGCACCGCGCCCGCAAGCTCCTGTCCAAGGCAGCCGCCCGCCACGAGCGCGGCCGTCTGGACATGTACCTGCCGCTGGTCGCCGACTCCGCCCAGGAGCTGGACATCGACGTCGAGGAACTGGCGGCCACGCTGCTGGCCCTGGCCGTGGGAGACGAGGGACCGCGCAGGCGCGAGGACCGGGGCGGTGAGCGCCCGCAGCGCGCCCGCCGGGAGGAGAACCTGGACTCCGAGGGGACCTTCCTGTCGGCCTCCTTCGAAGGCGGCCGGGAGAAGGGCCGTCGCGCAGAGCGAGGAGACCGCGGCGAGGGACGCCGCTCGGCCACGCGTTCCGGGCGCCGCGAGCACGAGGGCCCCGGGACCGTCTACCGCGTGGAGGTCGGGCACCGCGACCGGGTCCTGCCCGGAGCGATCGTGGGCGCGCTGGCCAACGAGGGCGGTATCGAGGGCTCCGACATCGGCAAGATCGACATCCTCCAGTCCTTCTCCCTGGTCACGATCTACGCCGACCTCAGCCCTGAGCAGCTGAGCGTCATGGGGCGGGCGACCTTTGCCGGCCGCGAGCTGCGAATCCGTCCCGACGAGGGTCCGGGGCACGGCTGGTCCGGCCCCAACGGCGCCGAGCGGCGTCCTAAGCGGCGTGACTGGGAGGACCGCAAGGACCGTGGCGACCGCAGCGACCGCAGCGACCGCGGCGAGCGGTCAGAACGCGGTTTCCGTCCCCGCCGTGAGGACGGCGAGCGCGGTTGGAAGGACCGTGATGGGCGCGGCGGCAGGGGCGGCTACGACCGCTCGGAGCGCGGGGAGCGCCGTGACAACCGTCGGTGGGATGAGCGCCGTGGCGATCGGGACGGCTTCCGTGGCCGGCGCGAGGACCGGGGTGGCCGCGGCTACGACCGCGACGGGCACCGGGGCGAGCGCCGTGGCTACGGCGAGCGCAACCAGAACCGCTTCGGCGGCCACCGGGGCGGCTTCCGTGGAGGGCGCGGCGAGCGCTGAGTCCCGAGGACTCCTCTGATGCGGTTGGGGGCGGCAACATGTGTTGCCGCCCCCACTACTCTTCCCCTACTCCGCCATCTGGTCGTCGCATGGGTGGGTGCTCAGGCCCTGCGCACCCGCACGGTCCCCATCTGGGTACGGGCCCGCAGCTCGAGGCGTCGTTCGAGGGCATCGGGGCGCTCCTGGCGGGGCAGGTCGGTGGCGACTCGACCGAAGTCGGAGTGGCAGTCGGCCAGGACCGCGGTTCCCTCGGGCACTCCCACCGACACGGTTCCCATCTCGCTGGACAGATCCAAGGATCCTTCACGGGCCTCGACGATCTTGACCGAGCCGGCCTCCGTGTGGGCAGACACCGTGCCGGAGGTCGAGCGGATGCGCACAGAACCGGCTTGGGCCCGCACGCTCCCCTCATGCAGGGCGCCGATGACGATGGAGCCGGCGTCGGCGTGCACCTGCGCACTCATGCAGTCGCCCAGCCGGATCGATCCTGCCGAGGTCCGGATCTGCACGTGCTCCCAGGAGTGCTCAGCGCTGATCGATCCGGCATCGAGGCGGGCATCCAGGTGCGTGCCGTGCGGCACCGTGACCCGAACTCGAGATGTCTGCGGGCCCCACGGCCAGATGCCAGCGAATCGTTCACGTCCCACGAGAGCGATCTGGCGGATGCTCACCTTGGCCCCGTCGGCGGTGACGTCCAGGAGGGGGTTCAGGCTCTCATCGGCCTCGACGGTGATCGCGCTTCCCGTCCCAGGCGCAGTCACCACGCTCAGGGTAGACAGATCCAGGACGAGGCTCGGCTGAACGTCGTCGGGAAGGTCGAAGGTCCAGATCGGCATGGGTGGTCTCCTCAGGTTCCAGGTATCTGCGCGGACCGCCACGATGTGGTCATCCAGCGGGTGAGTCATTGGGATCAGGTGAGATCAGTGGCACGACGGCGCGCTGGTACGGGGTCAGCCGAACCAGCCGGTGAGCGTCGCCCCCGAGCTCCGGTGCTGCGCCGGTCCGGCACGCCAGTCGGTGGGGCGTCCGCCGTCGGAGCCACTCGCAGAGCGATCAGACCCCGCCCAGTCATTCCCGGTGCTCGGTGGGCGCTGGGAGCCCGACGCGGACGACTGTTCAGACAGCGCACCTCGAGCCGCTTCCACGAGCCAGGCGTTGACCGAACGTCCCTGCACCCGGGCGGCGGCATCAATCTGCTGCTTGAGTGACTCGGGCAGGCGTAGCGTTGTGCGAACCTCCGGGCCCTCCTCCACCTCAGGTACTGCGTGCACCGGAGTCTCGGCATGGCGGTCCGGGCCCGTCACGTGGTCCTGCTCCCGCTCATCAGACCGATCAGCCTGGGTCACCAGAAGGTGGGGTGTCGCACCGTCCATCACAACGGCGACATGAGCTCCGTCGAGCTCGCCGTTGAGCTCATCTGCGGTATCCGTGAGCATCTGCAGGGCGACGAGGCGCAGCGCCGGATCGAGTGCAGCTGCCAGGGAGCGGGCCACGTCCTGGGTCCGGTCGTCACCCAGGGACGAGGTCTCCACGAGGGTACGACGCAGGGTCTCGGTGTAGGCATCCACATGCATGACACCATGCTGACACCACTAGCCACCCCAGCCAAGAGAATTTGATGTCAAGTTGATGTCAAATCGGAACATGATGGTGTCACATTAGGCGATTCGCTCCAGGATCCGCGCGAGCTCCACCCATCCATGTGTTTCGGCCCTGAGCGGCTCGATGAGCTCGGCGTTCACGACCTCGTCGGTGGCCCGGCGCAAGCGCTCGACGATCCGCCTGCGGTGACGCCTGGCCTGAAGGCCGGCCAGGAACGTCCCCAGACCCGCCAGGACCAGTCCGATCAGCAGGCCTCCGAGCAGGAGGACGGTGGGCCAGGGGACTGCCCCCCAGCGCGGAACGTCGATGCTGATGAGCAGGAGGTAGTCCTCCAGCACGTGGATGGCCACCAGCCACAACCCGCCGATGAGCGCAGCCAGTGCGGTCACCCACTGCAGTACGTTCGCAGCTTTCCACCAGACCGGGCGCTTCCACGTCCCGTAGTCCACCTGGGCCACAGCCAGTTCCAGAGGCTCGGCAAGCCTCTCGGCGCGCTCGTCGCTGCGCAGAACGGCCTGAGCGGCCAGGTCACCGGGCAGGGCGGAGCAGGCCGCCACGGCGTAGACGTGAGCACTGCTGCGCAGCCTGCCCGTTGCGGCAGGTCCTGCGGGGGGCAGGGAGGTCAGGTCGATGACGCCGGAGCCCGTGGCGCCGTCGGATCGTTCCGCGTCTGCGGACCTCGGGGCCGGCGGACGCCCGGTCCCCAGGTGAAGGGCTCGAAGCGGATCGCGTCTGAGGTGTCCGATCCACCGCAGCCAGAACCAGCCGACTCGGGTGCGGGCCCGGTGACGGTCCGATCCTTCAACCGCCTGTGAGACGACGTCGACCCCGGCGAGGCTCGCGGCCGCCTGCCGCAGGGCAGTGAGGGAATGACGTACCTGCGGCTCCTGCTGAGCGGCCGGGCCCGGTGTTGGCGCACCACGGCCGGATGGAGCGATGAGCCCCGTGCGCTCGCCCAGCTCACTGGCTGCGCGCCGGGCGTGGGCGGCCAGGCTTCGCGCACTGGCCAGCCTGTTCGAGGCGACCGAGGCCACGGTGCGTGCCAAGGTCTCTACGCCCTGTCCGGTGCGGGCGCTGACGGCAATCACTGAGACGGCTCCAAGACCTTCTCGGTCCAGGATCCTTCTGAGGTCGGCGAGCACTGCGTCCCGGCTCTCGGGGTCGAGCCGATCCACCTGGTTGAGGGCGACCACCATGACCTCGGCGTGCGCCGCCATAGGGATGAGGAAGTCGCGATGAACGACGCCATCGGCGTACTTCTCCGGATCGAGGACCCACACCAGGACGTCGACCTTGCCCGCCATGCGCTCGGCGATGGCCCGGTGCGCGGGTTCGTCGGAGTCGATGTCGGGCAGATCGACCAGCACCGTCGTCTCGCCCAGGGCCCAGCCGCCGTCGACGCGCACTCTGTGGTTGATGGAGAGCCAGTCCAGCAGCTCAGTGGCCTCAGCGGCCGTGTCCGGGACGACGGCGAGGGGCTGGGTCGTCGTCGGGCGGGTGCGGGCGGTTCGGGACACCTCGGAGCCGGCCATGGCGTTGGTGAGACTGGACTTGCCCGACCCGGTCGCCCCGAGAAGGGCCGCCACCGTGGTCTGCGGCGCCAGACGCCGTCGGTGGGAGGCCTGCGTGAGGACGTCCCGGGCCTGGGTGAGCTCTTCGCGCAGACCGAGCTGCTCGCCCAGGTCGACCGCCCTGGCCAGGTCCTCAAGAACCTGAGGCAGGTCGAACGCCTCGGAGCGGTCGGTGGTCACCTGACCCTCCTCCCGGCCGTACGGCGACCGCGGGCAGCCGGCAGGACGCGCAAGGACGTGGCCGCCTCCTGGCAGGCCCGAAGCTGTTCTCGCAGCGTGTCCGCGCTCGGAGTGGGCAGCGGAAGAGCGTCGGTGAAGCACTTCGCCTGGTTGGCGAACAGAGCCGTGGCACGCTCGCTGAGGTCCTCCCGGGCCCGCTTGGTCATGCCACGCATTGCCTGGTCCCCGAAAACGGCCTCCAGGACACGCTGAGCCAGGATGGCGGTACCTCCCGCGATCCCCACCTCTCCCCCGGTCAGTCCACCGGTGTGAGCGAAGACGAGAATCATGAGAACGACTCCGGCGCCGTTGACCCCCAGGGACAGCAGGCGGGCGGTGAGCCGTTTGTCGGACCCCTCGGATCGAACGAGCGTGAGAACCTGACGCTGCCAGTCGTGGACGAGGGCCGCGGCGACAACCTCCAGGCCGGTCTGACTGGGCACCTCCGCCAGAGCCCGGTTGAGCGCCTGCTGGGAGGTTCCGGCCCGTCTCCAGGAGCGTTCCGTGGCCAGGCAGGCCCGTTGGGACTCGGCGACCAGGAGCTCAACCAAGGAGGAGCCGATCGCCTGCTCGACGCGCTTGGCCGGCGCCGGACGTCCCCGCAGAAGCGACGTGACGCGGTCGCGGACCCGCCCCACCTGCACCTCCAAGGACCGGAACAGGTCTCCGGTGCCCACGAACTCCTGCCAGCGGGCCAGCACCTCGCCATGCAGCATGGAGCCGTCCTCGGTGGCCTCGATGACGCGCTCGAGAGCGTCATCGTGCTCGGAGGTGGCTGCTCGCCGCAGCTCGGCGTGCTCGGCCTCCTGGGAGGCCAGCTCGACGGCGAGCAGCTCGCTCTGCGCCAGGAGGGAACCAATGGCGCCGGTCAGGCTGCGGTGCGCGATGTCCTGGCGAGCAGCCGCGTCGGAGGCCAGCGCCCCCAACCACTGGCGCAGCGGCGAGACGCAGGACTCGGGCAGGAAGCCGTCATCGTCCAGAGCGGTCTCGGGAATCGTGAAGACGGGTGCCTCGGCCAGGTGCGCCTGCGCGAGCCGGCGCCGTAGGTCTGCCTCCACCTCGCTCTGCGCGCCCTGCGGTACGCGGTCCAGGACGATGGCGGCCGTGATGTGCCGCTCGGCCGCGGCCCGCAGGTGCTCCCAGGGGACGGCGTCGGCGTAGCGCGCCGCCGTGGTGACGAAGATCCACAGGTCCGCCCCTGCCAGGAGCGTGGCAGCCAGGTCCCGGTTGTCCTCGACCACGGAGTCGACATCGGGTGCGTCCACGATCGCCAGTCCCTCGGGCAACCCCTCACAGGCCCGCAGCTCGAGCTCTCTGGGCGTGTGGTCGGTGGCCGGGCTCGCCGGTGCGTCGGCGTCCACGCGCATGCGCGACAGAGACCCCAGGACCCGGTCGGTGTCGAACCAGGCGGCGTCGGTCGGTGCGTGCAGCAGCAGGGGGCGGCGCGTGGTGGGGCGGATCGCCGAGGCCCTGGCCACGTGCCGGCGAACGAGCGAGGACACGAGGGTCGACTTGCCGGCCCCGGTCGAGCCGCCCACCACGGCCAGCAGCGGTGCGTCCAGGCTGGCCAGGCGGGGAAGGACGTAGTCACCGAGCTGGTCGCGGATGAGCGTGGCCTTGTCCGAGGCGGCGGCGGTTCCCTGAAGGACATAGGGCATGGACAGGGCCGTCAGGCTGTCCCGGAGGGCGGACAGCGCCATAGTCGCCTGCTGGACGTGGTGCGTGCTGCTGGACTCGCTCCGGCTCGTGGTCATGAGGCTGAGTCGACCTCGCAGCCGTCCTGGCCATCGGCCGGGGAGCAATCCGCAGCCGGGCTGACGGTGATCCGGGGGGCGGCATCCTCGGCGGGCGGCTGCCAGGTGGCGGCGTCGGCCTCGACCTGCTCGCCGGAGCGGATGTCCTTGACCGAGTCGGGGGCCCCCTCAGAACCGGGGAACCACACGAAGGGAATGGAACGCTTGTCCGCGGCCTTGATCTGCTTACCGAACTTGGCGGCGCTGGGGGCCACGTCGGCGCTGATGCCGCGGGCGCGCAGCGCATCGGCGACGGCGTCAGAGGCGCAGCGGTGGGCCTCGTCGGTGACGGCCACGAGCACCGTCGTGGGCACGGCTCGACTGACCTGCACCAGGCCCTCGCCGATGACGCGGGCCAGGAGCCGGGACAGGCCGATGGAGATGCCCACACCGGGGAAGGTGCGCTTGCCGTTGGTGGCCAGGGAGTCGTAGCGGCCCCCGGAGCACACTGAGCCCAGATCCTCGTGGCCGGCCATGAAGGACTCGTAGACCGTGCCGGTGTAGTAGTCCAGTCCGCGAGCGATCTTGAGGTCGGCGATGACGGCGCCGGGGCGGCGCCGTCCGGTGGCCTCGAGCAGGGCGGTCAGCTCGGCCAGGCCCTCGATGAGGAGCTCGGTGGGCTCGGCGCCGGCCAGCGCCCGCAGGACCTGATCGGAGACGTCCTGACCATCGGTGCCGGTGATGGTGGCGAGCCTGAGGGCCTGTGCCGCCTGCTGCGCGCTGGTGCCGACGCTCTGAGTGAGCTCGGCGGCCACCTTCTCGGGGCCGATCTTGTCGAGCTTGTCGACCACGCGCAGGACCTCGATGAGCCGGTCCGTGTCAATGCCGATCGACTGGTAGAAGCCCTGGGCGACCTTGCGGTTGGAGACGTGGATGGTGACCGCGGGCACCGGCAGGGCGCTGAGCGCCTCGTGCATGATGAGGGGGACCTCGACGTCGTGGTGGAGCGGCAGGGCGCCGTCACCGACGATGTCGATGTCGGCCTGGATGAACTCGCGGAAGCGTCCCTCCTGGGGCCGTTCCCCGCGCCAGACCTTCTGGATCTGGTAGCGCTTGAACGGGAAGGTCAGCAGCCCGGCATTGTCCACGACGTAGCGGGCGAAGGGGACGGTCAGGTCGAAGTGGAGCCCCAGCTGCTTGCGCGGATCCGTCTCGGACTCGGCGTCGGCGGGATCGGCCTGAAGGCGGCTGAGCAGGTAGACCTCCTTGGAGGTCTCCCCCTTCTTCGTCAGCTCGCTCAGCGGCTCGACGGCGCGGGTCTGGATGCCGCTGAAGCCGTGGAGCTCGAAGGTGCGGCGCAGGATGTCGACGAAGTGCTGCTCGACGATGTGGCCCGCGGGGAGCCACTCGGGGAAGCCGGACAGTGAGGAGAGAGCTTGTCGTACCTGTGCCATGGTCCGCATTGTGTCATGACGAGCAGTGAGCCTGCGCGTCGCCGTCGGGCCCTGGCGCCATCAGGCCTTGAGGTCTCCCCCACGGATCTTGGCCTCAGCGAGGTAGGGGTTGCCGTGGTGCTCGTGCTCCATGGTGGTGACTGCACCGTGCCCGGGCAGCAGGATGGTGGCCGGGTCGACGGCGTTGGCCAGGAAGCGCAGGGTGGCGAGCATCTGCACCTGGTCCCCGCCGGGCAGATCGGTGCGTCCCACGGAGCCCTTGAAGATGACGTCGCCGTCGAGGGCCATGAGGTAGGTGTGCTCCTCGTCGGCGACGGCAGGGTCGTCATCGATGACCTCGGCCTCGTAGAGCAGGGCGTTGTCGGCCAGGCGGGCCTCGAAGAAGAACAGCGTGGAGCCCTCCGAGTGGCCCGGGGCGGGGACCGCGCGCAGCGCTATACCGGGGGCCAGCTCGATGGCCTGGGAGAAGCCGTCTCCCGGGAAGAGACGGATGTCGGCGGGCTGCTTCCACTCGCTGCCGGCCATGTCGGTGAAGGTCATGCCGTTGGCGCTGATACCGGTGGTGATGTCGGGCTCCTCGAGCCGGTAGCGGTCGCGCTCGGGGATGTAGACCGGCACGTCGACGGCGTCGTCACTGGTGAGCAGGCCCTCGGCGTGGGCGGCTTCGATGAGCGCCTGGCTGTCCCACACGTGGTCGGCGTGACCGTGGGTGAGCAGGATGGCGCTCAGGGTGAGCCGATGGGAGCGAAGCAGGGCCAGGGCGCCGCGGGCGGCACCGGCTCCGGGGTCGACGACGAGGGCGGGTTCGCCCGGACCTGCGGCCAGGACGTAGCAGTTGGCGGCGAACACGGGTGCGATGGTGCGCTCCAAGATCATGCCCCCACCCTACTTGGGTCGTCTGGGAACAGTGACGATACGGATAAAAGAACTGCTCCGGTCCGCATGACCCGGCTGGCTCACCGAAGGTGGAGCCGCCGCCCCCACCAGTGCTCAATGAGCCAGCGGTCGTGGCTGGCGACGATGAGCGTGCCCGTCCATGTCCTCAGAGCGGCCTCGAGCATCTCGAGGGCGTCCAGGTCCAGGTAGTTCGTGGGCTCGTCGACGACAAGCACCTCAGGCCCAGCAGCAGCGGCCAGGGCCAGCTGAACGCGGCGCTGGTTACCGTCGGAGAGCTCGCTGACGGGACGGTTCCACAGGCGCGGGTGCAGTGCGCCCCGGCCGCTGTCCCCAATCCCCTCGGTCCACACGCTCTCATCCATCCCAGGGTCGCCGAGTTTCGGCAGGTGCTGGGGTATCCGGAGCACTGAACCAGATACCGTGAGGCTGCCGACGGAGTCCTCCGTGGGTGCTGACCGTCTCCCCATCCAGGCCAGAAGCGTGGACTTGCCGCTCCCATTGGCACCGGTGACCAGCAGGTGCTCGCCTGCCATGACATCGACCGTGACCGGTGCAAGGCGCCCGGGTACGGCAGCTGACCGGGCCGAGACCGCCATCCCTGTTCGCGGCGCCGGTTCACTCAGGCCCAGCTGCAGGTCGTAGGAGCGGGGCCTGCGCACCTCGGTACTGGCGAGCGCCTCCAGCCGGCGGTCGTCCTGCGTCTGGCGCCGGGTGGAGACCCGCTGGGCGCGGTCGGCGTAGAACTTCCGGGCTATGCGAGCCTCGGTCCGGGGCGCTGCCCCGCTGTGCCCAACGATCTCGGAGTCGCGACGGTGACGCACGAGCTTGCGCCGCTGCTCCTGCTGACGCTGGTGAAGACTGCGGTGGGACGACCTGGCGTGCGCCTTCTCCACGAGGTAGTCGCTGTATCGCCCCGCACACCGGTAGGCACCCATGGGGCCGCTGTCCCCGGAGGCGGTGGCGAGTGCCTGCCACGGCGCTGTGTCCAGGTCGACGACGGCGGTGGCCACCTCGTCAATGAAGGCACGATCGTGAGAGGAGAACAGGACCGGTCCGGGCCATGACACCATCATCTCGCTCAGGTAGCTACTGCTACCGGCATCCAGGTGGTTGGTGGGCTCGTCGAGCACCAGCGCCTGACCGGCTGAAAGAAGCAGAGCCGCGATCTCCAGCCTCCCCCGTTGGCCCGGCGACAGAGAGGAGACAAGGCGACCTGTATCCACGCGTCCCAGTCCCAGCCCGGCGAGCGCCTCAGCCCGTCGAGCCGGCAGGTTCCAGGCGTCGAGCGACTCGAGCCGGGTCAGTAACACGTCGTAATCCTCGGCGAGGGAGCCGGTTTCAGCTCCGGCATGGGCGATGGCCTCGCCCATGCGCTCGAAACGATCAAGCGCGTCCAGAGTCTCAGCGCAGACGGCGTCGAGATAGCCCTCGATCGACGTGGCGGTCGCCTCCTCCAAGTCGGCCGCCTGCGGGCCAGGCTGCTCGGGAATGCTGACAGTCCCCTGGTCAGGCGACAGCTCGCCAGTGGCCAGGCGCAGGAGCGCGGACTTCCCCGATCCGTTGGGGCCGACGACGCAGACGCGTTCGTCGTCGGAGACCGTGAGGTTGATGCTCTCCAGCAAGGGGGCGGCGGTGTAGGAGAAGCTGACATGGGAGAAACTGATCGCAGGCATGACTCGTCCTTGGCATGAGGCGGTGGGGGGCACAGGGGCGAGTCACGCGAGCATGGTCACATGCTAACAGCGCCAGCCGTCGACGAGGTGGGGCAACCGACACCGGCCCGCTCGTGAGGGGCACCGGCGCTCAACGAATCAACTGAAATCAGTGGGACGAAGGATGGTGAATGGAGCCAGCGGGAACGTAGACTTTCGACACTGCCGTCCTCCGACGGCACCTCACCACCACCCGGCTTGAGAGCCGGGCGCGAACGGAACGGAGCGGTCACGCCGCTCCCTCCCCGTCAACCATGAAGGAGCATCCCGTGACTGAGCGGAACCAGCCCGACAACCGGTCTGACAACCAGCCCGAGGCTGAGCAGACCATCCAGCCGACCGACCTGAACGAGTCGGCAGCGCCCAGCCCGACGGAGCAGGCACCAACGGCCGACGCCTCCCCCGCCGATCCCGCGGCCGAGGCCGTTGCGTCAACGCAGACCAGCACCCCGCAGACACATGCCGACGTCGAGTCCTCCAAGGAGCCCGAGCCCGGCGAGCCCGCGGAACCCGTCGAGCAGTCCACAGCGGCGTCCTCTGACGAGCCGGCGTCTCCCGCCTCCGAGGAGCCTGCCCAGACCGAGCAGCCGACCGAGAAGGTTCAGGCCACCGAGACCACCTCCGAGGACGCCACGCCGACCCCGGCCGAGGTTCCCGCCCCGGCAGCGGCGCCTGCGGCACCTGCCGAGCCGGCCGTCGACCCGCAGGAGGCCATGGACGCCGCCAAGTGGGGACGCGTGGACGGTGAGGGCCGGGTCTACGTCCAGGACGGTGGCGCCGAGCGCGAGGTCGGCCAGTTCCCCGATGCCCCGATCGCCGAGGCCATGGCCTTCTACGTGCGCCGCTACCTGGACCTCAAGGCGACCATCGACCTGTTCGCCACCCGCCTGCCCCAGCTCAGCGTCCGAGAGATCGACTCGACCCTGTCCTCGATCTCCGAGTCCCTCACCGAGCCGGCCGCCGTGGGCGACCTGGAGGGACTGCGGGCCCGTTTCGCCGCGCTCAAGACCGTGGCCGCCGAGCGACGCGAGGCCGTCTCCGCCGAGCGCGCGGCCGCCAAGGAGCAGGCTCTCAAGGAGCGCACGGCGATCGTCGAGCGCGCTGAGGCCATCGCCGAGCAGGACCCGGCCCGCACGCAGTGGAAGAACTCCGGCGCCGAGCTGCGTGAGCTGCTCGAGTCCTGGAAGGCCGCACAGCGGCGCGGGCCGCGCCTGGACCGTCCCACCGAGGACGGGCTGTGGAAGCGCTTCTCCCACGCGCGCACCACCTTCGACCGTCACCGCCGCCAGTTCTTCAGCGAGCTGGACGCCAAGCAGGCGCAGGTGCGGGCCGCCAAGGAAGCGCTCATCAAGCGCGCCGAGGAGATGCAGACCTCCACCGACTGGGCCGGCACCTCCGCGAAGTACCGTGACCTGCTGGCCGAGTGGAAGAAGGCCGGACGCGCCTCCCGCAAGGAGGACGACGCCCTGTGGGCCCGTTTCCGGGCCGCCCAGCAGGTCTTCTACGACGCCCGCCGTGCCAAGGACGAGGCCGTCGACGCCGAGTTCGCCGAGAACCTCAAGGTCAAGGAGGCGCTGGTGGCCAAGGCCGAGGCGCTCCTGCCCATCAAGGACATCAAGGCCGCCAAGAAGGCCCTGCGCCCCATTCAGGACGCCTGGGAGGAGGCCGGGCGGGTCCCGCGCGGCGCCGTGCGTCGCATTGAGGGCCGCATGCGCGCCGTCGAGGACGCGATCCGTGAGGCCGAGAACGCCGAGTGGCGCCGCACCGATCCGGAGACCAAGGCCCGCGCCGAGGGCCTGGCCGGTCAGCTCCAGGACGCGATCGCCGGTCTGGAGAAGGACCTGGCAGCCGCCCAGGCCGCCGGTGACGCCAAGAAGATCGCCGAGGCCGAGGCCGCGCTGACGGCTCGCCGGGCATGGCTCGAGCAGGTGCTGCGCTCAGCCAAGGCCTGAGCCGAGCACCTTCCGCTCAGTTCTGAGACTGAAGGAACACCTGAGGCGGGGCCGATACCACCCACCGGTGTCGGCCCCGCCTCGTGTCTCGTCCTGGCATCCCTAGTTGTTGTGAGTCATGAGGTTGTAGTCGTGGGTGAGGGCAGCGGGACTTGAGCTGTCAGAATGAGTGGCGCTGAATCATCGTTCTGACAGTAGAAATCCCCGCTGTCATGACCCACCGTAACGCTGTGTTGACGCCTCGGAGCCGCTACCGGCTCGTGATGCGTGTCCAGGCCGGTCGCCCCATCGCCCATGTAGCCGCCGAGGGCCGAGTCTCCGTCGCGGGCATCCCTGATGAGCCTCGTCGGGATCTTGACGTCGATCACTAATATGTGCATAGTCGTTTTCATGCCAACACGAAACGTCTATGTTTCAGAGGATGATGTGAGCCTTTTCGCTGAGGCGGGAGAGATCGCCGGCAGTCTCTCGACTGCCATCGTTGAGGCCCTCCGTGACTATGTCAAGAAGCATGACCACTCGGCCGAGGGCTATCAGGAGATCGAACTGAAGCTGTCTACGGGCGACGTGGATCGTCGGGTCACGTTCGTCGGTCGACGCCTGGTGCGCCTGACGAGACCGGATCCTGAGGGGACCCGCATCGACACGGTCTACCTCACAGCCAAGGGCCAGCTGGCTGTAGCGACAAAGGTTCAGAGGAGGCTGCCGGACTGGACTGCTGGCCAGGACGACCTTTGGTCCAACCCGGAAACATGGAGTCGGAACTTCTGGATCGCCGGGAACAGAACTCTGAGTGTCTTCCCAGACATTGATCACCTTCAAAAGGAGGATCCGGTTATGGCAGAGCAAGCCCGGGCGGCGCTGGCCACTCCGGCTCTCGAGGTCTTGGACATCTGACATGCAACCTTCAACCCCAAAACAGTACGTCCAGGCTCCTACTTTATCTGTCCTGGATGTTGCCAAAATATAAAATCGGAAGTTGCTACGAGGTGCCAGCACTTAATGGAGTATTTTGGCTCTTCAGTACCTAATGGAGTGGGTAACACAACTCTCGTCAGAATCGAAATTCATCCCTCTCCCTGGCCTCATCGACCAATGTGGCGACGAGTCATTTCTCCCCCATCCCATGGGAGGTCACCCCTCCACTAGCAGCATCGAGGCTGCCAACTACTAGTTACGTAAGGATCATCGACGAACCGGGGACACTTCTCCTCTGATAAGCCGGAGGACAAACCGCTGAAGACTGGTGATCTGCGACACCTGTGGGCAAAAGAGTCCGAGAACGCGACAAGGAGAAAAGGCTAGCCCCGTCCAAGCACAAGGCCAAGAGCAAACTCGTCGACGGACAGGTCACCACCGACTGGAACAAGACCCTGACCCAGTTCACCGCCGCCTACCTCAACCAAATCGATCTAAACCTTACACAAAACACTGGACAGGCTCGTGAGGGACTCACCGACTACCTCGTCGATATTATTTCAAACCTTGAGACGGTGGACTGGGAGATACCGGACTCATTTCCCAACGTCTGCATGAGGTCACCAGACCTTACGGCTGGAAATCCCTCGATTCAGGCTTGGCAGATCATGGCGATGGTGCCAGCGTCGCTCAGGTCCTGCAGACCGACCTGAAGCAGACAGTGGATGCGTCATCATAGCCAGGTCCGGATCAGTCAGGACTTCCTGGGTCAGCGTGGACACAGCAGACTGGTGAGGAGGCATCATAGGAGTACCTCCTAGTGAATCTTGATCGAGAAACCGGGTCCTATGATGCCTCCCTGACTCTCTTCTCAGCCAGGAACCTCGCAGGAACTACCACCACACTAAGAGACTCACCCCGCGTCTCGTCCTGGTGTCGCTGGTCGAGCGATCTGCTACTCCCAGGTGGCGGTCGCGGGGTCCACTCCCTCAGACCTGGCGCAGGCGTCGATGACGTCCTTGAGCCAGGCCGCCAGGCCCGGCTCACGCTTGTCGTAGTAGCGGGCATAGCGTTCGTCCGCCACATAGCCGCGGGCGATAATGACCTGCTTAGAGGTGGAGACCTCGAACCACCGGTTGAAGTCCTTGCGGTGCCACCGCGCCAGGGCATTGGCCTCGGGGCTGCCCGGTTCGACGCCGTTGCGCATCGCCTCGGCAAGCGCGGTCTCCAGAGCGACGGTCTCCTCGTGCGCCTGCACCCAGTCGGCGCGAGACATCCGAGCCTTGCGTTGGTAGGACTCGGCCCACTCCGGTGTATCCCCCCACTGGGCGCGGGCCTCCTCGACATAGACGGGGTCCCAGTCGGTCCCCCAGATCTCCGCCATCTCAGCCACGGAGATCCTCGCTCCCAACTGATGTATATCGATCACCATGTCGATGGAGCTGAGCTTGTGCTGCAGGTGGGAGATCTGTCCTTGCACCAGCTCGCGCTGACGGCGCAGGTGCGTCAGTGCATCGGCGCCCGGCTCGTCAAGGACTGCCTTGATGTCGGCCAGGCTCATGCCGGTCTGCCGGTAGACGAGGACCTGCTGGATGCGCATGATGTCCGCCTCGCTGTAGAGCCGGTAGCCGGCGGCACTGCGCTGGGAGGGATGCACCAGGCCGGACTCGTCCCAGTGATGCAGCGCCCTGACGCTGACGCCCAGGAGCGTTGAGACCTCACCGACCGTCATGGCGATGTCAGCATCGTCCGACACGGCATCGACCGTGGCCTCGGCTGCCGTGCCAGGCCTTTCAGCTCCAGCATGACGGTGTTGAGAGTCCTTCACCGTAGTCTCCTTCCTCAGTACTGGTTCCACCTGGCGCGTGTCCGGGTGCGTGTCGTCCACCGTGGAGCCTCCCGCCGCGTGAGGGTCAATTCCGCGCGGTCACCACGAGGTTATCCACAGGCGGCCGGTTCACTGTGGCGCCCGCGCCCGGTTGACGTCCACGATGGCATATGGCTCGTTTTGTCCCGGTACCCGGCCACGCCGCCGTGGCCCATCTGTCCGCCCGCCCGCTGACCCCGGTTCTGGGCACGCTTCCGCCTCAGGACATGGAGGTGCTCAGGTGCGCCGGCCTCGATGCCCGGCTGTTGGTCAACATTCTGGGCAACTTGCAACCGGCCGACACGCTGCGCTCGGCCGAGGGACGTATGCGGGCCATTGCCGCTGCGCTGCCCTGCCGAGGTGTGCTTTTGGCGAGCACTGCCCTGTGGGTGCACGTCGGTGGGCCCCCACCCGACTCCCTGGAGGTGAGCCTGCCCGGAGGTCGTCGGAGTCGACTGCCCTACCTGGTGACTAAACGAGGTCGGCTGCCCCACTGCGACACGACCGTGATCGGGGGTATCACCTGCGCCACGATCGCCCGAGCCGCCGTCGACATCGCTCGTCTGGGGACACCGGTGCAGGCTGTGCAAGCCATCCTGACCGCCCGCAACCACGGAGTGAGCCGAGTCCGTCTCCTGCTCACGCTCAACCACTGTCGCGGGGCTGCCAGCAGAGGCTGCCCGCGGGCGCAGCACATCATCGAGGAGATCATGGCCTGCGTGCCGTAGCAGGCGCCCAGGACCATGGCACTCAGTTGGAGCGGCGCGCGGCTGACAGGCTTCTGCGCGCCTCGAAGACGCCGTCGATACGACGCAGGGCCGCCAGCGTGTGGTCCAGGTGCCCGACCTCGGCCAGCTCGACGACGAACCGCCCGGTGACCACCCGGTCCCGGCTCGTGGCGATGGAGGCGCTCACCAGGTTGACGTGGCTGTCTGCCAGCGCTCGGGTGATGTCGGCGAGCAGGCCCCCGCGGTCCAGGGCCTCGACCTCCACCTGGACCAGGTAGGCCGACTGGGCGTGATCCGCCCAGGAGACGGTGATGAGGCGCTCGGGCTCGCGCTGGAGCTGTTCGACGTTCTGGCAGTCGGCCCGGTGCACTGAGACACCCGAACCGCGGGTGATGAAGCCGACGATGGGGTCACCCGGCATGGGGGTGCAGCAGCGCGCCAGCTTGACGTAGACGTCGCCCTCGTCCATACCGGCGACGACGACTCCGGCGTCGGCCGTACGCGGCCGGCGGTGCATCGTGGCCCGGGTGGGCAGGATCCCCTCCGCGAGGGTCTCCTCGGCGCCGTCCTCCCCGCCCATGGTGGCCACCAGGGTGTCGACGACGTGCTGGGCCGACACGTGTCCCTCACCCACCGCGGCGTACAGGCCGTCAATGTCGACCTTGTCGAGGGTCTTGGCCACGTTCATGAGGGTCTCGTGGCTCATGAGGCGCTGCAGGGGAAGGTTCTGCTTGCGCAGGGTGCGGGCGATGGCGCCCTTGCCCTCCTCGATGGCCTCCTCACGACGCTCCTTGGAGAACCACGAACGTATCTTGTTGCGGGCCCGGGTGGAGGCGACGAAGGAGAGCCAGTCGCGCGAAGGTCCGGCGTTGATGGCCTTGGAGGTGAAGACCTCCACCGTGTCACCGTTCTCCAGGCGCGTGTCCAGGGGCACCAGTCGGCTGTTGACGCGTGCGCCCACGGTGCGGTGGCCGACCTCGGTGTGGACGGCGTAGGCGAAGTCCACCGGGGTGGCTCCCGCCGGCAGTGCGAGGACATCACCCCGGGGGGTGAAGACGTAGACCTGGTCCCCGGCCATCTCGTAGCGCAGGGCGTCGAGGAACTCGGTGGGGTCCTGGGTCTCCTTCTGCCAGTCGACGAGCTGACGCAGCCAGCCCATGTCGCCCTGGTCGGAGTCTCCGGGCCTGCCGCCCAGGGCGCTGGGGCCCGAGGCGTTGGGGTCCTCCTTGTAGCGCCAGTGCGCGGCCACGCCGTACTCGGCCATACGGTGCATCTCGTGGGTGCGGATCTGAATCTCCACCGGCTTGCCACCCGGCCCCACGACAGTCGTGTGCAACGACTGGTAGAGGTTGAACTTGGGGACGGCGATATAGTCCTTGAAACGTCCGCTCATGGGGGTCCAGCGCGAGTGCAGGGAGCCCAGCACCGCGTAGCAGTCCTGGACGGTGTCGACGATGACTCGCAGCGCCACCAGGTCGTAGATATCGTCGAAGTCCTTCCCCCGCACGATCATCTTCTGGTAGATCGAGTAGTAGTGCTTGGGCCGTCCGGTCACGGCGCCCTTGATCCTGTTGACCCTCAGGTCCTCCTCGATCTGAAGTCGGACCTGGCGCAGGTACTCCTCACGAGCCGGGGCCCGCTCGGCCACCATGTGCTCGATCTCCTCGTACACGCCAGGGTAGAGGGCCTTGAAGGACCGGTCCTCCAGCTCCCACTTGATCGTGTTCATCCCCAGGCGGTGGGCCAGGGGCGCATAGATCTCCAAGGTCTCCTTGGCCTTGCGGGCGGCGTTCTCCGCGGAGACGTACTTCCAGGTGCGGGCGTTGTGAAGGCGGTCGCCGAGCTTGATGACCAGCACCCGGATGTCCTTGGACATCGCGATAATCATCTTGCGCACCGTCTCGGCCTGGGCAGCCTCACCGTACTGGAGCTTGTCGAGCTTGGTGACGCCGTCGACGAGCAGGCTGATCTCGTCGCCGAAGTCGGCGCGCAGACGCTCGAGGGTGTAGTCGGTGTCCTCCACGGTGTCGTGCAGGACGGCAGCCGCCAGCGTCTGGGCCGTCATTCCCAGCTCGGCCAGAATGGTTGCCACCGCCACCGGGTGGGTGATGTAGGGCTCCCCCGACTTGCGTCGCTGACCGGAGTGAGCCTTCTCCGCCACCTCGTAGGCGCGCACGATGAGGCTCGTGTCGGCCTTGGGGTGGTTGGCGCGCACCGCGCGCAGCAGCGGCTCGATGGCCGCCGGCGTGGAGTGTCCCCGGGAACCGAACCACGCCAGACGGCTGCGCACGCGCGAGCCGGGGACAACACTGTCACCTGACGTATCCGGGGTGTTCTTCGTCTCCGTCATTGACGCATCATATAGCGGCCGGCACACCGAGGCGTGCCGGCACTGCCGGTGAACGTGCGGTGTCGCGTCCTTCAGAATCACGACACCGCACGAGAAACAGCCCCGGCCACCCGTCGAGCAGCAGGCCTGCGACGAGCTGCCGCCTCAGAAGATGACGATCGAGTCGACCTCACGCCCCTGGAGCTGGCGGCGACCGCCCAGATCGGACAGCTCCAGCAGCATGCAGATGGCCTCCACCGTAGCGCCGGCCTGCTCAATGAGGGAGATGGAGGCGGCGGCCGTCCCACCGGTGGCCAGCACGTCGTCGATGACCAGGACACGCGCACCCTTGGTGACGGTCTCGGGCCTCAGCTCCATCCGGGCCGTGCCGTACTCGAGTGCGTAGTCCACACCGATGACCGGGCCGGGCAGCTTGCCGCCCTTGCGCACCGTAATCATGCCGACCCCGAGCCGAACCGCCAAGGGCGCCGCCAGGATGAAGCCGCGTGACTCGAGCCCCGCGATCGCATCGATCCGACCCCGGTAGTGATCGGCCAGCCCCTCGACGAGAGCGGCGAAGGCCTGACCATCGGCCAGGAGCGGAGTGATGTCCCGGAAGAGGACCCCCGGCTCGGGGAAGTCGGGAATCTCGCGCAAGTGGCTCATGACCAGCCTGGTCAGAGACTCGGGCACCGACTCGGAATGGGCCACGGGAGCGGTCATCTGCGCTTCTTCTTCCTTTTCGGCTGAGCCGCCACGCCGAGGTGGTGGCCGGGAGTGACTGGTGAGGCGGCCGGAGCCGCGTCAATCTTAGCCAGTTCCTCGGCGTCGTCACCGGCCTCGTCCCGACGGTGCTGGCGCGCCGCGGCGACCTTGGCGGCCTGCTCCTTGATGCGCTTCTCACGTGAGCGCAGGTCCACCAGGAGGGGGGTGGCCAGGAAGATCGAGGACAGGGTTCCGGCGATCATGCCGATGAACAGCGTCAGGGCGATGTCGCGCAGCGTTCCCGCCCCCAGGATGAAGGCGCCGACGAACAGCAGCGAGGCCACCGGGAGCACGCCAACCACGGAGGTGTTGATCGAGCGGATGAAGGTCTGGTTGACCGCCAGGTTCGCCAGCTCGGCGTAGGTGGATCGGCTCTGGGACTCGAAGTCCTCGGTGTTCTCACGGATCTTGTCGAAGACCACCACCGTGTCGTAGAGGGAGTAGCCCAGAATCGTCAGCACACCGATGATCGTGGCCGGGGTGACCTCGAATCCGGACAGGGCGTAGATGCCCACGGTGACGATGATGTCGTGGCACAGGGCGAGCAGGGCCGCCGCCGCCATCTTCCAGGTGCGGAAGTACGCCCAGATGAGCAGTCCGACGAAGATGAAGAACAGGACCAGTCCTCGAACCGCCTTCTTCGTGACATCGGAGGACCAGGTCGGTCCCACAGTCGTCGCTGAGACGTTGGAGGCATCGGTCTTGTAGGCGGTGGCGAGCTGACCGGCCAGCGAGTCGAGACGCTGCTTGCTCAGCTCAGAGGTCTGCACCCTCACCGACGACGACCCCATGGTCGTCACCGAGGAGCCGGCCGCCAGGTCGCTCTTGGAGAGGACCTCGTTGGCAGGACGCTCTGAGGGGGAGGACAGCCCCGTAACGGTGATCTCCGAACCGCCCTTGAAGTCGATGCCCGGAGTCAGTCCCACAGTGCTCAGGAGCGTGGCCGAGCCAAGAATGATGACGACGGCGATGAGATACCAGATCTTCCGTTTACCGACGAAAGGGATGGATGTCTTGGCCGAGTAGAGCTCGTTACCGAGCGTGGCGAGAGACTTCACTTCGTCTCACCGTCCTTTCCCTTGTCGGCCGCGGCATCGACCGCATCACCTTCCTGCTGCTCAGCATCATCGTCGGCGGCCTCGCCGTCGGACTCCTCATCCGCGCCCTCCGGGCTCTCGGCGTTCCTGCGGGCCTCGGCCTTGCGGCGCGCCAGCGACCCGGTCACGCGGTCGGCGACGGCCTCGCGCCCCTTGCCGTAGGTCGAGGACGTCGCCCCGAGGTGCTCGGGGTCGAGGCCGGAGAGGCGGTGCCCCTCGCCGAAGAAGCGGAATCGGACGATCCACTCCATCATCGGGTGGGTGAACAGGATGATGATGGCCAGGTCCACGCACGTGGTAACCCCCAGGGTGAAGGCGAATCCCTGCACCCCGCCGACGGCCAGGAAGTACAGGACGATCGCGGCCACGAGGTTGACGGCGTCGGAGACGAGGATCGTGCGCCTGGCGTGCTTCCATCCCTCATCGATCGCGGTCCTCAGGGTCCGTCCCTGACGCACCTCGTCGCGGACGCGCTCGAAGTAGATGATGAAGGAGTCGACCGTGATGCCGATGGAGATGATGAGTCCAGCCACCCCTGCCAGGGACAGGCGGTACCCCATGGTCGCGCTCAGTGCCGCGATGACCAGGTAGGTGCCGGCCGCTGCCACCACCAGGGAGGCCACGGCCACCACCGCCAGGCCGCGATACTGCCAGGCCAGGTAGAGGATGATGAGGGCGAAGCCGATGAGTCCGGCGATCAGGCCGTTGCGCAGCTGCTCGGTTCCCAAGGTGGCGGAGATCTGCTGCTCGGACTGCACCGTGAAGCTCAGTGGCAGCGAGCCGAAGGAGAGCTGGTTGGCCAGCGTGTTGGCCTGGTTCTGGGTGAAGCCACCGGTGATCTGGACCCGTCCGTCGGTGATCGGTGAGTGGACGGTCTCGTTGAAGCCGGAGGCCATGATGGTCAGGCCGTCCAGGACGATGGCGAACTGGGCCTTGTCCCCGCTGCTCTGAGCCTGCGGGTTCTGAGCGCCCTGCGCGCCGGCGGCACTGGCCTGGTCGCGGTAGGCCAGCAGCCGCTTGGACAGCTCGGCGAACTTCTTGGTGCCGTCCGCATTGAAGGCCAGCGAGACGACCCACTGCTGGGTGGCTTGTCCTCGCGAGTCGGTCTCCAGGCCCGAGTTGGCGCTCTTGAGCTCGGTGCCGGTGATCTCGGCCGGGCCGAGGATGTAGGCGCCTTGGTGCTGGGAGCCGGCCTCCTTGGAGCAGGAGATGACGGCGACCTTGGGGTCCTGCGTCTGACCGGTGAGGTTCTTCGGGTCGGAGCAGTCGGTCATGTAGCCGTCGTAGAGGAGCTTCTCGGTGATCCAGGAGTCCGATGAGTACGTCTTGTCCTGAGCCGGAAGCGGGTCGGAGGAGATGACCCCGTCCTGGTTGACATCCGCCAGCTGCTTGGCGATCTCCTCGGGAGTCCTGGGCTGTGCCGTCGACTGGGCCGTGGGCTGTGCGGTGGGGGCCGGGGTCGCGGCCGCCTGCTCGCCCTGGCCCGAGCCCTCCTCGGCGCCCTCGGAGTCCGCCGCCGGCTGACTCGCCTCGCTGCCGGCGCTCGGGCTGGGCTGAGCCGCCTGCGCCGGGGTCGGCCCACCAGAGGGGTTCTGGCTGGCGATGTTCTTGGCGGCCTGCTGGGCGCTGCCCGGCAGGATGCGCAGGACCGGGCGGAAGTACATGACGGCCGAGGTGCGCACCAGCTCCAGGGTGGCCTGGCTGGGCTTACCGGGCAGCGAGACCACGATGTTCTGACCGCCCTGGCGGGAGATCTGCGCCTCGGAGACACCGGAGGCATCCACGCGCTGGCGAATCACCTCGATGGCCTGCTCGACGTCGTTGTCACTGATCGCCGAGCCGTCAGAAGTGGTGGGCGTCAGGATGAGCTGGGTCCCGCCCTCCAGATCGAGGGCGAGGCCGGGGGTGAGCGAGGCCTTGTGCCTCATGCTTCCCGCCACGAGCGCACCGAAGCCGATGACGAGGACGAGGATGAACATCAGGAGGCGGCGCCCTGGGCGCTTTCGCTGCTTACTGGACACGTGGTCCCTTCCTGGAGTGGAGTGTGCTCGAGCACATGGCCCGAAGGCTGAGGTGAGTGTGGGGTAGGGATGCTTGGCGGGCACCACCGTGAGACGCACCGTTTCCGGTGGACTCGGCGAGTCTGGTCGCCAGGCGCGGGTGGGGCGTGCAGGGCTCCGCGGGGAGCCGCCGCGCTCACATCGTGGGAGGACGTTCGGTTCGCGGCATCAGGACTGCGGCTCGGCCGCGTCCTGCTCGGAGTCCTGGATGCCGTTGTCAGTCTGCTCGACGTCGGAGCCGGACTCCTCGTGGGCGGAGGCCGAGCCGAAGGGCGGCTCCTCGATGGCGGCGATCGCCCGCTTGCTCCACAGGGTCTCGTCGCCCAGCGGTGTGGCCAGGGTGACCACGTCGCCGTCGACCTCGACAACCGTGCCGTAGAAGCCGCCGATGGTGCGAACCCAGTTGCCGGGTACCAGGCCCTTCTCGGTACGGCGCTTCTGCTCCTCCTGCATCGCGCGCTGCCTGCGGCTGACGAACCACATCATCAGGAACATCCCGATGAGCATGATCCAGATGAAATACGACGACATGGAGGCCTCTTCCGTTTCGACTAGGCAGTCCCGGCTGATGCAGACCTACGACTGTCACAGGCCGGCGGTGGCGAGTCTATGGCACGCGGGCCAGAGCCTTACCGACCGTTGGCGAGTGGTCGGGCACAACTGGGTACCAACCGGTTACAAAATGGTCACATTACCCGGTTGTCGCTCAGGAGAACAATGATCCGTCGGCAGGGGGCTCGAGTCCCAGATGGCTGTAGGCCGCCGGCGTGGCCGCCCGCCCCCGCGGGGTGCGCACCACGAGCCCCTCACGCACCAGGTAGGGCTCGGCCACGGTCTCCACCGTCTCGGGCTCCTCCCCCACGCTGACCGCCAGCGTCGTCAGCCCCACCGGGCCGCCGCCGAACCGGGTGCACAGGGCCTCAAGCACCTGGCGGTCCAGACGATCCAGGCCCAGGGCGTCGACCTCGAAGACGTCCAGGGCGCCGCGCGCCGCCTCCAGATCCAGCCGACCGGGACGCCCGTGCACCTCCGCCCAGTCCTGGACCCGGCGCAGCAGCCGGTTGGCGATTCGGGGCGTGCCGCGCGAGCGTGAGGCCAGCTCCTTGGCGGCGTCCGCCTCCAGGCTCACCCCCAGCAGCCCCGCGCTGCGCGTGAGGATACGGGTGAGCTCGCCCGGCCCGTAGTAGTCGAGGTGCCCGGTGAAGCCGAAGCGGTCCCGCAGCGGCGCCGGCAGCAGCCCCGCTCTCGTGGTGGCCCCGACGACGGTGAAGGGAGGCAGGGACAGGGGGATGGAGGTGGCGCCGGGTCCCTTTCCCACGACGATGTCGACCCGGAAGTCCTCCATCGCCAGGTAGAGCATCTCCTCGGCGGTGCGTGCCAGGCGGTGGATCTCATCGATGAACAGCACATCCCCCTCCTCCAGGGAGGACAGGATGGCCGCGAGGTCTCCGGCGTGCTGGATGGCCGGCCCCGAGGTCAGGCGCAGGGAGCCGTCCACCTCGGCGGCGATAATCATGGCCAAGGTGGTCTTACCCAGCCCAGGCGGCCCCGAGAGCAGAACGTGGTCAGCGGTCACTCCACGGGCCAGGGCCGAGCGCAGCACCACCGAGAGCTGGCCTCGCACCACCTCCTGCCCGGTGAAGTCCTCCAGGCGTTTGGGCCGCAGGGCCGCCTCGGCGGCGCGCTCGGTGGCGTCGGCACCGCCACCGACCAGGCGCTGCCCATCGAGCTCATCGGGCTCAGCCACGGTGCCCGCCCCCCAGCCACCTCAAGGAGGCCCGCAGCACCGCCGCCGTGTCCGACTCCTGGCCTTCATCGGCGGCATCAGCCGTCACGGAGGAGACCGCCTGGTGCGCGCTGGCCTCGTTCCAGCCGAGCTGCACCAGGGCGGCAACCACGTCCGCGTGGGGCTCGGGACCGCCGTCGCTCATCGCCTCCACCCCCTGCGCGCTCTGCGCAGCAGTCTGCGCGGCCCCCAGATCGTCCCCGGTGACAGGGCCCAGCTTGTCGGCCACGTCCAGGATGACGCGCTGAGCGCCCTTGGGTCCCAGGCCGGGTACCCGCGTGAGGGCGGCGACGTCCTGGGAGGCGATGGCCCGCCTGAGCGCGTTGGGCGTGTGGACGGCCAGCATCGCCAGCGCCAGCTTGGCTCCGACACCCTTGGCGCTCATTAGGGTGCGAAAGCTGTTCCTCTCGTCGGTGTCGGCGAAGCCGAACAGGGTCAGCGAGTCCTCACGGACCACCATCTCGGTGTGGACGAGGGCCTCCTCACCGACCCTGAGGCCGGACAGCGTGGTGGGCGTGGCCTGGATGCTCATGCCAACGCCGCCGGTCTCAATGACGGCACAGGTCAGGCCGACACTGAGGACAGTGCCGCGCAGGGAGGCGATCATGGGCGACTTCTCCTGGAGTTCTCAGCGGATCGAGCGCCCTCAGGCATCTTTGACGGAAACCGACGGGGCTCGAACAGACGTTCGGATCCTAGCAGCCCGACGTCGGCGGGGTCCTCAGCGCCGCACCCGTCGCGGGTCGACGGCGCCGGTGCGCCGGGCCGCGGCCTGGGCGGCGGCCCACTGGCGCTGTGCCGGCGTGCGGGCCGAGACACGCACCGCTCCCCCGGCGGAGACCATCTCGGTGGCGTCATCCGTCCCCGTTCCGCCGCCTCGCCAGCCGTGGCAGATCGCCTGCGCCAGGGCGTCGGCGGCGTCGGCCGGCCGGGGTGGGGCGGCGAGGCCGAGGATGCGAGTGACCATGGCCTGGACCTGAGCCTTGTCAGCCGTGCCCGAGCCCGTGACGGCGGCCTTGGCCTCACTGGGCGTGTGCTGAGCGACCTCCAGGCCCGCGCGCGCCGCTGTGGCCATCGCGGTCCCCATGACCTGGGCGACCCCGATGACCGAACGCAGGTTGTCCTGCGCGAAGACCCGCTCGATGGAGACCACCGACGGGCCCAGGCGGGCGATCCAGTCCTCAATGGCCTCCGTGATGGTCAGCAGCCTCAGCTCGGGGCTCTGGGAAGGCGGCGTGCGAACCACGCCGACCTCCACCAGGCGCACCTGACGGCGAGGGTCGACATCGACGCATCCCAGACCGCAGCGGGTCAGTCCGGGATCGATTCCCAGGACCCGTTGCTGGGCGACGACGGCGCGAGCCGAACGCGGCCGGGGGCCGGCGAGGTCCAGGGGCTCAGTCCTCGTCGCCGGCGAACTCGGCGGCCACCTCCGGGCTGAGGTCCACCGAGGTGTAGACGTTCTGGACGTCGTCGGAGTCCTCCAGGGCGTCGATGAGGCGGAAGACCTTGCGGGCTCCTTCGACGTCGACCTCCACCTTGGTGCCGGCGACGAACTGGACCTCGGCGGAGTCGTAGTCCATCCCCGCCTCCGTCAGGGCGGTACGCACGGCGACGATGTCACCGGGCTCGGAGTAGATCTCGAAGGACTCGCCCATGTCCTCGACCTCCTCGGCGCCGGCCTCCAGGACGGCCATGAGGATGGAGTCCTCGTCCACGCCGTCGGCCTTGGCGACCTCGACGACGCCCTTGCGGGTGAAGTTGTAGGCCACCGAGCCGGGGTCGGCCAGGTTCCCGCCGTTGCGGGAGAAGGCCACGCGCACGTCGGAGGCGGCCCGGTTGCGGTTATCGGTGAGGCACTCGACGAGGAAGGCGACCCCGCCGGGGCCGTAGCCCTCGTACATGATGGTCTGCCAGTCGGCGCCACCGGCCTCCTCGCCGCTGCCGCGCTTGACGGCGCGGGTGATGTTGTCCGCCGGCACGGAGTTCTTCTTGGCCTTCTGGATGGCGTCGAACAGAGTGGGGTTGCCGGTGGGGTCACCACCGCCGGTGCGGGCGGCGACCTCGATGTTCTTGATGAGGCGTGCGAAGAGCTTGCCGCGCTTGGCGTCGATGGCGGCCTTCTTGTGCTTGGTGGTGGCCCACTTGGAGTGACCCGACATAAGTGCTCCTTGGGAGTCGATACTGAGGGCGCTGCCGGACCTGCTCAGGCCCGGCGCGTCACCATGGAGACGAAGACGTCGTGGACCCGGTGGTCGCCTCCGACCTCCGGGTGGAAGGACGTGGCGAGCAGGGACCCTTGACGAACCGCGACGATCCTACCGCCGTCGGCCTCACCGACCCCAGCCGCACGTCCGGCGCGGGTCGTGGCGAGGATCTCGACGCCCGGGCCCACCTCCTCCACCCAGGGGGCCCGGATGAAGACGGCGCGCAGCGGTCGGTCCGGCCCCGCACCCAGCGCCGGGGCGAGGAGGTCCTCCTCGTAGGAGTCCACCTGCCGGCCGAAGGCGTTGCGGCGCACGGTCATGTCGATGCCACCCAGGAAGGCCTGACCCTCCTGAGCCCCCTGTACGCGGTCGGCCAGCATAATCATCCCGGCGCAGGACCCGTAGGCGGGCAGGCCCGCGCCGATGAGCTCACGCAGGGGCGTGAGCATGTCGAAGGCGACCAGCAGCGTGCTCATGGTGGTCGACTCCCCTCCGGGGATCACCAGGCCGTCAAGCCGGTGGCCGGGGGCCTCACCCAGATCGGCGGCGCGGCGCACCACGACGGGTCGCGCTCCGGCCGCCTCGAGGGCCAAGGAGTGCTCGCGCACGTCGCCCTGAAGGGCCAGGATCCCGATCGTGGGGCGGGAGTCGGGCGCTGCGAGCGCGGGGAAGAGCGCCCGGGGGTGGCGGGCGTCCATCGTGTGGGCCGGGCGGTGGGCGTGGCTCGGGTCAGTCATTGGGGTCCTTGGAGGTCGGTACGGGAGGCCGGTGGGCGGAGAGCTCGGCCAGGACCTCGGCGTCCACCGGATCGGTGAAGTCGATCGGCTCACCGCTCCACCCGGCGGCGAGCTCGCGTGCGAGCACCGGCAGGCGCGCCGGGTAGATCTCCCGACCTCGTTCCTGGGCGACCCGCAGGTCATGGGGGCTCCACCAGGAGATCGAGTCGACGACATCGCGTTCCAGATCGGTCCAGCCCTCCTTGCCAACAGGGCGCCTGGTCGACAGGCGCAGAAGGAAGAAGATCTCGTCCTGACGGCAGGTGACGGAGGCGAAGCGGAAGATCGCCTCCCGGTGGGCGACGGGGCCTTCGAGATCGACGGGGGCGACGTCGATCCCGGACTCCTCGGCCAGCTCGCGCACGGCTCCGGCGCGCGGGTCCTCGCCGGGACGGAGCCCTCCTCCCGGGGTGAAGACCCAGGTGTGATCCGGGTTGGCGGCGTCGTGCCCTACCAGGAGCAGCATGTCGGCGTCCCGGGTGACGACCAGGACCCGCGCGGCCGTTCTGAAGGGCAGACCGTCCTCCCCCAGGCTCCACTCGGCGGCGTCGAGGTGCTGGTTCCAGTCCTCGGGGACCAGCACCGGGTGACGACTCGGAGCGGGAGCAGCGCAGTCCGGGGACCGGCTCACCAGCCGCGTTCCGCGAGCCGGTGCGGCTCGGGGATCTCGTCGACGTTGATCCCCACCATCGCCTCGCCCAGTCCGCGTGAGACCTCGGCGATGACGTCGGGGTCGTCGAACTGCGCGGTGGCGCGCACGATGGCGGCTGCCCGCTTGGCGGGGTCGCCGGACTTGAAGATGCCCGAGCCCACGAAGACGCCCTCGGCACCCATCTGCATCATCATGGCGGCGTCGGCCGGGGTGGCGATGCCGCCGGCGGTGAACAGGACGACCGGCAGGTGCTCGGTGCGGGCGACCTCGGCGACGAGCTCGTACGGCGCAGCGAGCTCCTTGGCGGCCACGTAGAGCTCATCCTCAGGAAGAGAGGTCAGACGGCGGATCTCGTCGCGAATGGTGCGCATATGCGTCACCGCGTTGGAGACGTCGCCGGTGCCGGCCTCTCCCTTGGAGCGGATCATGGCCGCGCCCTCGGTGATGCGGCGCAGCGCCTCACCCAGGTTGGTGGCGCCGCAGACGAAGGGGACCGTGAATGACTGCTTGTCGATGTGGTGGGCGTAGTCGGCCGGGGTGAGGACCTCGGACTCGTCGATGTAGTCCACGCCGAGGCTCTGGAGGACCTGGGCCTCCACGAAGTGACCGATACGGGCCTTGGCCATGACCGGGATGGAGACCGCCTCGATGATGCCGGTGATGAGGTCGGGGTCGCTCATGCGGGCGACGCCGCCCTGGGCTCGGATGTCGGCCGGGACGCGCTCGAGCGCCATGACGGCGACGGCTCCCGCGTCCTGGGCGATACGGGCCTGCTCGGGCGTGACGACGTCCATGATGACACCCCCCTTGAGCATGTCCGCCATGCCGCGTTTGACGGTGAGGGTGCCGGTGCTGGGAGTGGTCTGCTCTGTACTCAATCGTGGTCCTCCGGCCGTGAGCCGTGGCCGCCGCACGGGGGCGGCAGCAACGTCTCCGAGAAAATGCTGACGCACAGCATGCTACCGCGAGCCTGCGCAACAGTCCCCGGTGCTCACGCTGCGAGACCCGAGCCGTGGAAAGGCTTCCGGCTGCTGTCGTTTCCTACCCGGCCCCCAGGAAGGACTGGCGCGCCTGGCTGATACGGTCGAGCAGCTCGGTCTCCTTGAGGGACAGCTCGCCCAGATCGTGGCTGTCCACCGCCTGCTGGCGCAGCTGGGCCAGTTCCGCAGCACCTTTCTGGAAGGTGTTCATGGCCGCCGAGGCCTGCAGCCCCCTGGTGGCGGCCCACCGTCTGCCCGACCGGCGCCCCGCGCCGGTGGTGAGCATCTGAACCTCAGCTGGGGAGAACCAGCCGGCGTGGGCGTAGTCCTCCAGCCCGCGGCGCATCGACCGACGCTCACTCCAACGCAGCCACGAGACCAGTCCGGTGCACAGACCGTAGAAGGGGAACTGAAGCAGCAGGTACACCCCGAAGTTCGCAGCAACGAACCCGTTCCAGGTCGCATGAAGGAGGATCGCACCGACCAGACCAACAGGAGCCATCCACGCCCAGGCGTACTGAGAGCGCCGGCGGGAGGAGACACCGATGGCCACTCCGGTGCAGGCGGTGAAGGTCAGGTGGGCAAACGGGGACAGGACCCCTCGCATGACGAAGATCGTCCCCACGTACTCCCACCCCTGAACGAAGTAGAGAATATTTTCCACGAAGGCGAAGCCTGCGGCGGTGAACGCCGCATACACGACCCCATCGATCGTCCCATTGATCGTGCGGCGCCAGATGAGGAAGACGAACAGGACGCCCAATCCCTTGGTCAGCTCCTCCACCAGGGGCGCTGAAATGACGCCGGCCGCGTTCGGGTCCCCCATGGCCTCGGTGATGACCCGACCCACCCAGCCGTTGACCACCAACGAGCACAGGGTGGACACGCTCGTCCCCCACAGGAACGCCACCAGGAGCGTGACCACCGTGAACACACCGGGAGGCCTGGGCTCCCAGCGGACGTACCAGAACACTCCCGCGAGCAGCATCGTGACCACCAGCACCCCGCCCAAGGGGATGAGCGCCAGCAGAAACGACGGAAGCACGACCGGACCGAAATCGTCTCGAAGCCCTGAGAAGAAGTACACGGTGAGCAGCGAGAACAGAACGATCGCGGTGAGCATGATGATCGCCCCGACCCTCGCCGGAATACCAGGTGGGATGAGGGAGGCCACCTGCTCGTGCTGCTGCCGTCCATCCTCAGGATCCGTGGTGGCCCGCGAAGGAGGCGTGCCCTGAGTGTCACGATGAACCTGATACCGCTGCCCGACTCCGGGAAGGGGGCCGGAGTCGGCTGGGGTCTGCGGCAGGGCGCTGGAGCGCCGGTATCCGGGACGGGGAGCCCAGGGACTGGGGGGCATGCTCATGGAATCACCTCGGTTGCACCTCGTCGTCGCGCTCGGGCGGCGTCTCAGGGGTGGTGTCGTCGTCGGCATCGAAGGTCTGGGGCATGGGCGCGTGCCCAGCCAGGTGGCACATCCGGACGAGCAGCCGTGCCCTGAGGGCCTGGGCCTCGCTGACGTGGGTGTTGTGGAACCTGCGGGCCAGGACCAGGCGGGAGCAGGCCCGGTCCAGGCGGTTGAGCGCGGGCAGGCTCAGCGGGTCGGCGGACAGCTCGCGGCGTGCGGGCTCGCTGACCACCGTTCGCAGGACCCGGCTGAGGTCGGACTCGATGAGGGCCCGACTGCGGGCGGTCGGCGTCGGGAGCACCGCGCCGCTGGAAGCAGGATGGGAGGAGGGGGTGTCCTCAAGAGGCGTGGAGGTGTCCAGACCGTCATCGACGAGAGGCCCCTCGGCGTCCAGCGCCTCACGAGCGGCTCGGCTGAGCAGCAGTCCGGAGGCCGGATCCAGGGCGGGAACGGTGGCCAGCTCCGCTGCGGCCTCGGCCCGGTGAACGAGCTGGGCCTCAAGCGTGGCCCGAGCGCCCAGCACCTGCCGGTGCAGCCGGTCCACCCGCACTGCCCTGGCGTAGAGGGCCCACCCGGCGGTCACGGCCAGCCCGACCAGCAGCACGACGATGCTCCACATCGGCGCCGTCATCGCGCCGGACTCTGTGGAGGACAGTGCCGGTAGGGCCGTGGTCGCACTGGCCGGGGTATCAACGGCCTGCGTCATGGCCGTCGTCATGCTTGCTGCCATGGTCGGTTCCTCATCACTCCTGAGATCAGCTGCTAGTCGTCCAGGGCATCGCGCAACCGGCCCAGCATGGTGCGCGAACCGGGGGCGGGCTCGACCCGGGTGTGAGCGGTGGACAGAGCCATGTCATAGACGTCGAGCACCTCGTCGGTGACCGCGGACCAGTCGTAGCGGCCGACCACCTGACTGGCCGCCTGGACGCGGGCCTGAGCGGCCGTGGCGTCCTGCAGGGTGTCGATGATGACTCGGGCCAGGTCGCCGCCGTCCTCATTGCGGAACAGGGCCCCATAACGGCCTTCGCCAAGCACGTCCGAGAAGGCCTTGAGGTCGGAGGCGACGACCCGGGTGCCGGCGGCCATGGCCTCCACCAGGACGATGCCGAAGGACTCCCCTCCGGTCTGCGGGGCCACGTAGCAGCTGGCCGAGGCCAGCATGGCGGCCTTGTCCTCGTCGCTGACGCCCCCCAGGAAGACCACGGAGTCGCTGAAGCGGGCCAGCTCCTGACGGATCTCCTGGGCCTGCCCGCGCCCTGCGATGAGGAAGCGCGCCCTGGGCACCGACTCCAGCACCGTCGGGATGGCATCGGCCAGAACCCGCAGTCCCTTGCGGGGCTCGTCCAGACGCCCCAGGAAGGAGATGGTGGGGGCCTCGTCCGTGCCCAGGAACCGGGGGTCGTCCTTGGGGGCGTCGGCGAAGGGCCCGACATTGACGCCGTTGGGGATAACGACGGCGTCGCCGCCGTGGTACTGGATGAGGGTGCGGCGGGCCTCCTCGGAGACGGCGATGCGGGCCGAGAGCTTCTCCATGAGCGGCACCGTCGCCGGGCTCAGCAGCTCACGGGCCAGCGAACGGTCCATGGCGGCGTGGAAGGTGCCCACCACCGGCCCGGTGGCGGCCTGCAGGGCCAGCATCCCGACGCTGGGGGTGATGGGCTCATGGATGTGCAGGATGTCGAAGTCCCCGGCATCCAGCCAGCGTCGGGCCCGCCTGGCCACGAGGGCGCCGAAGTTCAGCCGCGCCACCGAGCCGTTGTAGGGAATGGCAATGGAGTCACCGGCGCTGGTGACCCAGTCGGGAAGCTCGGTGTCCTGGGAGGCCGGCGCGAGGACCTGTACCTCGTGGCCGCGGCGGAAGAGCTCACCGGCCAGGTCCATGACGTGGACCTGGACACCTCCGTGAGCGTCGAAGGAGTAGGGGCAGACGATACCGATCCTCATGCGTCCTCCTCGTGGGCGCCCTGCTGGTCGCGGGCGTGGCTGCGAGCCAGGCGCTCCTGGTCCAGGTCGGCGTCGAAGACGGGCTGAAGCATGTGCCAGTCCTCGGCGTGCTCGGCAAGCAGGGGCTCCAGCGCGGCGACCCAGGCGCGCGTGTGCGCCACGACCTGCTCGCGTCCCTCCATCTGCTGGGGCGCCGGAACCCTGCGGGCGGTCAGCACGATTCCCCAGGGCGATCCAGCCCGACGGCGCCTCTGCCCGGTGAGCGGCTCGTAGTGGATCGAGGCGGCGTACAGGGGGCGTCCCAGGCGCTGGGCGATCGCCGCGGGACCGGCAGCCACCCGTGCGGTGGCGCCACCCAGCCGCGCAGTGATGCCGGCCGAGGACAGGTCCCGGTCCGCCAGGAGTGCGACGACGTAGTGCCCCTGGCTCGCCGCCTCAAGGAGGCGGTCGAAGACCTTCTCCCCGTGGGACTGGCCGATGATGCGCATGCCCAGTGACTGGCGGAAGGAGACGAACTGCTCGAAGAGGTCCTCGGGCTCCAGGCGCTCGGCGACGGTCAGGACGGTGGCGAGCTCACGGCAGGCCCAGGCTCCGATGAGGTCCCAGTTGCCCATGTGTGGCAGGGCCATGACGACGCTGCCGACGCGCACGTCCTCGTGCAGCTGGGGGTCGATGTCGGTGCGCACGCGCGCCAGGATCTGCTCCGGTGTGATACCGGGCAGGGCGAAGGCCTCGTAGAAGTAGCGCATGTAGGAGCGCATGCCGGCTCGGGTGGCCCGGCGCAGCGCGCGCGGTGGTGTTCCCGCCGGGAGGATGCGTGCCAGGTTGCGCTCGAGCTGTCCCACCCCGGCGGTGGAGCGGCGCAGGCGCTGCCAGACCCACAGCGCGTCGGCGACAGAGTGGGCAAGGCCGTAGCCCACCGGCGCGGGCAGGTGGCGGGTACCGCGCCAGGCCAGGCGGTAGGCGTCTGAGGCGGCTGGCAGGCGCATCCTCATGCCTTCTCATCCTCCTGCCGGACCTGCTGGTGGACGGCGCGCGCGCGCTGGATCACGGTGATGAAGGAGGCGATTGCCACGTAGAGGAGCCCAACGGTGAGCACCCACTGGGGTGCCCCGAGCCCCACGAGGAAGGTGGAGCCGAGCGCGACCAGGAGCCGGTCGGTGCGCTCGGCGATCCCTACGGAGGCGGTGGCGCCGATGGACTCGGCCCGCGCCCGGGCGTAGGGAACAGTGGCCGCCATGACGACGGCGACCAGGGCAGCCGCGACGGTCACGGTGCGCAGCGCGCCGACGGGCATGGACAGGGCCGCCCAGGCCGCGAGGGATCCCAGAACTGCCCCATCGGCGAGGCGGTCCATGGTGGAGTCCAGGAAGGCCCCGAACACCGAGCTCTTCCCGGTGGCCCGGGCCAGAATGCCGTCGAAGGAGTCGGCCACCAGCACCACGAGCAGGACCAGGGGCCCGGTCACGAAGTGTCCCTTCGGCAGCAGGGTGACCGCCGCCGTCACGGACAGGGCAGTTCCGGTGACGGTGAGCATGTTGGGAGTAACCCCGAGCCGCCCGAGCGCGAGGGCGGGTCGGGTGAACAGGGCCTTGGTCAGGCCGCGGCCGTGGTTGCCGAGCATGAGGTCCTTAACACTGGGGTGGAGCTGTCTAAGAGACGGGCCGTGATGGCACGGGATGGACAAGGACGCAGGGGCGCCCCTCAGCCTGCCGGAGCACGTCGATCGAGGCCAGGGGGATCAGTCCCCGCTCTGCCCGACCGGGGCGGCCCAGGCGGCGGCGAGCATGTCCCGCTGCTCCCCGAGCAGCTGGGGAACGGGCTTGGTCCGACCGATGATGGGCATGAAGTTCGCGTCCCCCTTCCAGCGCGGCACGATGTGCTGGTGGAGGTGGGCGGCGATCCCCGCACCGGCGACTTCACCCTGGTTCATCCCCAGGTTGAACCCGTGGGGGCGGCTCACCGAGCGCACGACGCTCATGGCCGTGGCGGTCAGCTCACCGATCTCCTGGCGCTCGGCCGCGGTGGCCTCGGTCCAGTCCGAGATGTGCCGGTAGGGGCACACCAGCAGGTGACCGGTGTTGTACGGGTACAGGTTCATGATGACGTAGCTGGTCTGGCCCCGGTGGACGATGAGGGACTCCTCGTCACCGCGTTGCGGCCCGGTGCAGAACGGGCACTGTGCGGGGGTGTCATCGGAGGGCTTGTTCTGCCCCCCGATGTAGGCCATGCGGTGCGGGGTCCACAGCCGCTGAAAGGCCTGCGGAGCGCCCTCGTGGTAGAAGGGAGCCTCCACCTCGACGTCGTCACCGCCCCCGGGGGCGCTGATCGTCTCTCCGGTCACTTCCTCAGTCACTGTGCAGCTTCTCCCCCGCCGGGTCGTTGATACGGGCGTCGATGACGCTGACGATGTGGGCCACGGCCTCCTTGACGGGCACGCCGTTGGTCTGCTGGCCGTCGCGGAACCGGAAGGAGACGGCGCCGGCCTCGGCGTCCTCTCCCCCGGCGATGAGGGTGAAGGGGATCTTGTCCTTGGAGGCGTTGCGGATCTTCTTGCCGAAGCGGTCGTCGGAGTGGTCCACCTCGACGCGCACCCCCTGGGCGCGCAGCTGGGCGGCGACGTCGTCGACGTAGGCGTCGAAGGCCTCGGCCACGGGGATGAGCCGGACCTGCACCGGGGAGAGCCAGGCGGGGAAAGCGCCCGCGTAGTGCTCGGTGAGCACCCCGATGAAGCGCTCCACGCTGCCCAGCTTGGCCGAGTGGATCATGATGGGGCGCTGGTGGGTACCGTCAGCGGCCGTGTACTCCAGGTCGAAGCGCTCGGGCTGGTTGAAGTCGTACTGGATGGTGGACATCTGCCAGGTCCGGCCGATGGCGTCCTTGACCTGGACCGAGACCTTGGGACCGTAGAAGGCGGCGCCACCCGGGTCGGGAACGACCTCCAGCCCGGAGGCGTCACAGGCGTCCTGGAGGGCCTGTGTGGCGGCGGTCCAGTCGGCATCGGATCCGATGAACTTGTCCTTCTTGGTGCCGTCCTCGTCGCGGGTGGACAGCTCGAGGTAGAAGTCGGTCAGTCCGAAGGCCTTGAGGATGGACAGGAAGAAGTCGATCTGGGCGCGGATCTCCTCGCCGGCCTGCTCCGGGGTGCAGTAGGTGTGGGAGTCGTCCTGGGTGAAGCCGCGCATGCGGGTGAGCCCGTGGACGACACCGGACTTCTCGTAGCGGTAGTCGTGGCCCATCTCGAAGAAGCGCAGCGGCAGCTCGCGGTAGGAGCGTCCGCGGGAGCGGAAGATGAGGTTGTGCATCGGGCAGTTCATGGCCTTGAGGTAGTACTCCTGGCCGGCCTTGGTGATGTTGCCCTCGGCGTCGCGCTCCTCGTCGGCGAGCATGGGCGGGAACATGGTGTCGGCGTAGTAGGGCAGGTGGCCCGAGGTGTGGAAGAGCCCGCCCTTGGAGATCTCGGGGGTGTGGACGAAGTCGAAGCCGTAGTCCTGGTGGCGGTCGACGACGTACTGCTCGATCTGGTGGCGCAGCATGGCGCCCTTGGGGTGGAAGACCACCAGGCCGGGGCCGATCTCCTCGGGGAAGGAGTAGAGGTCGAGCTCGGCGCCGAGCTTGCGGTGGTCGCGCTTGGCGGCCTCGGCCAGGCGGGTCTGGTAGGCCTTGAGATCGTCCTTGCTGGCCCAGGCAGTGCCGTAGATGCGCTGGAGGGAGTCACCGGACTGGTCACCCTTCCAGTAGGCCGACGAGGACTTGGTCAGCGCGAAGCCCTGCCCGATGAGGCGGGTCGAGGGCAGGTGGGGGCCACGGCACAGGTCGGTCCAGGCGACGGTGCCGTCGCGCCGGACGTTGTCGTACATGGTCAGCCCGCCGGCGCCGACCTCGACCGAGGCGCCCTCGGCGCCCGCTCCCTTGGTGGTGATGAGCTCGAGCTTGTAGGGCTGGTCGGCCAGCTCCTCACGCCCCTGGTCCTCGGTGATGTCGCGGCGCACGAAGCGCTGCCCCTCCTTGACGATCCGCTTCATGCGCTTCTCGATCTCGCGCAGCATCTCGGGGGTGACGGCGTCGATGGCGCCGAAGTCGTAGTAGAAGCCGTCGGTGATGAAGGGGCCGATGCCGAGGTTGACGTCCGGGAACATCTCCTGGACGGCCTGCGCCATGACGTGGGTGGCGCTGTGGCGCAGGATGTTGAGGCCGTCCTCGCTGGCCAGGGTGACGGGCTCGACGACGGCGCCGGCCGGGACCTGGCGCTCCAGGTCCCAGGGCTCGCCGTTGACGCACATCGCGACAACGCCGTCCTTCTTGACGGCGTCCTGCAGGAGGAGCGCCCCCGTGATGCCCGCCTCAATGGTGCGGGGCGCGCCGTCGAGGGTGATCTCAATCATGGGCTGGTCTGACACGGGTTCGTCTCCTCTGCTGCATCGGTGCGGGGCGCTGTACTGGTGCACCCCGGTTCGACCGCGAGTCTACGTCGTGGTCGCGCGGGCTCAGTCCTCCCGTGAGCCACGCCGCGCGCGCAGTGCGTCACGCAGGCGCTTGGCGGCGGACATCCCGGAGTAGATGACTCGGGAGACCGGGACGTCCCAGGCCCCGTCCACCTCGGTGACGTGCTGGGCGTAGCGCTTCTTGTACTGGCCCACCGTGTAGAGCGAGGGGACGCGGGTGGAGCCGGCGCCCATGAGGTCCAGGCCGCGGTAGCCCTCCTGCGCCAGGGTGCAGGCGGCCCACCAGTCCAGGGCCTCGGCCCCGCGGAAGGTGCGCGACTCGTTGGAGGAGGCGCCGTAGTAGGCCACGGAGTCCTTGCCCGAGGTGAGGATGAGGTCCCAGGCGTGGGGGATGCCGTCCTTGCGCAGGACGAACAGGCGGGCGTTCTTCTCCCCCAGGGAGGTCAGCATGGTCCAGTAGACCTCGGCGTCGTGGGGCTTGAAGCCGTCGCGCTCGGCGGTCTCGCGCAGGACCTCGTAGACCTGGTCGAACTCCTCGCGGCTCAGGCCGGTCTCGTCGCTGATGGTGCAGCCGGCCTCCCGGGCGACGCGCTCGGCGCGCTTGACCGCGCGGCGCCCGTCCTTGGGCATGACCGCCGCGATCTTCTCCGGTGTCTTGGGCACCAGGTCAATGACGTAGGTGCGGTCATAGGTGATGGTGGACAGCAGCTCTCGCAGGTCGGCAGCGCGGTAGCGGGCGTGCATGCGGATGAAGCGCACGGAGCGGTCGCGCTCCTTGACCACGGAGCGCAGCAGACGACGCAGGTGGGCCTCGCGCTCGGGCGACTGCTCCTTGAGCCAAACCGGGCCGTGCTTGGCCCACAGGAAGGTCTGGCCGCCCATCTCGTAGCGGTACAGGGCGATGGCGGCCACGGGCTTACCCTCGTCCTCATAGAGGTAGCGGCCCCACAGGGGGCGGCCCATGGCCTCCTCGAAGCGCTCCCAGGCCTCGGTCTGTTCAACCGGGAAGTGGCTGTTGCCCACGGCCAGACGCATCTCGCGCCCGTCGACCCGACGCAGGGTCTCGGAGCGGTCCGGGGTGGAGTGCACCGGCTCGGGGTGCGTGAGCCGAGGCGCCTTGGGCTTGTCAGTCTTGTCGGCCCTGGCGGGCTGGGCGGGCTTGTCGGTCGGGTCAACCTTCTGCTCGGGCTGCTCGGGCTGTTCGGGCTCACCGCCCTTGCGCCCCTTGTTGTTCTTGGGCTGAGTCGCCTGAGCCTTCTGGGGAGCCGGCGCACCGGCCTCGACCTTGATTTCAGGGGTGGAGTCAGTCGCGGAATCAGTCGTGGCGTCGGGGGTGGTGCTGTCGGGCATGTTCTCGTTCTCGGGCATTCAGCGGGACCTGTCGACTCGTTGCGGATAGTTGCGGGCGAACTTGCGGTAGTGGTTGAGGCGCTGGAGCTCGATCGTCACGCGACGGCGCAGCGAGCGCTCAGCCGGATCGCGCAGCGGGTCGACGCCCCGCCCCAGGCCCTTGGCCTTGCGGCGCAGAGCCTCATCGGACACGTAGCGTGCGATGACGCCGTCGGGAACCAGGGAGTAGAGGATCTGCCGGGTGACCTCGATGGGCTCGTCACGCTGGTCCAGGACCAGGTCCTTGAGCATGACGGCCATGGGGTTGGCGCCCGCGGCGGTCAGGTAGAAGGAGTTGCGGCCGATACGGGGGTTGACCTCGAAGAAGAGCTCCCGTCCGTCACGGGGGTCGACCTTGATGTCGAGGTTGGCGAAGCCGCGGTAGCCGGCATGACGCAGCAGGCGGCCGGTGGCCTCCCACAGGTCGGGGAAGGCCTCGGTCATCATGGCCACAGGGTTGCCGATCATGGTGGGCGCGTGGTCCTGCAGCAGAACACGCGCCGAGCCGATGAGGCGCAGCTCACCGGTGGAGTCCATGTAGGCCGTCACCGAGCGCATGGCGGTGTCGTCACCGGGGATGCACTCCTGCACCAGGAAGGTGGAGCGGTAACCGGCCTCCTTCAGGCTCCTCCACATGCCTGCCAGCTCGGCGGCGTCATCGATGAACCAGATCTTGCGCTTGCCAGGGAAGGAGATGCGGTCGTAATCAGCGCCGATGGCCGCCTTGGCCACGAGCGGGAACTCCATGCCGAGTTCGTCGGCGCTGGTCGGCGGCACGCAGTCGGGGTCGGCCAGGTCGACGACGACCTCCCGGGGCGTGAGCACCCCCACCTCGGCGCACAGACGGGAGAAGGAGGCCTTGTCGCTGACGGCATCGAGAACGTCGATGTCCGGAAAGGGCAGGACATAGGTGGGCTCGAGCTCGCTGCGGTGGGCCGAGATCATGGCGGCCGCGGCGTCGGTGTTGGCCATGAGCACAGCGCTGCGGGGCCCTCGGCCCTGAGCCAGCTTTCGCAGCAGCGCGATGGTCCGCTCCGGCGGGGCCCCGGCCTCCTGGTGGACCACGGTGATGTAGACCGACTCGGAGATCGCGACGATCGGATCCGAGGCCACGACCGTCACCGACGTGCCGGTGACCTCATGAAGCTGCCGCGCCAGGGCGTAGGCGCCGATATCACCGCCGAGGACCACGGGCAGCAGGTGCCTGAAGCGTTGCGTCATAACCATCCGTTTCTTGCCGCAGGGGCCAACTCCTCCCCAGATGGTAGAGCACGCCGGGACGCCCCGTTCCCGACCGCTCCAGGAACATCACGATCCAGACACGGGACCGTCCCCGACCGCCTCCACCCCACCCCCTCAATCCAGCGTGATTCCAAGCGATAGTCCGCACCTCGACGACGACATCGCGGCCTGACGGTGACACATGCCACCCTGCTCGAGGCCGCCTTCCCGGAGAACGACAAGAGCCCGGAGCGCTGGGCTCCGGGCTCACTTCGACCATCGGTTCTGGTGGGCGATACTGGGATCGAACCAGTGACCTCTTCCGTGTCAGGGAAGCGCGCTCCCGCTGCGCCAATCGCCCGAGCGGATGACGGGACTCGAACCCGCGACCCTCACCTTGGCAAGGTGATGCTCTACCAACTGAGCCACATCCGCGTGACACCCTTGTGGGGTGCGGGAAGAAAGTTAGCAGAGGTATCCCTCGGAGGCAAAACGCAGCCGAGCCCGTGTCCTCATGAGGTGTCTCACGCCCCGCCGCCCCAACTCGATCACCGGGCAGCACCCGGGGACGTGCCGGGAGACGCTCCGACGTGACATGTCTTTCTCCCACTCTCCTGCCTTCGCACCTCAGTCGTGGCAGGGTAGTCCCCATGACCACGCCGACAACACCGACGCCTCAGGCCGCACCGGAACCTCAGGAGGGCCCCCAGCGCCAGATCTGGCCGGGCCACCCCTACCCGCTCGGGGCGACCTACGACGGCTCGGGAACGAACTTCGCCCTCTACTCCTCGGCCGCCACCGGTGTCGACCTGTGCCTGTTCGACGACGAGGGCCACGAGGAGCGGGTGGCGCTCAAGGAGGTCGACGGCGACGTCTGGCACGCCTACCTGCCCGGGATCTTTCCGGGTCAGAAGTACGGCTACCGGGTGGCGGGCCCCTACGACCCGGCCTCCGGTCACCGCTGCGACCCCTCCAAGCTGCTGCTGGACCCCTACGCCAAGGCGATCTCCGGCGAGGTGACCCCGTCCCAGACGCTGTACTCCTACTCCTTCGACAACCCGGAGGTGCGCAACGAGGAGGACTCGGCGGGCCACACCATGCGCTCGGTGGTCATCAACCCCTACTTCGACTGGGGTCACGACCGTCCCCCGAACCACGAGTACCACGAGACGATCATCTATGAGGCCCACGTCAAGGGCATGACCAAGCTGCACCCGATGGTTCCCGAGGAACTGCGGGGCACCTACGCCGGTCTGGCTCAGCCCGCCGTCATCGACCACCTCAAGAACCTGGGCGCGACGGCCATCGAGCTCATGCCGGTCCATCAGTTCGTCAACGACACCCACCTGCAGGAGAAGGGCCTGTCGAACTACTGGGGCTACAACACGATCGGTTTCTTCGCCCCGCACAACACCTACGCCGCCTACGGCGCCGAGGGTGAGCAGGTCCAGGAGTTCAAGTCCATGGTCAAGGCCTTCCACGAGGCCGACATCGAGGTCATCCTGGACGTGGTCTACAACCACACGGCCGAGGGCAACCACCTGGGCCCCACCCTGTCCTTCCGAGGCATCGACAACAGCTCCTACTACCGCCTCGTCGATGGCTCAGCCAGCCACTACTTCGACACCACCGGTACCGGCAACTCGCTGCTCATGCGATCGCCGGCGGTCCTCCAGCTCATCATGGACTCGCTGCGCTACTGGGTCACCGAGATGCACGTCGACGGGTTCCGCTTCGACCTGGCCTCCACTCTGGCACGGCAGTTCCACGAGGTGGACAAGCTCAGCGCCTTCTTCGACATCATCCACCAGGACCCGGTGCTCTCCCAGGTCAAGCTCATCGCCGAGCCCTGGGACGTGGGCGACGGCGGCTACAACGTGGGCGGCTTCCCGGCCCTGTGGAGCGAGTGGAACGGCAAGTACCGCGACACCGTGCGCGACTTCTGGCGCGGGGAGCCCTCCACCCTGGGCGAGTTCGCCTCCCGTATCACCGGCTCCTCCGACCTCTACCAGCATGCCGGGCGCACCCCGGTGGCCAGCATCAACTTCGTCACCGCCCACGACGGCTTCACGCTGCGTGACCTGGTCTCCTACAACGAGAAGCACAACGAGGCCAACCTCGAGGGCAACGCAGACGGGGACAACAACAACCGGTCCTGGAACTGCGGCGCCGAGGGTCCCACCGACGATCCGACGATCACCGAGCTGCGTCAGCGCCAGACCCGCAACTTCCTGGCCACCGTCCTGTTCAGTCAGGGCGTGCCCATGATCTGTCACGGCGACGAGATGGGACGCACCCAGGGGGGCAACAACAACGTCTACTGCCAGGACAACGAGATCTCCTGGGTCAACTGGGATCTCAGTGAGCAGGACAACGACCTGCTGGAGTTCACCCGCACCATGATGTGGCTGCGTCGCGACCACCCGGTGCTGCGGCGTCGGCGCTTCTTCACCGGGGACGCCCGCCACGGCGGGGAGAGCGAGCTCGGCGAGATCGAGTGGCTCACTCCGGCCGGTGAGTCCATGACCGACCAGGACTGGACCACCTGGTACGCCCGGGCCATGATGGTCTTCCTCAACGGGGAGGCGATCGCCGAGCCCGATGAGCGCGGACAGAGGATCGTGGACGACTCCTTCCTCGTACTCATCAACGCCTCCGACGAGGACATCACCTTCACCCTGCCCGGCGAGGGGTACGCCCCCACCTGGAAGGTCGCGCTGGACACGGCTCCCGCAGTGGACGGGGACTCCGACCCGGTTCTCGCTGCTGACGACACCGTCGTGGTCGAGGCCCGCTCCATGCTCTTCCTCATCGACGCCCCCGAGTCCGCCGCCACCACGGAGCGCCACCCGAGGTAGGGGCTCTCCGCGGCCCTCCGGCGCGCCACCGAACGCACATCACCCATCAAGCAGCACCACCCGACGCAGACCAGACGAGCTTCAGGAAGTGACATGACCGACGCAGTGGACGCAGCAGTGGATCAGGCAGGTTCGGCGGGTTCGGCCGAGACACCCGCCTACGCGCCGTGGTCGGGGCACGTGCCGGCTCCGGAGCACCGGACGCCGGTGACCACCTACCGTCTCCAGCTCGGTGAGGATCTGACCTTCGCAGACGCCAAGGCCCTGGTCCCCTACCTGGCCGATCTGGGAGTCACCGACCTCTACCTCTCCCCGATCCTCACCGCCGCGCCGGGCTCCACCCACGGCTACGACGTCGTCGATCACCGCCGGGTCTCGGCCGTCATGGGAGGAAGGGAGCAGCTCGAGGCCCTGGCCGCTGAGGCCGACGCCCATGCGATGGGCGTTGTGGTGGACATCGTTCCCAACCACATGGCCGTGCCCACCCCCGGCTGGCACAACCTGCCCCTGTGGTCGGTGCTGCGTGAGGGACCGGACTCCCCCTACGCCGCCTGGTTCGACCTCTCCCTGGACGAGCCCATCCTCATGCCGATCCTGGGCAAGCGCATCGGCGCCGTCCTGGCCGATGATGAGCTCACCCTGGAGCAGATGGTGGTTCCGGGGCAGGAGGATCTGGGCGAGCAGTGGGTGCTGCGCTACTACGACCACGCCTTCCCCGTTGCCCAGGGCACCGAGGCGCTGCCGATGCACGTCCTCGTCGAGCGCCAGCACTACCGCCTGGCCTACTGGAAGGTCGGCGACGAGGAGATCAACTACCGACGGTTCTTCGATGTCGGCACCCTGGCCGCGATCCGCGTCGAGGAGCCCGACGTCTTCGCCGGAAGCCACGGCCTCATCCTCGACCTCATGAGAGACGGAGTCATCAGCGCCCTGCGGGTCGACCACCCCGACGGCCTGGCCGACCCCGGTGGCTACCTCACCCAGCTGGCCGAGGCCACCAGCGGGGCGTGGATCGCCGCGGAGAAGATCCTGGCGCCCGACGAGTCCCTGCCCACCTCCTGGCCGGTGGCCGGAACCACCGGCTACGACGCCGCCTGGCGGATCGACCAGCTCCAGGTGGACCCCGCCGGCGCGGCCCGCCTGGGCGCGCTCATGCAGGAGCTCACCGGGGACGCTCCGGTGGACTACGACCGCATCGTCGAGGAGGCCAAGCGAGAGGTCATCGCCGGCTCACTGGCCGCGGAGGTCGACCGTCTGGCCCGCATCCTGGACTCCCTGACCTCCCAGGACGTGCGCCTGCGCGACCACACCCTGCGCGACCTGCGGGCCTGCGTCGTCGAGCTGCTCGTGGCCGCAGACCAGTACCGGGTCTATGTCGTTCCCGGGACGCCCCCAGGCCCGGAGACGGCCGCCGTCCTCCAGGCCGACGCCGAGCGGGCCCGCCAGCGCCTCGAGCCGGACCAGGGAGAGACCCTCGACCTCGTGGTCGCCATCCTCCTGGGTGAGCCAGTCGGCTCCGAGGGCCTGTCTGAGTCCCCCGAGCGCACCGAGGCCATCATCCGCTTCCAACAGGTGTGCGGGGCCGTCACCGCCAAGGGAGTGGAGGACACCGCCTTCTACCGATGGACCCACCTGACCAGCCTCACCGAGGTCGGCGGCAACCCGGCCGGCTTCGCGCTGAGTGCCGACGAGGCCCACGCCTGGGCCGACCGGATCCAGAACACCTGGCCCGACACGATGGTCACCTCCACCACCCACGACACCAAGCGCGGTGAGGACGTGCGCGCCCGCCTGGACGTGCTGGCCTCCTACGCCGAGGAGTGGAGCGACCTCATCCACCGTCTGCGCGCCATGACCGCGCAGGTCCGCCCCCTGGACCTCGACGGACGCAGCGAGAACCTGCTGTGGCAGACCCTGTGGGGGACCTGGGCGCCCGACAGCGACGACCCCATGACCCCCGAGCGCCTGAGCGCCTATCTCATCAAGGCCTCCCGGGAGCAGAAGATCTGGACCACCTGGACCGCCCCGGACCTGGCTCGGGAGCAGGCCCTGACCGACTACGCCACCCATCTGCTCACCAGCGAGGAGGTCCGCGACGAGCTCGAGGCCTTCGCGGCCCTGACGGCCAGGTCCGTACGCACCGCGATCCTCGCCGGCAAGGCGCTGGCCCTGACCTGGATGGGCGTGAGCGACATCTATCAGGGCAGCGAGATCACCCGCACCTCACTGGTGGACCCCGACAACCGTCGCACGGTCGACTACGCCGGGCCCTCGGGTCTCATCAGCGCCCTGGAGCGCCTCGACTCCGGAGCCGCACCGCGCAGCCTGGATGAGGACAAGCTCTTCCTCACCTCACGCCTGGCGCGTCTGCGCGCTGCTCGCCCCCACACCTTCGTCGGTCCCCGCTCGGGCTACCGCACGATCCCGGTGACCACCTCCTTCGCCTTCGCCTACACCCGCCTGCTCGACGAGATCCCCGACGTCGTCGTCATCGTCAGGCGCCTGTCCCGGCGGCTCGAGCAGCTGGGGGGATGGCGTGAGGAGAGCATCGTCCTGCCGGAGGGGACCTGGGAGCACGTCCTGCGCACCGGCACCGTGGAGGGAGGCAGCCAGCCTCTGGCCGAGGTGGTCGGGGACGATGCCGTCGTCGTCCTGGCCAGGGTCGGCTCCCCCGACTCCCAGACCGACTCAGACCAGGCCGCCCAGGAGCAGGAGGCCGCCCGATGAGCCCGGCATCCCGGACCTGGCAGTCACCGGCCCTGCCTGTGGGCCCCCGCGTTCCCGTGTGGGCCCCCACGGCGAGGCGGGTCGAGCTGCACCTGCCCGGCGATGAGGGACTGGATGACCGGCTGGTTGACATGGTCCCGGCCCCCGACGGCTGGTGGGCCGCCCCCTTCGACCTGGAGCCGGGCACCGACTACGCCTTCCGGGTCGACGGTTCCCCCGACCGCCCCGATCCCCGCAGCGCCCTGCAGCCCCACGGTGTCCACGGCCCCTCACGAACCGTGGACCCGACCGCCTGGCAGTGGACCGATCAGGACTGGATGGGCAAGGACCTGCTCGGCTCAGTCATCTACGAGCTCCACGTGGGCACGTTCACCCCCGAGGGCACCCTGGACAGCGCCATCTCCCGGCTCGATCACCTGGCCGAGCTGGGCGTCGACATCGTCGAGCTCATGCCCCTGGCCGCCTTCCCCGGCCGAGCCGGATGGGGTTACGACGGGGTGGGCCTGTGGGCCGTCCACGAGGCATACGGGGGCCCCGAGGCCCTGATGCGCTTCGTCGACGCCGCCCACCGCGCCGGTATCGGCGTGTGCCTCGACGTCGTCTACAACCACCTGGGCCCGTCGGGCAACTATCTCAGCGTCTTCGGCCCCTACTTCACTCCCGCCCATCACACGCCCTGGGGTGAGGCCGTCAACTATGACCACGACGGCAGTCATCAGGTGCGTGCCTTCGTCATCGACTCGGCCCTGCGCTGGCTGCGGGACTTCCACGTCGACGCCCTGCGCCTGGACGCCATTCATGAGATCAAGGATGACGCCGCAGCCGCTGACCCACCGCAGGCTCACGTCCTGGCCGAGCTCTCCGACGCCGTGGCCGCCCTGTCCGCCGAGCTGGGCCGCCCCCTGAGCCTGGTGGCCGAGGCAGACCTCAACGATGTCGGAGTCATCACCCCCACCGACCAGGAGCCCCCCGCCGCGACACCCAGCCTGGGTATGACCGCTCAGTGGGCCGACGACGTCCACCATGCCCTGCACGCACGGATCACCGGCGAGGCGCAGGCCTACTACGCCGACTTCGCCGAGCCCGGGGCGTGGACCAAGGCCTACAGCAGCGCCTTCCTCCACAACGGCATCTGGTCCACTTTCCGGGACCGGGTCTGGGGCGCCCCCGTCCCCGAGGACACCGACCCCAGGCGCTTCGTCGTCTTCGGCTCCAACCACGACCAGATCGGCAACCGAGCCGTCGGGGACCGCCCCTCGGCCGGTCTCGACGACGCCGCCCTGGCCGCCACTGCCGCCCTGGTGCTCCTGTCGCCCTACACGCCCATGCTCTTCATGGGCGAGGAGTGGGGAACCCGTACTCCCTTCCAGTTCTTCACCGACCACGAGGAGGAGGACCTGGCCCGCAGCGTCAGCCAGGGGCGCGCCCGGGAGTTCGCCGGCTTCGGCTGGGACGCCGACGAAATCCCCGACCCCCAGGACGCCGGGACCGTCGAGACCTCACGCCTGGACTGGTCCGAGCTGGACAAGACCGAACACGCCCACATGCTGTCCTGGTACCGGGCACTGACCGCCCTACGCCGCGAGCTGGGATGGTCCCAGCGCACCGCGTGGCCGCAGATCGATGAGGCCGACGATGTTGTCACCGTGACCTACGAGGACATCGTCGTCGTCACCAACCTCTCCGGGAGGCCACGGCCCGCTGCCGAGCTGAGCGAGGTGCTCCTGTCCTGGGACCCCGTCGGCTCCGACCCGTCCTGCCTGCCGGCCGGACAGACGCTCATCGCCCGACGCTGACCAGTCCCACCAGGCGGCTTCCCCGGCCGACCAGATGCCGGCGAACCGGAAGCGGCCGATGCACATCCGTTCAGAAAGGCAGGCACCTCGTTGACACAATGCAACCCTCCCAGCGGCGTGGCTTCATGTGCCCACTGCGGTAGCGCACTAGCGTGGCATCCGTGACTGTCAACGGTAGGCCGAGTCAGAACGAGGCAGGTGGCATCCCCGAACGATTCGAGGAAGCGCTCCTGTCCCTTCGCGACGCGCCCCGCCCCCGAGGGCTCCTCATGGAGGAGGTGCCCGCCCCCAAGAAGCTGGCCCCCTACTCCGCCGCCCTGAGCGCCGAAACCGTGGAGACAGTCGGCGCCACCCCCGTGGCCACCGGACGCTTCGTCGTCCTCCACGACCCCGACGGCCAGGAGGCCTGGGACGGGGACTTCCGCATCGTCGTGCAGGCGCGCGCCCGCATCGACGATGAGATCGGCATGGACCCCGTCTTCGAGTCCGCCGCCTGGAGCTGGCTCACCGACGGCCTGGAGGACTCCCGCGCCGGCTACCACGCACTGGTCGGAACCGTCACCAGGGTCCTGTCCGAGACCTTCGGTGGGCTGACCCTCACCGACTCATGCGCCCACGCCGAGATCCGGGCGTCCTGGTCCCCCACGACCCCCCAGCTCGGCCCCCACCTCACCGCCTGGCACGAACTCCTGCTGGTCGCCTCCGGCCATGAACCGGCCGCAGTCCACCCCCTCACTCTCGCCGGAGCCGGAAGGTGACGCCCCGCCGCACCGGCGTGCCCCGCCCAGCCGCAACCTCGGCCGTGCCCCGCCCAACTGCTTCCTCGGCCGTGCCCCGCCCAACTGCTTCCTCGGCCGTGCCCCGCCCAGCTGCTTCCTCGGCCGTGCCCCGCCCAGTCGTCCCCCCTGGCACAACAGATCACCCCATCAACCCGCACGACATCGTCGACTACCCCCGTCCCAAGGACGGGCTCCCCGAGATCACCGCCACCCCCACCCAGCTGAACCGAGCCGCTCAGCTCCTGGCGGCCGGTCGGGGCCCCGTCGCCGTCGACGCCGAACGAGCCTCCGGCTTCCGCTACGGACAGGACGCCTACCTCATCCAGCTACGCCGGGACGGCGTCGGCACCCTGCTCATCGATCCGGTCACCACCGGGCCCCTGACCGAGCTGGCCACAGCCCTTGACGGACCCGAGTGGATCCTCCATGCCGCCGACCAGGACATCCCCTGCCTGACCGCACGCGGCCTGAAGGCCGCCTCCCTGTTCGACACCGAGCTGGCAGCCCGCCTCCTGGGCCGACAGCACGTCGGGCTCGGCGCCGTCATCGAGGAGACCCTGGGCCTGCGCCTGGCCAAGGACCACGCGGCCGCGGACTGGTCCACCCGGCCCCTGCCCACCTCCTGGCTCACCTACGCCGCCCTCGACGTCGAGCTGCTCATCGACCTGCGCGACGCCCTGGCCACCGAGCTCGAAGCAGCCGGCAAGGACCAGTGGGCCGCCCAGGAGTTCGAGCACGTGCGCACCAAGCCCGCCAGGCCGGCCAAGGTCGACCCGTGGCGCAAGACCCCACGAGCAGGCAGCTCTGTACGCTCCCCCCGCTCACTGGCCATTCTGCGCGAGCTGTGGAACTCGCGCGAGCAGCTGGCCGCAGAGCTCGACCGCACCCCCTCCAAGGTCCTGCCCCACCAGGCACTCGTCGCCGCTGCCGTCGCCCGCCCCCGGTCACGACGCAAGATGAGCGCCCTCAAGGAGTTCTCCTCCCGCCAGGCCCGCCAGAACCAGGAGCGCTGGTGGAGAGCCATCGAACGCGCCCTGGAGCTGCCCGACGACGAGCTTCCCCCCACCCGCGCACCACTGGCGCCCGGCGAGCTCCCCCATCCGCGCTCCTGGCAGCGCCACCACGCCGCGGCCGCCGAGCGGCTCACCGAGGTACGCGCGGCCATCAGACAGCACGCTGAGGAGATCCGCGTGCCCCAGGAGCTCCTCCTGACCCCGGAGTGCCAACGTCGTCTGGCCTGGGACCTCGGCGCGGAGATCGAGGCAGGTCGCACCGGCAGAGTCACTGCTCAGGAGATCAGTGAGCGTCTGGCCGCCATGGGGGCCAGGCCGTGGCAGATCGAGCAGGCCGCCCCCGCTCTCGCCGCAGCACTGGGCTGACGCGCCAGCACGCGCGTACCACAGTGCGCCGCCCACGGAGACGTGGACGGCGCACGACGTGATTCTCGTCAGAGGAGCTCGGCTCGAGAAACCAGTGACCTTCGCCGGCCTCAGTGGACCTCGAAGCCGTAGGAACGGAAAATGGCGCGAGTGGACTCCACCAACTCCGGCTCCGGGGGCCTGGTGTCACGAAGCTGGTACGTCAGTCCCAAGGCGTCCCACTTGTCGGTACCCATCTGGTGGAAGGGCAGCACCTCGACGCGGCTGACCGAGCCCCAGCGCTCGATGATCCGGGCCACGTTGTGGACGTTCTCAGGGTCATCCGTCAGGTCCGGGACCAGCACGAACCGGGCCCAGATCTCGATCCCCTTGGCCGCCAGACGGTCACCGAAGGTGATGGTCGGGGCCAGGGAGCGCCCCGTCACCTTCTTGTAGGTCTCCTCGTCACCGCTCTTGACGTCGAGCAGGACCAGGTCGATGTTATCGAGCATCTCGTCACTGGCATTGGCGCCCAGGAATCCTGAGGTGTCGATGCAGGTGTGGATGCCCATCTTCTTGGCCCCGGCCAGGAGCCTGCCCGCGAAGGCCGGCTGCATGAGGACCTCGCCGCCCGACAGCGTGATCCCGCCCTTGGACGCGCGGAACACCCCCCGGTAGCGGCGCATGCGGCGGAGAAGCTCCGAGGCCTCCACCGGTTCCCCGTCCTTCATGAGGAAGGTGTCGGGATTGTGGCAGTACTGGCACCGCAGGGGGCATCCGTTGAGGAAGACCGTCATCCGGGTGCCGGGGCCGTCCACCGCGGTCACGAGCTCCCAGGAGTGGATCGAGCCCAGCTCACCATCGCGCATCCGAGCCAGACGCTCGGAGCGTTGAAGATCCGTCAGCTCCTCGAGCCCGCCGATACCCGCACCGCGCAAGCGGGCGGCCGGGGCCAGGAAGTCCTGGTCCCGACCGCCGTCGCGCACGGTCGTCGTGGTCTGCGTCATGACCGCTCGCCGTGCTCCAGGGCTCAGGCCTGGGAGTGGAAGGTGCGGTGGAGGACGTCAAGCTGCTGCTCGCGAGTCAGCTTGACGAAGTTGACGGCGTAGCCGGAGACGCGAACCGTGAGGTTCGGGTAGTTCTCCGGGTGCTCCATCGCGTCCTCGAGGGTGTTGCGGTCCAGGACGTTGATGTTGGCGTGGTACAGGCCCTTGACGCCGCCGTTGTCCTGACGCTGTGCCTTCATGGAGGCGAGGCGCTCTTCGTACGTGGCCATGGTGGCCCCTTTCTGAGGTGATGTGATCGATGTGTGAGAAATTGCTGCGGTGTGATCGGCCGGATTGAGCGGCTCGATCAGATCTCGGCGCAGTCGTCGGGGACGAAGCCGGCGTCGAGAATGCCCACGAGGTTGGCGACGCGCTCGTCGAGCGTGCGACCCAGTCCCTGCGGGGTGATCGTGTTGGTCAGCGAGATGCCGTCGAGGGCGTCGTTGTAGTCGAGCTTGCCGACGCTGAGCATCGAGGCGACCATGCCGTGGGTGTCCATCCCGTTCTCCGGGTTGGCTCCGGGCGAGAAGGGGGTGCCCTTCTGGTGCCCCGAGGGGAAGGAGCCGGTTGCCTTGCCGTAGACCACGTTGGAGGTGATCGTCAGCACCGACTGGGTCGGGATGGCGTCGCGGTAGAAGGGCTGGGCCTTGATCTTGGACATGATCGTGTGGACCACGGTGGCGGCGATGTCGTCGGCGCGGTCGTCGTCGTTGCCGTAGATCGGGAAGTCGCCCTCGGTGACGTAGTCGACCACCAGGCCGGTCTCGTCGCGAACCGGGGTGACCTTGGCGTACTTGATGGCCGCCAGGGAGTCGGCCACGATCGACAGGCCGGCGATGCCGCAACCCATGGTGCGCACGATGTCGGAGTCGTGCAGCGCCATCTCGATGGACTCGTAGGCGTAGCGGTCGTGGCAGTAGTGGATGATGTTGAGGGCCTCGACGTAGGTGGCCACCACCCAGTCGAGCATCTTCTCGTACTTGTCCCAGACCTCGTCGAAGTCGAGGGGGCCGTCGCCCTCGATGCCGGGCAGACCGGTGACGACCTGCTTGCCGGTCATCTCGTCGCGGCCGCCGTTGATGGCGTAGAGCAGGGCCTTGGCGGAGTTGACGCGGGCGCCGAAGAACTGCATCTGCTTGCCCACGCGCATCGGGGACACGCAGCAGGCGATCGCGGCGTCGTCGCCCCAGTGCTCACGGATCTGCTCATCGGCCTCGTACTGGATGGACGAGGTCGTGATCGAGATGAGGGCGCAGAAGTCCTTGTAGCCCTGCGGCAGGTTCTCGTCCCAGAAGATCGTGATGTTCGGCTCCGGGGCCGGACCGAGGTTGCGCAGGGTCTGCAGCAGACGGAAGGAGGTCTTGGTGACCAGGGCGCGACCGTCCTCACCGAAGCCGGCGTCGGACCAGGTGGCCCAGTAGGGGTCACCGGAGAAGATCTGGTCATAGTCGATGGTGCGCAGGAAGCGGGTGATGCGCAGCTTCATGACGATGTTGTCGATGAGCTCCTGGGCGCGGGTCTCGTCGATGACCCCGTTGCGCAGGTCCCGCTCGAAGTAGATGTCCAGGAAGCCGGAGAGCCGACCGATGCTCATCGCGGCACCGTCCTGGGACTTCACGGAGGCCAAGTAGGCGAAGTAGGTCCACTGGACCGCCTCGTGGGCGTTCTTGGCCGGGCCGGAGATGTCATAGCCGTAGGTCTGAGCCATGACCTTGAGCTTCTTGAGCGCCTTGATCTGCTCGGAGTGCTCCTCGCGGTAGCGGGCCCAGTGCTCGGAGAAGGGCTTGTCCGCCACGGCGTCCTTGGCCTTCTGCTTCTGCTCAATGAGGAAGTCGACGCCGTAGAGCGCCACGCGGCGGTAGTCACCGATGATGCGACCGCGGCCGTAGGCGTCGGGCAGACCGGTGATGATGTGGCTCGAGCGCGCCGCGCGGATGCGCGGGGTGTAGATGTCGAAGACCGCGTCGTTGTGGGTCTTGCGGTAGCGGGTGAAGATCTTCTTGACCTCGGGGTCGACCTCCTTGCCCGCCTCCTTGATGGCGGTCTCCACCATGCGCCAGCCACCGTTGGGCATCATGGCGCGACGCAGCGGGGAGTCCGTCTGCAGACCAACGATGACGTCATCGTCCTCGCCGATGTAGCCGGCCGGGAAGGCGTCGATGTCGGCGGGGGTGTGGGTGTCGACGTCGAGGATGCGAACCTTGCGCTCCTCGGAGAGGTAGTTCTTCTCCAGGGTGTCCCACAGACGCAGGGTCTTGTCCGTGGCGTCGGCGAGGAACGAGGCGTCGCCGTCGTAGGGGGTGTAGTTGCGCTGGATGAAGTCGCGGACGTCAATGTCCTCGGTCCACGGTCCGGTAACGAAGCCCTCCCAGGCGTCATTGCCGCTCGCCGTGGTGGCAGATGTTGTGACCTCAGTGGTCATCCGTGCCCTCCTCATGTGGGTGACCGGAGAGCCACCCGGTTGTGATCGCCCTGATGAGGCGAGGCGGCACATCGGCGCGCCGTCGGTCTCAGACTAGAACTCAGAGGATGGCTTGTGGGTCGCTGGTCCCAAGAAGGGCCGGTTAGATGACTCACAGGTCGATCGCCGTCGTCGCAATCCGGGACATAGGTCCCCATATCGACCCCTCAGGAGAATCTCCGCCACCAGCCACCAACTCCCTCCAGCCTTCGACAACGAGGACGAATGGGGCCGCGTTCCCAGCACATCAACCTATCGGAACGATTAGGACAGGTGTCCCAGCGGATTACCGTTACCGTGCGGGGAACCGGAGCCGAGGCGCAGCCTCCATTGCCCTACTCGTGCCCTACTCGGCCCTAAGGTCCTGGTCGGCGCGGGGCCCTGCGACGCCGTCGGCCGCCCTGCGGGCCGCCTGGGCGATATCAGCCGCTCGCATGCCGAAGTCCTCCATCAGCTGAGCACGGGTGGCCGTGTCGACGAACTGGCGCGGAACGCCGATGCGGCGGAAGACCGGCGAGCCACCGGTAGCGCCGTGGGCGGCCTGGTACTCCTCGACCGCGTCACGCAGCTGGGAGCCAATACCGCCGTCGACCAGACCGTCCTCGACCACGACGACGACATCGACGTCGGCTGCGGCCGTCACGAGAGGAGCCGGGGCAGGAATCACCCAGTGCGGGTGCACCACGGTGACGGCGTACCCCTCCTGCTCAAGGAGCCTGCCGGCCTCGTAGGCCTGGGTGGCCATGGCACCCACCCCCACCAGAAGGATTCGCGCACCACCGGCCGGCCGGCGGCTCTCGAGTAGGACATCGACGACGTCGAAGGCACTCACGGAAGGCGTGTCCTGGTGCACCGGATCCCCGCCGCGTCCCGGTTCCTCCGACTCCGGACCGAGGCGTCGCAACGCGGTGAGGGGCTCGGGCAGCGCGCCCTTGGGGTAGCGCACGACGGTGGGGGCATCGTCAGTGCTCACGGCTGTGCGCAGGCTCTCGCGCAGCGTCACCTCGTCGCGGGGGGCCGCCAGGCGCAGACCAGGAACGTGCGCCAGCAGCGCCATGTCCCACATGCCGTTGTGGCTAGCCCCGTCAGTTCCCGTGATTCCGGCCCGGTCCAGGACGATCGTCACTCCCGCCCGGTGCAGGGCGACATCCATGAGCACCTGGTCGAAGGCGCGGTTGAGGAAGGTCGCATAGAGGGCGACCACCGGGTGCATGCCGGCGAAGGCGAGGCCGGCGGAGAAGGTCAGCGCGTGCTGCTCGGCGATGCCGACGTCGATGACCCGCGTCGGCATCTCATCGGCCAGGGGCTGGAGGCCCACCGGGGCCTGCATGGCGGCGGTAACCCCGACGATCCGTTCATCTCCGCGGGCCAGGGAGACGATCTCCTCGGCGAAGACGGCGGTCCAGCCGAAGCGCTCAGCCACCACCGGCAAGCCGGTCTCGGGATGAATCTGGCCCACCGCGTGGAAGCGGTCGGGGACGTGCTCCTCGGCCGGGGTGTAGCCCCGCCCCTTCTCGGTGATGACGTGGACGATAACCGGCTCGGCATACTCGCGGGCGCGAGTGAGGGCGAACTCGACGGCCGTGATGTCGTGGCCGTCAACCGGTCCGGTGTACTTGATCCCCAGGTCCTCGAAGAAGGCCGAGGGAACCAGGACGTCCTTGAGCCCCCGTTTGAGTCCGTGCAGGGCATCGAAGGCGGCCCGGCCGGGGGCGCCCTGCGACAGGAGCGTCCGCTTGACCCCGGACAGGACACGCTCGTAGCCGGGATTGGTGCGCAGTGCGTCGAGGTGGTGGGCCAGTCCCCCGATGGTGGGGGCGTAGGAGCGGCCGTTGTCGTTGACGACGATGACCAGGTGGCGGTCCGAGGAGTCGGCGATGTTGTCCAGGGCCTCCCAGGCCATTCCCCCGGTCATGGCGCCGTCCCCGATGACGGCGACGACGTGGCGCTCGTCGTGGCCCTGCAGGTGGTTGGCCCGGGCGATGCCATCGGCCCAGGACAGGGAGGTGGAGGCGTGGGAGTTCTCCACGACGTCGTGGACGGACTCGGCCCGTGAGGGGTATCCGGACAGGCCGCCGCGCTCGCGCAGATGAGTGAAGTCCTGACGACCGGTGAGCAGCTTGTGGACGTAGGCCTGGTGGCCGGTGTCGAACACGATGGTGTCCCGCGGGGAGCGGAAGGTGCGGTGCAGCGCGATCGTCAGCTCGACGACCCCGAGGTTGGGGCCGAGGTGGCCGCCGGTGCGCGCCACTGAGGCGACAAGATGCTGGCGGATCTCCGAGGCGAGCGTCACCAGCTGCTCGCTGGTGAGCCGATCGAGGTCGGCGGGCTTGCGCACGCACGGCAGGAGCGCCTTGCCGGTCTGTCCGGCGGGCCCTGCCGGGCGCTCAGCAGCTGCTGGCACGGTGCGCCTCCTTGTCGAAGGTGGTGACGAGTTGTTCGTGTCGCTCACGAGCGAGCCGCGGCGGGTCGCTGAAGCGGCACTCGGGACAGGGTAGCCGTTGACGAGGCGAAGGGGTCTTCCCAGGAGTCTCCTTCCCGGGCCCGGGGACCGCCAGGCTTCCCGGAGCGACGCTCCTGAGTCGACCGAGGGTGCTCAGCATAGAGCCGCCACGACCACTGTGCGGCCACCTGTCACGCGGGTCACGGCTGAGCACGTACTGTATGCCTTGGACGTCGAACCGTCCGCGCCCACCGGTCGACGGCGTCGTTCCTGATCGCCCGACCGCCCCTCAGGACTGCCCTCCAGGAGGAACCATGAGCACCACAGCCCCTTTCGGCACCTGGCCCTCGCCCATCACCCCGGGCACCATCACGACCCGGACGGTCCTGCTCTCCCAGGTCCGTGTGGACGGCGCAGACACCTACTGGGTGGAGCAGCGCGCCTCACAGGCAGGCCGCAACGTACTGCTCCGCCGCAACGGCGACGGCCAGATCGGTGAGGTGCTTCCGCTGACACCCGCCGACGAGCTGGTCGATGTGCGCACCCGGGTGCACGAGTACGGAGGGCGGGCCTACGCCGTCGACAGCGGGATCATCGTGGTCTCGCACGCCGGGGACGGGCGCCTCTACCGGTACGACGTGGCTCACCGCATGCGCGGCCTGGTCCCACTCACGATCTACGGGGACGTGCGACACGGCGACCTGGAGATCGACACGGGCCGGGGCCTGGTCTACGCCGTCCGCGAGGACCACCGAGGCGGCGGCGAGGCCGTGAACACCTTGGTCGCCATTCCCCTGGACGGCTCGGCCGCCCGAGATGACTCCCGCGTGCGGACACTGGTGTCGGGCACGGACTTCGTGGTCGCCCCGACGCTGTCCCCCGACGGCGAGCACCTGGCCTGGATCACCTGGGACCACCCGGGGATGCCGTGGGACAACGCCAGCCTGCACGTGGGGGATCTCGGCCCGGACGGGACTCTTGGCGAGCAGACGCTGGTGGACGGCGGCAACGGGCACTCGGTCTCCGAGCCCCGCTGGACCGAGGAGTGCGAGCTCGTGCACGGCTCCAACGCCTCGGGCTTCTGGAACCTCTACCGCACTGAGGGCTTCCCGGTACGCGGCACCAACCGCACCGGCTGGTCGGAGAAGCTGCGCACCCGCCCCCTGCACCCGGCCGAGGCCACCTTCACCAACCCGGCCTCCTGGCAGCTGGGGCCGCACTCCTTCGACGTGCTCGACTCCGAGCACATCATCACCTCCTGGGCCCGCGATGCGGTCTCCCACCTGGGGACCATCAAGCTCGCCAACGGGGAGCTCGAGGAGTGGAACGTGGGGTGGCAGCCGATCGGCAACGTCGCCTCCAACGCCGGGCGCGTCGTCATGCTGGCCTCCAACGAGATGTCGATGCCCAGCATCGTGGAGGTCAAGAACGGCACGGTGAAGGTGCTGCGAGGCTCGGGCGAGTTCGTGCCTGAGGGCACCGGGGTGTCCTTCCCCGAGCCGGTCTCCTGGCCCACCAGCGACGGCGACACCGCCCACGGCTTCTACTACCCGCCGACCTCGGCCTCTCACACTGGCCCCGACGGCGAGCTGGCGCCGCTGATCGTCAACGTCCACGGCGGCCCGACGGCCACGGCGGTCCCCGGCTACGACCTGCGCATCCAGTACTGGACCAGCCGGGGCTTCGGCTACCTGGACGTCAACTACCGCGGCTCCATGGGCTACGGAACCGGCTACCGCAAGGCCCTGGAGGGCAAGTGGGGCATCTACGACGTCGACGACTGCGTCAACGGGGCCCAGCACCTGGTCGACGCCGGGCTCGTCGACCCGCGCCGTATCGCGATCCGCGGAGGTTCGGCCGGGGGCTTCACGGTACTGTCGGCCATCACCCGCTCCTCCGTGTTCACGGCGGCCAGCTCCTGCTTCGGGGTGACCGACCTCAAGAGGCTGGTGCGCACCACCCACAAGTTCGAGTCGCACTACATCGGCCAGCTCATGGGAACCCAGGACATCGACGACCCGGTGCTCGATGAGCGCAGCCCCATCAACCACATCGAGGACATCAACGTCCCGCTGCTGCTCATCCAGGGCTCGGAGGATCCGATCGTCCCGGCGGAGCAGGCCACCGCCATGTATGAGGCCCTCAAGGAGGCCGGCGCCCCGGTGGCCCTGGAGGTCTTCCAGGGTGAGGGCCACGGCTTCCGTCTGGCGACGAACATCCGGCGGCGTTACGAGGCCGAGCTGAGCTTCTACCGGCAGGTGTGGAGGATCTGCACAGCCTCCTCCCATGCCGAGGGGCAGGGTGAGGAGGAGACCTTCACGGTCAAGGTGGAGAACCTGCACTGATGGATCGCGTCTGGAAGAGGCTGTCCGCCCCCCTGTCGCAGCGCGCAGGCAGCCTCTTCCGCCATCATCGCTTCGGCCTCTACATCCTGGCGGTGCTGGTAGGGCTCGCCTCGGGCCTGGGTGCGGTGCTGTTCCGGCTGGGAATCGACGCCTGGTCCCAGCTGCTGAGCGGAGCCGACGACTACACCGTGTCGATGGGGCCTTCGGTCGGGCTCCTGGCGCCTCTGGGAACCTGGTTCGTCCTAGTCACCCCGGTGCTCTCCGGCCTGCTGACAGGACCGTTGATGTCCCGACTGGGCCGTACCCCCACGGGCCACGGGGTGGCCGGCGTCATCTGGTCGACTCGTCACGGCGACGGCACCATGGCGCCCCTGCCGGCCTTGGCCGCGACGACGTCGGCCGCGCTGACGATTGGTGGCGGGGGCTCAGTCGGTCCGGAGGGGCCGATCGCCGAGCTGGGCGCGTCGACGGCGAGCATCATCGGACGGGGGCTGCGGCTGCGCCGGTCCTCGATCCGCCACCTGGCCGCCGCCGGAACGGCCGCCGGCATCGCCTCCGCCTTCAACGCGCCACTGGCTGGGGCCTTCTTCGCCCTGGAGGTCATCCTCATGGGCTTCAGCGCCGACGCCTTCATCGTCATTGTCCTGGCCTGTGTCTCCTCGACGGTCCTGTCGCACCACCTGCTGGGAACGACACTGTCTCTGTCGCTCCCCTACCTGGACCTGTCCGGTGACGCCCAGCTGGGCTGGGTCGCGCTGCTGGGAGCCGTGGGCGGGGTCGTCGGTATCGGCTTCATGCGTCTTCGCTTCATCATCCTCGATGCCCTGACCCGAGCCTGGCAGCGCTTGGGCGTTCCGATCTGGGCGCGTCCGGGCATTGGCGGGCTGGCGGTCGGTGCGACTCTCCTGGTTCTGCCCGAGATGTACGGCGAGTCATCAGCCGCTCTCAACCGGGCGCTGGCAGGACGCTACGCCCTGACGCTACTGCTGGTGCTGTGCGTCGCCAAGATGCTGGCGACCTCCTTGACCCTGGGAATGGGCTTCGTCGGCGGAGTGTTCGCCCCGTCCCTGTTCATCGGTGGGACGCTCGGCGCCGCCTTCGGCACCCTCGTGGCTCCCAGCTACGCGCCGGCCGCCGGGGTCTTCGGGGTGATCGGCATGGGGGCGGTCTTCGCCGGTACGGCTCGCGCCCCGATGACGGCGGTCCTGCTCATCATTGAGATGACCGGGCAGCACGCGCTCCTGGTGCCCCTCATGCTGGCCACGGTGCTGGCCACCTTCATCAGCCGGTTCCTGTCACGCGGCACACTGTTCACCGAGGAGCTGCGTCGTCGCGGAGAGGATGTCGAGGACCCGATGGCCACCACACTCCTGGGACGCACCCGCGCCTCCCGACTCATGGTGGATCCTCCCGGGGTGCTCCAGGCCACGGCGTCACTCAGCCAGGCAGCCTCCGTGATGAGCCGGCGTGGCCTCTCGGCCCTGCCCGTGGTCGCCACCGGACAGGACGGCACCGGCGGCGAGCTGCTCGGTTGCGTGACGGCCGCACAGCTCGCCGGGGCGCTCCTGAGCGAGGACTCCGACGACGTCTCCGCCCGGCCGGCGACGGTGGCGGACCTGTCACTGGTCCGTGACCGTCTGGACGGCCAGGACGAGGCGACCGACGTGCTTCAGGCCCTGACCGATACCCGCCTGGAGGGCCTTCCGGTGGTCACCCGCACCGCCGGCTCCGGTGCGGAGGAGCTGGTGGGCTGGGTGTCCCAGAGGATCGTCGTCGAGCGGGTCTACGAGGCCCAGGCGCAGGCCCGCACAGCCGCCGCCACCTACACCTCCTGGGGCTCACGGCTTCAGGACAAGTGGCACTCCCGCCCCGTTCCTCGGCGCAGAATCGGAAGGATCAGCCGTATCAGCCGAGTCAGCTCGCGCAGCTCACGCCGTTCCCGGCGCCGATGAGAGTCCGCCGGGGCTCAACGCGCTGCGGCCCCGTTCAGGACTCGCCGCAGCGCCTCACCGGTCACGACCACCGCGGGAAGTCTTGTGAGTCCGGCCCTCCTGGACCGCCCGGGCCTTCTCGCTGATGCTCTCGGTGAGGGTGTCGGACAGCTCGGTGATGCGCTCGGCGTTGGCCACGATGCGCCGGGGGTCGGACATCCACATCCACGCAGCGGCGATCACCGGGAGGATCGCGGGCAGGTACCACCGGGACCGGCCCCAGTGCGCCCACACCGAGACGCTGAGGTCGGCGGGCGAAGGGGTGGGCAGGGTGAGAACACCGATGAGCACCGCCATGGTGGCCAGCGCCCCCAGGCACATCCAGCCGATATTGCGCATCCGGCGCCCGTTGTGGGCCACACAGACGGCCAGCAGGAGGTATAGGACGCCCCCCAGGAGGTTGAGCGACCACACCGCGGGCTCCTCATCGGGGCTTCTCAACAGCGTCGTCAGGGAGGGGACGAGGAGGATCGCCCCGAAGACGGCGAAGACGCCGACCAGGATCCGCCCCCACCCGTATGCGGGACGGCGGGTGTCCTGAACCGGGCGTACCGATGAGCGCTCGTCCATGAGGAACGACCTTTCCGTGTGATGACCTTCGGCACGCGCAGCACCGGTTCAACCTCCAACCAATGCCAGAACGTTACTATTCACAACGTGAGCACCATTAAGTTGACCAAATCCCTGAACGCACGCGCCTCGGCGGACGATGACCGCAAGGATACCGACCTCAGCAGTCAGGCCGAGGTCGACACGGTCGAGGAGGCCGAGAACTCCGAGGCTCCCGCAGCCGGCGACGGGGCCGGCTCGACAGATGCCGAAGCCGCCGAGCGGGACCTGAAGCAGGGCTCCGACGGCGACGAGGATGCCTCCGAGGACCAGGAGGGTAACGCCGACGGTGCCAGCGTCAAGGGCAGCGGCTCCGAGGCGGGATCCGACGTCGCCCCTGATGACGCCTCCGGCACCGAGGCCGACGTGCTCGTCCTGGCCGCAGCGCCGGGCCGGGACGGGGCCGAGGCCCCCGAGATTCTCCTGGAGGGCCTCGAGCCGCCGTCGAGCACCGCCCTGGAGGACCTGGACGTCAACGCCCTGGTGACCCTGCTGCCCGCCCTGGGCTTCTCGGGCGCCCAGGACTCGGTGGTGCGTCTGCCCTCCTCCGCGGTGACTGCCCAGGGCTACCGGGGACCGGCGACGATCCTCGTGGTCGGCGTCGGAACGGGCTGGGCCGACACCGATCCGCTCGCCGTCACCACTGACGACGAGGCCGCACTGGGCTACGACCAGACCGGTCTCCTGCGCCGGGCGGCCGGACGCGCCACCCGAGCACTGGCCGGGACCGACTCCGCGGTCCTGGCACTGCCCACGCTCTGCGAGGAGCAGCTCGCCGCCGTCGCGCACGGAGCCGCCCTAGGCGCCTACTCCTGGAGCGCGACGAAGAACGAGGACCGCCCCGGACAGGAGACGGCCTCGAAGAACACCTCCCCGCTCACGACCATCTCGATCATCTCCCCCCTGGCCGACACCCCCAAGGGGCAGGAGGCGCTGGCGGGAGCCCTGGCGCTGGCCCAGGCCACGGCACTGACCCGGGATCTGGTCAACGAGCCGCCGAACCGGCTGACTCCGGAGGTCTTCGCCGAGAGGGCCCGCACAGCCGGGCAGGAGGCCGGCATCCGCGTTGAGATCTGGGACGCCCCGGCACTGGTCGAGCAGGGCTTCGGGGGGATCCTCGGCGTGGCTCAGGGCTCGGTGCACCCGGCGCGCCTGGTCCGTCTGGAGTGGTCGCCGGAGCACGCAGCCAAGGCCTCCGGCGGGCAGGAGGGCTCACAGGTCGAGGGTGACGGAGCAGCCGGTCGCCCCAAGCACGTCGCCCTCATCGGCAAGGGCATCACCTTCGACTCCGGCGGCCTGTCCCTCAAGCCGGCCTCCTCGATGCCGGAGATGAAGTCCGACATGGCGGGGGCCGCCACCGTGCTGGGCGCCATCGTCACGGCCGCGCGCCTGGCACTTCCGATCCGCGTCACCGCGTGGCTGGCGCTGGCCGAGAACATGCCCGGCGCCGACGCCCAGCGCCCCAGCGACGTCATCACGATGTTCGACGGCACCACTGTGGAGGTGACCAACACCGACGCCGAGGGGCGCCTGGTCATGGCCGACGCCCTGGCACGGGCCGTCACGGAGGAGCCCGATGCCGTCCTGGACGTGGCCACCCTCACCGGGGCGCAAATCGTGGCCCTGGGCGACCACGTGGCCGCCGTCATGGGGACGCCGGACCTTCGCGAGGAGGTCGTCGCCGCGGCGCAGCGGGCCGGAGAGTCCTTCTGGCCGATGCCGCTGCCGGCGCACCTGCGTGCCACCCTGGACTCGCCCTTCGCCGACCTGCGCAACACCAAGGTCGGCTCGCGTGCCGGCGGGATGCTCTCGGCCGGGCTGTTCCTGCGCGAATTCGTCGGGCACCGGCCGTGGGCCCACCTCGACATCGCCGGTCCCGCCTACAACGACTCCTCTCCCTGGGGCCTGACTCCGACCGGCGGGACGGGCATGGGGGTCTCCACCCTGGTGGAGCTGCTCCGTTCGCTGTCCGCCGAGGTCAGCATCCTTTCCTGAGCCCGCGCCCAGCGGAGACGAGTTGACGACGAGCCGTGCCGGGGCCTCACACGAGCGCCCCGGCACGGCTCGTTGCCGAAACCACCCATGAACGGTGATGCGTCTCACCCCGTTTTCAGGACTCTGGTCCCTAAACAGCAACCCCCGTGGCTCCTGCACTCCCTCTTCAGGTGGAACAATGGCCCCGTGCCGAGCCGCCCCGCGGGGGCGACGTGACCAACCAACAAGGAGTGAGTTCGTGACAGAGACCGTCTACGACATGGTCATTCTGGGCGCGGGATCAGGGGGCTACGCCGCCGCCCTGCGTGGCGCCCAACTGGGCCTCAAGGTCGCCCTCATCGAGGCGGACAAGCTGGGGGGCACCTGCCTCCACCGCGGCTGCGTGCCCACCAAGGCCCTGCTGCACGCCGCCGAGACCGCCGATGCCGTGCGCGAGGCCGCCACGGTGGGCATCAAGGCCGCCTTCGAGGGCGTGGACATGCCTGGCGTCCAGAAGTACAAGAACAGCATCGTCTCGCGGATGCACAAGGGCCTGGAGGGCCTGGTGTCCTCGCGGGGCATTGACCTGATCCAGGGGTGGGGACGTCTGGTGGCCGCCGACGCCGTCGAGGTTGACGGCCGTCGCATCACCGGCCGCAACGTGGTCCTCGCCTCCGGCTCCTACTCCAAGACCATCGGGCAGGAGATCTCCGGAGGCGTCATCACCTCCGAGGAAGCCCTGGAGATGGACCACGTCCCCGCCTCGGCAGTGATTCTGGGTGGCGGCGTCATCGGGGTGGAGTTCGCCTCGGCCTGGGCCTCCATGGGCAGCCAGGTCACTATCATCGAGGGGCTGCCCCACCTGGTGCCCAACGAGGACGAGGCGATCGCCAAGCAGCTCGAGCGCGCCTTCCGCAAGCGCAAGATCACCTTCCGCACCAACACGATGTTCGAGTCGGTCGAGCGCCACGACGGCGGGGTGACCGTGCGCACCCAGGACGGCAAGACCCATGAGGCCGAGGTCCTCCTCATCGCCGTGGGCCGTGGACCGGCGACCGCCAACCTCGGCTACGAGGAGGTCGGGGTCGCCATGGACCGCGGCTTCGTCCTGGCCGACGAGTACGGCCGCACCAACGTCCCGGGCGTGTGGGCCGTGGGTGACATCGTCCCCGGCGTCCAGCTCGCCCACCGCGGCTTTGCCCAGGGCATCGTCGTGGCGGAGAAGATCGCGGGCCTGGACCCGACCCCGGTCGACGACGTCCTGGTACCCAAGGTGACCTTCTGCGAGCCCGAGATCGCCTCGGTGGGGCTGTCTGAGGCCAAGGCCGCCGAGATCCACGGCAAGGAGAACATCACCTCCGCCGAGTTCAACGTGGCCGGCAACGCCAAGAGCCAGATCCTGGGGACGCAGGGCTTCGTCAAGCTCGTCTCCCTCAAGGACGGCCCGATCCTGGGCTTCCACGCCATCGGCGCCCGCATGGGCGAGCAGGTGGGTGAGGGACAGCTCATGGTGTCCTGGGAGGCCGACGCCGACGACGTCGCCGCCCTGGTCCACGCCCACCCCACCCAGAACGAGACCCTCGGCGAGGCCGCCATGGCCCTCGCCGGCAAGCCGCTGCACAACCACGGCTGATCCAGCTAGACGAGAGTAAGGAAGACAGTAATGTCAGAGTCCGTGAAGATGCCCGCCCTGGGTGAGTCCGTCACCGAGGGGACGGTCTCCTCCTGGCTCAAGGCCGTGGGAGACACCGTCGAGGCCGACGAGCCCCTGCTGGAGGTCGCCACCGACAAGGTCGACACCGAGGTCCCCTCCCCCGCATCCGGCGTCCTGCTGGAGATCCGCGTCCCCGAGGACGAGACCGTCGAGGTCGGCACCGTCCTGGCCATCATCGGCGACCCCTCCGAGGCGGGCTCCGCCCCAGCACCGGCCGCCCCCGCGCCCCAGGCCGCACCCGAGCCCCCGGCTCCCGCCCCGGCCCCGGCCGCTGAGGCCCCGACCCCCGCCGCCCCGCAGGCCGGCGGCTCGGCCGAGGGCACTGAGGTGAAGATGCCGGCTCTGGGTGAGTCCGTCACCGAGGGGACGGTCTCCTCCTGGCTCAAGGCCGTGGGAGACACCGTCGAGGCCGACGAGCCCCTGCTGGAGGTCGCCACCGACAAGGTCGACACCGAGGTCCCCTCCCCCGCATCCGGCGTCCTGCTGGAGATCCGCGTCCCCGAGGACGAGACCGTCGAGGTCGGCACCGTCCTGGCCATCATCGGCGACCCCTCTCAGGCGGGCTCCGCCCCAGCACCGGCCGCCCCCGCGCCCCAGGCCGCACCCGAGCCCCCGGCTCCCGCCCCAGCCCCGGCCGCTGAAGCGCCGGCCCCCGCCGCCCCGGCTGCGACCGCGGCGCCTGCGGCCGCCGCACCGGTGAGCTCTGGAGCCTCGGGTTCCTACGTCACGCCGATCGTGCGCAAGCTCGCCAAGGACAAGGGTGTGGACCTGTCCACCGTCACCGGTACGGGTGTGGGCGGACGCATCCGCAAGCAGGACGTGGAGGCTGCCGCCAAGGCCGCTGAGGAGGCCCGCGCGGCGGCAGCCGCCCCGGCTCCGGCTGCTGAAGCCTCGGCGCCTGCCGCCGCGGCCAAGCCGGCCTCGGCCAAGCCCGAGGTGGACACCACCCTGCGTGGCCGCACGGAGAAGATGAGCCGGCTGCGTCAGGTCATCGCCGATCGCATGATCGACTCCCTGCAGACCTCCGCTCAGCTGACCACCGTCGTCGAGGTGGACGTGACTCGCGTGGCCGCTCTGCGGGCCCGCGCAAAGAACGACTTCCTGGCCAAGAACGGCACTAAGCTGACTTTCCTGCCCTTCTTCGTCCAGGCGGCGACGGAGGCCCTCAAGGCCCACCCGAAGATCAACGCCTCCATCGAGGGCAAGAACGTCACCTACCACGATGTCGAGCACGTCGGCATCGCGGTGGATACGCCGCGCGGCCTGCTCGTGCCGGTGGTCAAGAACGCCGGGGACCTCAACATCCCCGGGCTGGCCAAGCGCATCAACGACCTGGCCGCCCGTACCCGGGACAACAAGGTCAACCCCGATGAGCTCAGCGGCTCGACCTTCACGATCACCAACACCGGCAGCGGCGGTGCCCTGTTCGACACCCCGATCATCAACCAGCCGGAGGTCGCGATCCTGGGGCTGGGCGCCATCCAGCGCCAGCCGCGCGTCATCAAGGATGCCGACGGCGGCGAGGTCATCGCCATCCGCTCGGTGTGCTACCTGGCCCTGTCCTACGACCACCGACTGGTGGACGGCGCGGACGCGGCCCGCTACCTCATGACGGTCAAGAAGCGCCTCGAGGAGGGCGACTTCGGCGGCGAGCTGGGGCTGTGAGCCTGCGCTCGGCCCGCTAGGCCGTCAACGGGGCCCCGCACCATCACGGTGCGGGGCCCCGTTCGTTGTACCCGGGCTATCGGGTCCTGTACTCGGGCATACGACAACCGCCGCTGCCCGTTCCCGGGTTCACGGCTCGGCTCAGGAGTCCTCCGCTGCAGCCCGCGCGATACCGGCGAGCGTGTTCTCCAGTCCCAGACGAGTCCCGCGCCAGACGATCGGGTAGAGCAGCGCCCCCAGCCGCCCCCATGTGCGATGCGCCAGGACCAGACCGACACGAGTGCCACCCGGTGCCTCGATCAGGTGCAGATCCTTCACGAAGGCCACCTCACCGTCGCGACGCCCTGAGACGACGGTGCACGACCAGGTAACCCTCGTGTCCACGGCCGTCTCCAGCCGCCACCTCAGGAAGACGGTCCGACGTCGCCCCTCCACCCTCTGCACGGCGCCGTCGGAAAGAACCTCAACCAACTGCTGCCGGGGCATCCCCCACCACGTGAGCCGGTCCGGGTCCCTGAGTAGGGCGGCCAGCTGAGCCGCTGACGCTGAGATGAAGCGTTCCTGACTCAGGTCCCGATCCAGGCCGTACCCACGGTACTCATCAGTCATCCGGTAGCGTCCTCGGGCCGATTCCTCGTCGGCCGCTATCTCACTGAGCTCAGTGCGCAGGTAGCCGACATCAACACCGCAGTGAGCAAGAAGCCTGACAACCGGGGACTGGAGCGAGACGGTGGATGAGGAGATGAGGGCTTGCAGAGCCTGAGCGCTGGTGCTGAATGAAGCCCCCGTGTTGTCAAAGAACTCGGCGGCAGCGTCCGAGAGGGGAATCTCTCCTCCCGCCTCCGCGGTCAGCTCTTCGGCTGAGATCGGCGCAGGTCTGAGGGCGTCGGGAAGGCTGATGCCCACGCGCGCAAGATCCGCATGAGCCATGTCGTCGACGGCAGCACGCGCTCGCGTGAGAGTCACGCCCTGGGCCGCCAAGACGGCCGCAGCCGTCCCGCCTTGGGCGAGGAGACCGAGGAGCATGTGCTCCGGCTCGACCTCCCGGTGGCGAAGGCGCGCGGCTTCCGCGTGCGTGGCTTCGAGCCAGGTCAGGTAGTGGTTAACGGCGGGCATCGTCATCTCCTTCGGGTCGGGGCCAATCCGGGCTGAACTCGCTTTGCGTACTTCTTGTGGACTGCCTGACGAGAGACTCCAAGACAGGAGGCGATCTCGATCCATCCCATGCCCGCGCGCAGAGCGGCCTCGACCTGCGCAAGCTCAAGGCTGTCCGTCAGTCGTCGCAGAGCCGCCACGGCTCGTAGCCCATCTTCGGGGCGAGTGGTGTCAGCAGCCTCGGTGGCTGCGGTGAGCGCATCCATGTAAGCAACATAGGTTGACAGAACTACTTTGTCAACCTAAGTTGCTATTCACCTTCAACAAAGACATTCAGCCAGGAGACCGAACACCTTTCCGCTTCCGTCACACACCTGCCACTATGACGATTCCCGCTCCCTCATCCCCTACCAACCCCAGGCACCCCAGCAAGGCCGACGACGCCGCGAGCGAAGTCGATGCGATCCTCCGTGGAGCTGAACTCGCCCGCCAAGGGGCCGTCGAGGAGCAGCGAGGCCAGGCCGTGCACGCCAGACCAGATCAGGACCTCCGCCTCGACCTGAGCACCATCGCCCATCACGGCCTTCGCCAGACGGGCCAGCTCATGACGCGCACGCTCACCGGCCTGCACCACCTCCGGGAAGCGCTCGGGATCGCAGACGTCGGGCCGGAACATCACCCGGAACACCCCGGGATGGCGTAGCGCGAACTCGACGTAGGCGTTCCCCGAGGCCACCAAAACCGCATGCAGATCCGCACCCCCAAGCCCCTCGTGCGCCACAGCAAGCCTGTCCGCGAGCTCATCGAAGCCCTCACATACCAAAGCCGCCAGGATGGCCTCGCGGTTTGCGAAGTAGTGGTACGGCGCCTGGTGCGTACAACCGGCACGACGTGCAACCTCTCGCATACTCAGGGCACTGGGGCCGGCTTCATCGAGGAGCTCCCTGCTGGTTCGCAGCAGCTCGGAGCGCAGATCCCGGCCGCCGTGGCGCCCTGAGGCGCCTGTCGTTTCAGAGGTCATGGAAGGAGTCTAGAACCGAACTACTAGACAGTGTCCAGTTGACTGCTATGCTGACTTGACACTGTCTAGTCATTGGAGGGGTAAGGGGATGTCCCACGACGTCATCGTGATCGGTTCGGGTATTGGAGGCCTGACGACTGCCGGCCTGCTGGCGCGGGCCGCCGGCAAGCGAGTTCTGGTCCTGGAGCGGCATACGGAACCGGGCGGACTGACTCACACCTTCCGGCGTGACGGCGCATCCTGGGACGTGGGGGTGCACTACATCGGTCAGCTTGGCCCCGGAAGCCAGGGCCGCGCCTACTTCGACTACCTCTCCGGTGGCGAGCTGGAGTGGAACCGTATGCCCGACTCCTATGACAGGTTCGTCTACCCGGGCGTGGACCTGCGCGTCAGCAGCGATCCAGTTCGGTACGAGCGTGATCTGGTTGCCGCGTTCCCCCAGGAGGCCAGAGCCATTCACCGTTACTTCCAGGATGTTCGCCGGGTGACACGGTGGCTGACGCTGGGCTTCGTCCAGGGGATGGTCCCCCGACCTGCAGCCTCGCTGCTCAGGGCCGCTCAGCGCCTGGGAGGCCGAAGAGCCACTCAGACGACGAAGGCGTATCTGGATGCCCACTTCCGCTCCCCCAGGCTCAAGGCCGTCCTGGCCAGTCAGTGGGGGGACTACGGCCTGCCGCCGTCCCGATCGGCCTTTGCCGTGCACGCGCTGATCGTCTCCCACTACCTCGAGGGCGCCTGGTTCCCCCGCGGCGGCAGCGCTCGGATCGCCCGCACCTTCGAGAAGGGTATCGAGCAGGCCGGAGGCGCGGTCCGCGTCGCTCAGGAGGTCACCGAGATCCTCACCGAGAACGGGAAGGCAGTCGGGGTCCGCGTCATGGACCACAGAGGCGCCCAGGTACGCGAACGCGTCTACCGCGCCCCGGTCATTGTGTCCGCCATCGGCGCCTCCAACACCTTCAACCGCCTGTTGCCCACATTCGGTGAGATCGGGAGACGCACCGGGCCCGCACGCCGCTCGCTGGAGCACCTGGGTACGGGCACGTCCGCGGTCACCGTCTTCCTACGCTTGCGTGATGACCCGCGCCGCATCGGCATCGATGGTGGAAACATCTGGGTGAACCGGGACCTCGATCACGAGGGCGCACAACGGTACAGCGATTCGTTGCTCGAGGGGCGCCCTCACGACGTCTTCGTCTCCTTCCCCTCTCTGAAGTCCGGCGAGTCCCCACATACCGCCGAGCTCATCTCCTTCTGTGACGCGCGAGCCTTCCAGCAGTGGGCCGAGCAGCCCCGAGAAAACCGCGGCCCCGAGTACTTCGCTCTCAAGGAGCGCATCGCCCAAGGCATGCTGGAGCTGGCTGAGAGCGCGGCCCCGGGGCTGACCGAGCTCGTGGACTACGTGGAGACCTCCACTCCTTTGACCTACGAGCACTACACCGCTCATCCCGCCGGGGCCTTCTACGGTCCTCCGGCCACTCCGCTGAGGTTCCGGTCCCACCCCCTGGGGCCGCGCACGGCCGTCCCCGGTCTGTTCCTCTCCGGCCAGGACGCCGGGAGCACCGGCATCATGGGAGCCATGATGGGCGGAGTCGCAGCCGCGTGCCAGGTCCTTGGGCCCCGCGGGTATCCCACTATCGCCTCCGCCCTGCGAGAGAGGCCCGAGGCTCCTGAGTCTCGAGCAGTGCACCCACTGCCCGAGGGCAAGCACCTCGCCACCCTGGTCTCCAAACGGCGCCTGACTCCCAGCGTGTGGGAGGCGGAGCTGCAGTTGGACGGCAGGATCGGCTCGTGGGCGCCAGGGCAGTTCGCCCGTCTGCACGTGGGCGATGACGCATGGCGTGACTACTCGATCGCGGGGCTGGAGGAGGATCGTCTTCGTCTGCTCATCTCCACCCGGACAGGCGGCCGAGGTTCCCAGTTCATTGAGAACGCGGACACGGGCGCGCAGACAGTGGTGGAGCTGCCCCTGGGCGGCTTCGGGCTCGCCGACTCGGGCAGGCGCCGCCTGTTCATCGCCACCGGCACGGGGATCGCACCCATGCTGGCCATGTTCGCTCAGGCTGCGGGCCTGGAGCACGACACTCTGCTCTTCGGGTGCCGTCACCAGGAGGAGGACCTGACCACCAGGATCAGCTCCCCCTTGCCTGGGACCGTCGTGCGCTGTCTGAGCCGCCAGGAGGCTTCGGACGCGTTCCACGGACGAGTCACCCAGGCCCTCACCGCGCTCGCTCACGACCTCCAGCTCGATCCCGAGTGCACGGACGTCTACCTGTGCGGTTCGGCGGCGATGGTGGCAGATGCACGAGACGTGCTCGAGTACGAGGGCTACACGTCGGTCCTCACCGAGCCGTATTGAGCCCCACGCGGCCCACATCCGCCCTGAGTTCGCTCCGATCGTCGACCGCGCCTGGCCTGCGGTGCCCCTCAGAGGTCACTCCACGGCTCGAATGTCCGCAACGCGCCACGGCTCCGGGACGACGATGAGCACGACCTGGCGGGGTGCGAGGGCCGGAACCGTCCGTGTTCCCTCAGGCCCCGAACGCGTTGAGGCGCTTTGAGACAGCGTCACCTGGACCGCTCTCGCGCCGGCCCACTGCTCCGCCGCGTCGTCAGGCAGCCTCACCTCAGCGACCTGGCTGACGGAGGTGTGCAGCTCCTTGACGCCTTCACCGGAGTCGGACAGCTCAGTGAGAACCTGAGTGTCGGCCCGCGCCGCGGGCGACCCCGGTACCGTCGTGGCAGCCAGAGCGACGGCATCGCCGGCCATGAGGGCCCGGTCTCGAGCCGCGGACAGTCCGACGACGACGCTGGCCACGTCGACGCCACCGCTCCCGCCAGGAGCCTGCGTCGACGCCGTTGCGACTGAGCTCCCGGCGACTAAGGGAGACGGACTACCTGAAGGGATGGCTCCGGCGCGGGAGGAGGTCAGCGGCCGCGCCGATGCTGTCGGGCCGGCGGCCGCTCCGAGCGCCCACGCGGGCCTGTGCGACACCAGGGCCTTGGCCGGCCCCCAGGCGGCCAGGCAGATGGCCACCAGCGCCACTGCCGTAAGTTTCCAGGCGGGGGTGCGCGAGCGCCCTGATCCTCCCCTTCTCCCCCAGCGTATGGCCGCGGGCCCTCGCCCGGTGCGGCCGGCACTGCCATGGTTGTTCCGTGGCTCGCTCCTCGTCCTCGGCCGGCGGCTCGGTCGGTTTTTGGGCGTGAGCCTGGAGCCGACCGTGCGGGTCGGGGTGCGGGCCGCTGCTCGCAGGGAGCCGGCAGCCATGCGGGCGCCGTCAGGCAGCTCGATGGGTGAGGCCTGCCCGAGCTGAGGTGCCCGGGCCGCCAGATCCCGTGCGGTGGGACGGTCTGCGGGCTCCTCGGCCAGGGCATCAGTCAGGATTCCCGCCAGGCGCCGGGAGGCGGTACCGCCCTGTCCCGAGCACTCGGTCAGCAGACGGGCCAGGGCGTAGACGTCACCGGCCGCGGAAGGCGGGGCACCGGCGAGGCGTTCCGGCGCGGCATACTCCTGCGTGCCCGTCTCCATGACGGAGCCCAGCAGGTCGACGAGAACCGGGTGCCCATCGGCAGTCACCAGGACGTTGCCGCTCGACACGTCCCCGTGGGTCGCTCCGTGCTCGTGCAGGTAGGCCAGTGCCGAGCCCAGAACGTCCAGGAGCGTGGCCAGCGAGGAGACGTTCAGCCGTCCTCGCGCCCCCAGAACCACATCGAGTCCCGCCCCGTCGACGAGGTCCATGATGACGCCCGCCCGATGCTCGGGCAGCGAGACCACCTCCCGCACGGTGACCAGGCCGGGGTGGCGCAGGACGCGCAGGTCGGCCAGGCGCCGCAGGACTATGGCTCCAGCACGTCCGTGGGGCAGGTCGACGACCCGGACGACCACATGGCGGCCCTGCACATCGAGGCCACGGCGAGGGGCGCTGGGGGCAGTGGAACGCCCAATGGCCTCACCGATGGTGTAGCCCTGCTGCGACAGGGCGCCGAGCGCCGAGTCAGGGATGCTCGGCTCCGCGTCCGAGGGAGGCAGTGAGCCGGCGCGAGGGGCGCCCGCGCGGCGCGGCCGGAGTCGCCGGCGAGGTACGGGACGGCGTCGGGACCGCGCACGGTGGGAGGCGCCATCTCCGGGGCGGTCGGCGGGGCGGGGGCACGTCGTCGGGCTCATGCACTCCATGGTCATCACGGCGCACCGTGATGACCAGCCCTTTCGACCGGCCTGTGGATAACTCGGGTTCGGGTGCCGGTTGTGGTCACGTAGACTGCGCCCGTGCTGCGTGAGGACATGGAGCTCGGTTCCCGGCTCATCCCCTTCCATGAGGGTTGGCAGCGGCAGAGGGATGTTCACGGCGAGATCGTGGAGGGGCGCCGCCCCTCGACCCTTCTGCTCGTGGAGCACGAACCGGTCTACACCGTCGGCAGGAGGGCCCACTCCTGGGAGCGGCCCAGCGCCGACGTCGTCGAGCCCGGTCACGTACCGGTGGTCGACGTGGACCGTGGCGGCAAGACCACCTGGCACGGGCCCGGACAGCTGACCGTGTACCCGATCCTGCGCCTGGCCCAGCCCATTGACGTCATCCGCTACGTACGGGCCCTGGAGGCCGCCGTCATTGACCTGTGCGACCTCTACGGACTGGAGACGATCCGTGTCGAGGGGCGCTCCGGGGTCTGGCTGCCGGCCGATCCTGAAGCCGCGGGCGAGGCGGATCAGCTTGCGCGCCCCGAGCGCAAGATCTGCGCCCTGGGGGTGAGGGTCGCCCGCGGCGTGACCATGCACGGGATCGGCCTGAACGTCGATCCCGACCTGGAGGCCTTCTCCCTGGATCGCATCATTCCCTGCGGAATCGACGACGCCGGCGTGACCTCACTGGCAGCGGAGACCGGCCGGCACCTGGAGACCAGCGCCCCCGCGGACGCCTTGGTATCCACCCTGGAGAGCCACCTGTTGCCCTTGGTGGCGGATGCCACGTGACAACCGGCCTTACTCCTAGGCCGGAGGTCCTAAGAACCTCGGGAGCGTACTAGACTCCCCGTAGAACCGTCGTCAGCGAGGAGAGGTAGACGTGAGCACCACCGTGGCCCCTGAGGGACGTAAGCTCTTGCGGGTTGAGGCGCGCAATGCCCAGACCCCCATTGAGTCCAAGCCCGACTGGCTGCGCACCCGCGCCGTCGTCTCCGACACCTACCAGGAGGTCCGCGGCCTGGTGCGGGAGAAGAGCCTGCACACGGTGTGTGCCGAGGCGAACTGCCCCAACATCTACGAGTGCTGGAATGACCGTGAGGCCACTTTCCTGGTGGGCGGCGAGATGTGCACCCGACGCTGCGACTTCTGCGACATCGCCACCGGCCGCCCCACCGAGTACGACGTCGATGAGCCCCGGCGTGTGGCGGTCTCGATCAAGGAGATGGACCTGCGCTACGCCACCGTCACCGGGGTGGCCCGCGACGACCGTCCCGACGGTGGCGCCTGGCTCTACGCCGAGACCGCCCGCCAGGTGCACGAGCTCTCGCCGGGCACCGGTGTCGAGCTGCTCATCCCCGACTTCAAGGGAAACCCCGACGCGCTTGAGGACGTCTTCTCCTCGCGCCCCGAGGTTCTCGGCCACAACCTGGAGACGGTCCCGCGCATCTTCAAGCGGATCCGGCCGGCCTTCTCCTACCAGGGCAGCCTCGACGTCATCACAGCCGCCGCGGAGGCAGGACTGGTCACCAAGTCCAACCTCATCCTGGGCATGGGCGAGACCCGTGACGAGATCGAGGCGGCCATGTCCGCCCTGGTGGAGGCGCGTTGCGACATCCTCACCATCACCCAGTACCTGCGCCCCTCCAAGCTGCACCACCCTGTTGACCGCTGGGTCAAGCCTCAGGAGTTCGTGGATCTCAGCCGCCTGGCCGAGGAGATCGGATTCGCCGCCGTCATGAGCGGCCCCATGGTGCGTTCCTCCTACCGCGCCGGCATGCTGTGGGGACGGGCCATGGTCAAGCGCGGTCGCCCCATCCCCGAGCACCTCTCGCAGCTCGCCGAGCCGGCCACCGCCCGCCAGGAGGCGTCGGCCCTGCTAGGGGCTCACCCCCACCTCGCCGCCGCCTGCTGAGGACTCCGCACGGGTCCCACGCAGCCGACCGGGTTCCCGGTGCGTACCGGCCTGCCACGCTGACGGCGAGACCATGTGTGCCGGCGCACCAACGTCGTCTATGGTGTGCCCGTGAGTAGTGCCCAGTCCCCCCAGCCGAAGAAGAAGCGCCGGCTGGCTCAGTACCTTCAGAACATCAAGGACTCCTACACGATCTCGCGGCGAAGCTACCCGTGGATCGGGTGGACGATGCTGGCGGTGCTCGCCACGGGCCTCGCACTGGGGGCCGCTGTCTCCTTCGGTTACGGACTGTCCCTGTGGTACTGGCTGATGGTGGGCATCCTCATGGCGCTCATGATCGACATGGTCATTCTGTCGTTCACGGTGCGCCGCGCTTCCTTCTCCCAGATCGAGGGAATGCCAGGAGCGGCGAAGGCCGTTCTGGACCAGATCGGTCGGGGCTGGTTCGTGGAGCCCGAGCCCGTGGCCTTCACCAAGGATCAGGACCTCGTGTGGCGGCTGGTGGGACGCCCCGGTGTCGTTCTCATCGCGGAGGGACCCAGCACCCGCACCCGACGCATGTTGGCCGAAGAGGAGCGCAAGGTCCATCGGCTGCTGTCGACCGTTCCCATCCACACCCTTCAGGTGGGCACTGACGCCGGCCAGGTACGCCTGACGGACCTGTCCAAGACGCTGCGCCAGCTTCCAACCAAGCCCACGTCACTGACTGACAGCGAGATCACTCAGGTCTCCAAGCGCCTGACGTCGATGGCGGGCAAGAACCTGCCGATCCCCAAGCACATCGACCCCAATAGGGTCCGCCCCGACCGCCGTGCCATGCGCGGACGCTGAATCTCCGCCCCAGCTCACCTCCTTCTCCCATGACACAGGGCCCTGCCGACTCGAAGAGTCCGGCGATCAACGGGCGAAACACTCAGGCAACACTGACGCCATTCCTTTGTCACGGTAACGTCAATATAGTGACCGCCGTCAGCCACAGTGCATACGCGTGAAGTATGTGCGCCGTTCCCACCTGGAGGAGATATGTTCAAGGACGCATCCGAGGCACTGACGTTCATCGAGACGGAGAATGTCGCGCTGGTCGATGTGCGGTTCTGCGACCTACCCGGCGTCATGCAGCACTTCACCATTCCTGTGGCCGCCTTCAAGGACGAGGCACTCACTGACGGCCTCATGTTCGACGGCTCATCAATCCGAGGCTTCACCGCGATCCACGAGTCGGACATGAAGCTGGTTCCCGATGTGACCACCGCATTCCTGGACCCGTTCCGCGAGGAGAAGACCCTGGTCGTCAACTTCTCGATCGTCGACCCCTTCACGGACGAGGTCTACTCGCGCGACCCCCGCTCGATCGCCGCCAAGGCCGAGGACTACCTGCGCTCCACCGGAATCGCCGACACCTGCTACATCGGTGCCGAGGCCGAGTTCTATCTCTTCGACTCGGTACGCTACGAGGCCTCACCGGCCGAGTCCTTCTACGCCATCGACTCCTGCGAGGCGGCCTGGAACACCGGCCGCGAGGAGGATGGCGGCAACAAGGGATACAAAACCGCTTTCAAGGGCGGCTACTTCCCCGTCTCCCCCAACGATCAGATGGCCGATATCCGTGATCGCATGGTCCGCACCTGCCTCGCCTCCGGACTGGAGATCGAACGGGCCCATCACGAGGTCGGGACCGCCGGACAGCAGGAGATCAACTACCGTTTCAGCTCTCTGCTCGCCGCGGGCGACGACATGATGAAGTTCAAGTACATCATCAAGAATGAGGCCTGGCGCAACGGCAAGACAGCCACCTTCATGCCTAAGCCGATCTTCGGCGACAACGGCTCGGGCATGCACACCCACCACTCGCTGTGGAAGGACGGCAAGCCACTGTTCTTCGACGAGCGGGGCTACGGCCAGCTCTCGGACCTCGCCCGCTGGTACATCGGTGGGATCCTGGCCCATGCCCCGGCGCTGCTGGCCTTCACCAACCCGTCGGTGAACTCCTTCCACCGCCTGGTCCCCGGCTTCGAGGCACCGGTCAACCTGGTCTACTCGGCCCGCAACCGCTCGGCCTGCATCCGCATCCCGGTCACGGGCTCCTCCCCCAAGGCCAAGCGGGTGGAGTACCGGGTGCCGGATCCCTCCTCCAACCCCTACCTGTGCTTCGCCGCCGTCCTCATGGCCGGAATTGACGGCATCCGCAACCGCATCGAGCCCCGCGAGCCCATCGACAAGGACCTCTACGAGCTGGCTCCCGAGGAGTACTTCGACATCGACAAGCTCCCCGACAGCCTGGACGAGGCGCTGGAGGCCCTGGAGGACGACCACGACTTCCTCACTGAGGGAGACGTCTTCACCCCCGACCTCATCGAGACCTGGATCGAGTACAAGCGCACCAACGAGATCGAGCCGCTGCGGCTGCGCCCCCACCCCTACGAGTTCCAGCTCTACTACGACCTGTGAGCCGGTGACCCAGCTCAGACGGCGGCCCTGAGCCTCCTACGCACGAGGCTCAGGGCCGCCGTCGTGCTGTACGCCACCACCCCAGTTTGCATATCTATACTGCATTGCGGATATTCTTTCTCTGTCTTGATCCACTCCGAAGAGGAGATCCCATGATGAGGATCCGCCATCACGCCTCCCTCGGGCTGGCAGCCACCGCCTGCCTGGTCCTCAGCGGATGCACCAACGCCGCTGACTGGAACGCGAACCGGAGCTCGCAGATCCATTCCTTCGACACCTCGTCGATCCAGGCGCAGCCCGACATCATTGCCAAGCTCCCTCAGGGCGCCCTTGAGGACGGTGTCCTCGACGTGGCCGCCTCCACGGACTACGCGCCGGCCGAGTTCCTCGACCCCTCGGGCAAGGCCGTGGGCTACGACGTCGACCTGACCAACGCGATCGCCGCCGTCCTGGGCGTCAAGGGCCAGGTGCACACCGCCGAGTTCGACTCCATCATCGCCTCGATCGGCTCGAAGTACGACGCCGGCATCTCCTCCTTCACCGTCACCCCCGAACGGACCGCGGAGGTCGACATGACCGCCTACATCAACGTGGGCTCGCGGTTCAACGTCCAGGCCGGCAACCCCAAGGGCGTCGAGACCTCCGACCACCTCAAGCTGTGCGGGCGGACCATCGGCGTCCAGGTGGGAACCGCCCAGGAGACCACCATGCGTGACGCCGCCGACAAGTGCGCGCAGGCGGGCAAGCCGGTGCTGTCCGTGCGTTCCTACTCCAAGCAGTCCGAGGCCACCACCGGCCTGGTGGGCGGCACCATCGACGCCACCTACTCGGACTCCACCGTGGCCGGCTACGCCGTCGAGCTGACCGATGGCCAGATCGTCACCCTCGGTGAGATCGAGGACGCCGCCCCCCAGGGTGTGGTGACCGCCAAGGCCGATCCGCAGTTCACCGCCGCGATCCAGGCCGCCGTCCAGTACCTCATGGACCACGGCATCTGGCAGAAGATCCTGGACAACTGGGGCGTGAAGGACGCCGCCCTGACCACCGCAGAACTCAATCCCGCAGTGAAGGAGTGAGCAGTGACCGCCTCACCCGCCTCTGAGGACGACAAGGTCGTCCTCAACAATCCCAAGCCCGTCCCCCGCCCGGGGACGTGGATCAGTGCCGCGATCGTCACGGTCCTGGGGGCCATGCTCATCCACGGGCTGGTCACCAATGAGAAGTTCCACTGGTCCACGGTCTGGTTCTTCCTGCGTGAGGTCCACGTGGTCAAGGCCGTCGGCTGGACGCTGCTGCTGACGTTCATGGCGATGGCCATCGGCATCGTGCTCGCGGTCACCACGGCGGTCCTGCGCCAGTCCTCCAACCCGGTCCTGCGCTGGGTGGCGCTGGCCTACCTGTGGTTCTTCCGTGGCACCCCGATCTACACCCAGCTGGTCTTCTGGGGTGCGCTGTCCGCGCTCTACCAGAAGCTGAGTCTGGGCGTCCCCTTCGGTCCCGAGCTGCTGACCTTCAAGACGACGACGGTCTTCACCCCCTTCGTCGCGGCGGTCCTGGGGCTGGGCATCAACGAGGGCGCCTACCTCTCCGAGATTGTCCGCTCGGGCCTGAACTCGGTGGACAAGGGCCAGAGCGAGGCCGCCGGTGCCCTGGGCATGAGCAGGGGCCAGATCCTGCGCAGGATCGTCCTTCCCCAGGCGATGAGGGTCATCGTCCCGCCCACCGGTAACGAGACGATCTCCATGCTCAAGACGACCTCCTTGGTGCTGGCGGTCCCCTTCACCCTGGATCTGACCTTCGTCACCAACTCCTACGCGTCGCTGACCTACCAGATCATTCCGCTGCTTCTGGTCGCGGCCATCTGGTACATCATCATCACCTCGATCCTCATGGTGGGACAGCACTACATCGAGCGCTACTACGGCAAGGGCTTCGACTCTGACAAGTCCTCCGGCTCCTCGGGCCGGGGCCTGTCGGCCCGTCAGCAGGCCATCCTCGATGCGCACACCACCAAGGACGATCCCTTCCTGGAGGTCACCCCATGAGCACATCCGCCCAGGCAGCAGCCGCCACGCCCAAGGTCGAGATCAGCGACCTGCACAAGTTCTTCGGTGAGCTGCACGTGCTGCGGGGCATCGACCTCATCGTCCCGCCCGGTTCGGTGACGGTCCTCATCGGCCCGTCGGGATCGGGAAAGTCCACGCTGCTGCGCTGCATCAATGAGCTGGAGTCCATCGACGCCGGCCGGATCAAGGTCGACGGCGAGCTCATCGGGATGCGTGAGGTCGAGCGCAGGGGGCGCATCGAGCTGCACGCCCTGTCGGACAAGGCCCGCGCCGCTCAGCGCGCCAAGATCGGGATGGTCTTCCAGCGTTTCAACCTCTTCCCCCACATGACGGCTCTGCAGAACGTCATGGAGGCACCGGTCCTGGTCAAGAAGACTCCGAAGGCCAAGGCCCGTGAGCGCGGCATCGAGCTGCTGGAGCGGGTGGGGCTGGGGGATCGCCTCGACCACTACCCCTCCCAGCTCTCCGGCGGCCAGCAGCAGCGAGTGGCGATCGCCCGGGCCCTGGCGATGGACCCCGAGCTCATGCTCTTCGACGAGCCGACCTCGGCCCTGGACCCCGAGCTGGTCGGTGAGGTGCTGCAGGTGATGCAGGACCTCGCCGCCTCCGGCATGACGATGGTCGTGGTCACCCACGAGATGGGCTTCGCCCGGGAGGTCGGCGACCAGCTGATCTTCATGGACGGCGGTGTCATCTGCGAGTCCGGTGACCCCGTCAAGGTCCTGGACGATCCGCAGGCCGAACGCACCCGGGCCTTCCTCTCCTCGGTCCTGTAGGGGCGGGCCGGTTCAGGAGGGGGCCTGGTCCCAGGCCCCGTCATCCCAGGAGGTCAGGCTCCATCCACCGCCGGGATCGCCGTCGACGACGGTGATCCCGGTGTTGTGCATGGGGCGGTCAGCGACCCACAGCGGGTCCACGCCACCTCCGGCCGCGGCCCTCAGGGAGGTCCACAGACGCAGTGCGGTGCCGTGGGAGACGAGCAGGGCCGCTGAGTCTCCCGCCCGTGTGGCCTGCTCGCAGATGCGGTCGACGGCCTCGTCGAAGCGCTGAAGCGTGTCGTGCCCATTCTCCGGGGAGCCGGGGATGCGGCAGGCGGGGCGCCCCGCCATCCAAGCCCGGGTGGTGTCCACGTAGCAGGCCACCGAGCGCGCGTCGGTGTTCATCTCCAGGTCGGCGGCCAGAACCTCACGCAGTCCCGAGTCGACGGTGGCGCTCAGGCCGGTGGCGGCCTCGATAGGGGCGATGGTCTGCCTGGCGCGCAGGATCGGGGAGACCCACAGTGACCCCAGCCCCTCGAGCAGTCCGGCCTTATCCAGACGGTCCGGCAATCCGTCGGCCTGCCCCAGTCCCACCTCATCCAGGGGATTTCCGGGGAAGGCGGTGTCGAGTGCCTGCATGACATTGGCCTCGGTGCGACCGTGGCGTACAAGAATGAGCCTCACGGCGGCAAGTCTGCCAGGTTCGTAGCGCGGGGACCCACGACGACGGTGCGATCCTCATCGCCCAAAGACCTGCGTCCGGTGCCGTCTGCACCCGGTCAGCTCCAGGGGTAGGGTCCCTCCGGTCGCCTTCTCGTGGTGCGGGGACGGCTGGCCCGTCTGGAGCCCTTGAAGGCTGCCGCCCCAGTATCTCGGCGGGACCGTGCGCGAGAGCTCCGGGCCGAGCCTGCTGAACGTGGCGGCGGTGACTCCTGGCTGTGCGGCTGAGCCGTTGACACGGTGCTCGACGGCGCTGAAGCGGTGGAGCCGTGGGCGGCGTCGGTGAAGACGATGCGCTCGGCCACTGCGCGCGCGTGGCGGGCGCTGCGGCGGTAGAGGTCCTCGAGCTCTCGCTCCCTGCCCGCACTGAGGCCGATGAGGCGCCCCACCAGACGGATCTCCCGGCTCTGGATGGGGAGGACCTGGGAGCGCGGCCCCGAGGCGCGCCCGGTTCCCAGGACGATCGCCGAGCGCAGGCGGCTGGCCAGGATCCAGGCCGCGACCAGTTCTCCCCCGCCATCCGCGCTCAGTACCCCGGCCTGGACCGCGGCCTGGAGCGCGCCGACGGTCGAGGTGGTCCGCAGCTGGGGTATCCGACCGGCGTGGGCGAGCTGAAGCACCTGGGCGCTCCACTCCACGTCACTGAGCCCACCGGGACCGAGCTTGAGGTGGCGGGCCGGGTCAATGCCCCGTGGCAGGCGCTCGGCCTCCACCCGCGCCTTGATCCTGCGGATCTCCCGCAGGTCCTGGGGCGCCAGCCCCTCCTGCGCCCAGCGCAGCGGGTTGATGAGCTCCTCGAAACGCCGACCCAGGTCTCGGTCTCCGGCGCAGGGACGGGCGCGCAGCAGTGCCTGACGCTCCCACAGGGCGGACCAGCGGCCGTAGTACTCGCGGTAGGCGTCCAGCGAGCGGCTCATGACGCCGTTGCGTCCCTCGGGCCTCAAATCGCAGTCCACCTCAAGGGGGTGCGGGAGCGCCGCGGCCAGCAGTCCCATGACCTGTTTGGCGACGGCCTCGGCCTCCTGGGCGGCATCCTCCTCACCCGCCCCGTCGCGGGCCTGGTGGACGAAGAGGACGTCCGCGTCCGAGGCGTACCCGATCTCGCGGCCTCCCAGGCGTCCCATGGCGATGATGGCATGGCGGGCGCGGGCGGCCTGCCAGCACCCGCTGGCGTCGGGCCCGGCGGAGACGGCCTCCAACCCGTCACGCTGGGCGATGACCAGCCCGGTGGCCACGGTCAGCGCCCCAGCCAGGACCGCGTCGGTGGCGTCGGAGAGGATGGAGGCGGTGCGTGCGGGGTCGATACCGTCCAGGCAGTCCGCTAGTGAGGCCCGTACCTCCTCGCGGGCGCGCACTCTCAGGATCGCCTGAACCGCCTCGAGCGCCTGCTCGGCAAGGGCAGCGTCATCGGGGCCGGTCAGGCTGCGGCGGCGCAGGACGGCGGCGATCTCCTCCGCCAGGGCGCCGGATCGGCGGGGGGCGAGCTCGTCGTCGTCGTCGAGCCAGGCGATGGACTCGGGGAACTCCGCGAGGCGCTCGGTGGCCCAGTGGGCGCTGGAGAGGACCTGGCACAGTCTGCGCGCCGCCACCGGGGAGTCCCGCAGCATGGCCAGGTACCAGTGCGAGCCCCCGATGGCCTCGGACAGCCGCCGGAAGGAGAGCAGACCGAAATCGGGGTCGGCTCCCCCACCGATCCAGCCGATGATGACCGGCAGCAGCTGGCGCTGGATCGCGGCGCGGCGGCTGACCCCCTCGGTGAGGGCCTGGATGTGGCGCAGGGCCCCGTCGGGATCCGCGTAGCCGACTGCGGCAAGACGCTCGCGCGCCGCCTGAGGACTCAGGGCCATCTCATCGGCGCTGAGGGCGGCCGCGAAGGCCAGTAGGGGACGGTAGTAGATCTCCTGGTGGAGGGCCCGTACCCGCCGGCGCAGGTCCTTGAAGTCCTCCCACAGGCTGTCTCCGCGGCCCAGGCAGTCACTGATGCCCCGCTCGACACGGCGCAGGTCCTCCTCCTTCTCAGGAAGGTTGTGGGTGCGGCGCAGCCGGAAGAGCTGGCTGCGATGCTCCAGCAGCCGCAGGGCCTTGTAGCAGCCGCTCAAGGCCGCTGCGTCGGTGCGGCTGACGTATCCGCCTGCGCTGAGAGCGTCGAGAGCCTCCAGGGTGGCACGCACGCGCAGGCTCTCGTCGGAGCGGCCGTGGACGAGCTGGAGGAGCTGGACAGTGAACTCGACGTCCCGCAGTCCCCCGGGGCCCAGCTTGATACGCCGGTCGACTCCTCCGCGCGGCACGGACTCCTTCTCCACCCGGCGCCGCATGGCACGGGCGTCCTCGACGAAGTTCTCCCGCCTGCTGGCCTCCCACACGTAGGGCGCCACGCCCTGCTCGTAGCGGGCCCCGAGCTCGACGTCGCCGGCGCAGGCCCTGGCCTTGAGCAGGGCCTGGAACTCCCAGGAGGCGGCCCATCTGCGGTAGTAGGCCAGGTGGGAGTCAAGCGTGCGCACGAGCGCACCGTCCTTGCCCTCGGGACGCAGCGCCGTGTCCAGCGGCCACAGGGGCGGCTCGGGGGCGGTGGCGGAGACGACGTGGGCGAGCTCGGTGGCCACATGCGTGCCGACCTCCACGAGGCGCTCCTCGCTGATCGGCTCCTGAGCACCGCAGGCCTCGTGGGCGGGGCCGACGACGTAGACGACGTCGACGTCCGAGATGTAGTTGAGCTCTCGGGCCCCGGTCTTTCCCATGGCGATCACGGCGAGGGCCACGTCGTCGGCCCGTGGTCCGACGACGGCGCGGGCGACGAGCAGGGCCGCGTCCAGGGCGGCGTCGGCAAGCTCGGTCATGCGGCGGCACACGGTGGGGACGTGCTCGATCGGGTCGGCGCTGGTGAGGTCATCGGCGACGATCGCCGTGAGTCGGTCCCGGTAGGCGCGTCGCAGCGCCGCGGTCGCCCGGCTGACGGCAGCGTCTCCCGGGTGTGGGGGCCTTTCGTCGCTGTCCGAGGGGTCCGCATTCACGGGGTCGGCCTGCCCCAGCGCGTCGCGGACCGCCCGTTGCAGCGCCTCACCGGCGCCGGGCTCCTGCGGGGCGTCCCACGCCCTGTCAGGCGCGAGCGCGGTGAGGCGCTCAGGATGGGCCACGAGGAAGTCGCCCAGGGCCTGCGAGGCGCCCAGGACCGCGAGCAGGCGGCGCCTGTGCTCACGCGGCCCTGCGGCAGGATCGCTCATGACGCTGCACAGAAGTGCTGCTGGCGTCGTCGTACCCCCAGTCTCGACACCGCCCACCGATGCCCGGTGAGCTGATTCGGCCGCGGTGGCGGCCTCGGCGAGCCGGACGAGGCTGAGCAGAGCCATGTCGGGGTCCGCGGTGAGTGCTAGGGAGTCAATGAGCTCCTCACGCTCAGGCCCCAGCCGTATCTCAGTGGGTCGGCCACCCGGCCGTGTGGAGCGGTCCGCCAAGGCGCGCCCACCGTGGTCACTCACCTCACCGACGTCGTCGGCCTGAGTGCTGTCCGGCAGGAAGGGCAGCAGCGCCGGGTCGCCCAGGAGCTTTCCGGCGCGGGCCGCGTCGTGGAATCCGGCCCGCAGCAGCAGGGTCCTGGGCGAGGAGCTGTGCCGGGAGGGGGACCCGATCGGCGCTCGCTTCTCGCTGCGGTCTCTCACAGCTGTCTCCTGCTCCGCTCAGGCGCGCGGGAAGAACTGGCTGATCTCGAAGTCGGTGACCTGGGCGTCGTAGGCCCGGTACTCGCGGCGCTTGTTGCGCAGGAAGAACTCGAAGGTGTCCTCGCCGAAGGTGTCCGCCACCAGGTCGGAGCGCTCCATGGCGGCGACCGCGCTCTTGAGCGAGGTGGGCAGGGCGTGGATCCCCAGCGCCCTGCGCTCCATCTCTGACAGGGCCCAGACATCGTCCTCGGCCTCGGGGGGGAGCTCGTAGCCCTCCTCGATGCCCTTGAGGCCGGCGGCAAGAATGACCGCGTAGGCCAGGTAGGGGTTGGCCGAGGAGTCGATGCCGCGGAACTCCACCCGCGCGGACTGGGCCTTGCCGGGCTTGTGCATGGGGACGCGCACCAAGGCGGAGCGGTTGTTGTGGCCCCAGCACACGTAGCTGGGGGCCTCGTCCCCTCCCCACAGGCGTTTGTAGGAGTTGACGTGCTGGTTGGTGACGGCCGTGATCTCCGAGGCGTGGTGCAGCAGTCCGGCGATGAAGGAGCGACCGGTGGCGGAGAGCTGGTACTGGCCGGCGGGGTCGAAGAAGGCGTTGCGGTCACCCTCGAAAAGGGAGAAGTGCGTGTGCATGCCCGAGCCGAACTCGTTGGGGAAGGGCTTGGGCATGAAGGTCGCCAGGCAGCCCTCCTTGAGGGCCACCTCCTCCACGACGGCGCGGAAGGTCATGATGTTGTCCGCCATCGACAGGGCGTCGGCGAAGCGCAGGTCGATCTCGTTCTGGCCCGGGCCACCCTCGTGGTGGGAGAACTGCACCGAGATCCCCATCTGCTCGAGCATGAGGATGGCGTGGCGGCGGAAGTCGTGGGCAGTGCCCCCGGGCACGTGGTCGAAGTAGCCGGCGTCGTCAGTGGGGCGGATGCGCCCGTCGGCGTCGCGGTTGACCAGGTAGAACTCGATCTCCGGGTGGATGTAGCAGGTGAAGCCGGCCTCGGCGACCCGGGCGAGCTGACGCTCGAGCACCGAGCGCGGGTCGGTGCGGGCCGGCTCGCCGTCGGGCGTGAGGACGTCGCAGAACATGCGGGCCACGCCGTTGTCCCCGTCCCGCCACGGCAGCATCTGGAACGTGGAGGGGTCGGGGGCCAGCAGCATGTCGGATTCGAAGACGCGCGTGAGCCCCTCGATCGCCGATCCGTCGAAGCCGATCCCCTCCTCGAAGGCGCTCTCGACCTCGGCCGGTGCGATGGCCACGGACTTGAGCTGTCCGGAGACGTCAGTGAACCACAGGCGGATGAAGCTGATGTCGCGTTCCTCGATGGCTCGGAGCACGTACTCCTGCTGCTTGTCCATGGTGCCTCCTCAGCGTGGGGTGCGGCAGCGGGCCGACGGCGTGGCCGGCGTTCTTGCGCCTGAGACGTTCTGCTCGGTCCAGCCTAGTGCGCGGGTGCGTCAGGCAGGTTTCGTGCATCGCCGCCTGTGGGACAAGCCGGCCGCGAACTGGGCGGGCGACTCAGCCCGTCAAGGACGCCCGGTGACCTCCGGTAGCCTCGGATCATGGCTACACCCGAGTCCCCTTACGGACCTTCATCCGCCCCCATCGTCGCAGGCGGCAAGCCCGTGCGCGTTCATCACCTGGCATCCGCCAAGAAGGACGGCACCAAGCTGGTCATGCTCACCGCCTACGACGCCGTGACCGCCCGGATCCTGGATGCGGCGGGAACCGACCTGCTGCTGGTGGGCGACTCCATCGGCAACGTCATGCTGGGGCACGACTCCACACTCCCGGTGGAGCTCGACGAGATGGTGGTGGCCACCCGCTCAGTGGCCCGGGCGACCAAGCGCGCCCTGGTAGTGGCCGACCTTCCCTTCGGCACGTACGAAGCCGGTCCGGAGCAGGCACTGGCCAGCGCGGTGCGTCTCATGAAGGCGGGGGCCAACGCCGTCAAGCTCGAGGGCGGCACCCCCCGGGCAGCCAGCGTGAGGGCACTGGCCCAGGCGGGCATCCCGGTGGTGGGGCACCTGGGGTTCACCCCGCAGAGCGTCAACATGCTCGGCGGCTTCCGGGTTCAGGGCCGTGGCGAGGCCGCTGACGTGCTGATGGCCGACGCGCAGGCGCTGGCAGAGGCGGGGGCGGTCGCCCTGGTCCTGGAGATGGTGCCCGAGCCCCTGGCCGCGCGCGTCACCGAGTCGCTCACGATCCCCACGATCGGTATTGGCGCGGGCGCGCGCTGCGACGGACAGGTCCTGGTGTGGACGGACATGGCCGGGATGACGGACTGGTCTCCGCGCTTCGCCCACCAGTTCGGACAGGTCGGCGAGGCCCTGAGGCAGGCGGCCGCCGACTACGGGGCCGCGGTGCGCGAGGAGTCCTTCCCCGCGGAGAAGCACTGGTTCAGCTCCTGACGGTTCCTGACAGTGATAAGACCCACAGCGTCATGGTGGAGGCCCTGAACCACAGGCTGGAGGGAAGGTCCCGCGAACCGGATGCCTCCTCCTATGCTTACGACCATGACTTCTTCGGCTTCCCCTGCGTCCTCGGCCTCACTGGCCGACCGCGCGCCGCGTGGCACGCTGACTCCCGGGACGCTCAGTCCTGAGCGTCATGTGCCTGCGTCCATCGCACGCCCCGAATACATGTTCCACGACGGCCCCGAGCGCGTCACGGCCTCGGAGATCAAGGACGCCGAGACGATCGAGCGGATCAGGGTCGCGGGGCGGCTGGCCGCCCGCGCCCTGGCCGAGGCCGCCAAGGCGATCGCCCCGGGGGTGAGCACCGACGAGCTCGACCGGATCGCCCACGAGTACCTGTGCGACCACGGCGCCTACCCTTCGTGCCTGGGCTACATGGGTTTCCCCAAGTCGATCTGCACCTCGATCAATGAGGTCATCTGCCACGGCATCCCGGACTCGACCCGATTGAACGAGGGAGACCTCATCAATCTTGACGTCACCGCCTACGTCGGCGGGGTCCACGGCGACACGAACGCCACCTACACCGTCGGCGAGGTCGACCGCGAGACGGAGCTGCTCATCGAACGTACCCGCACCGCGATGGAGCGGGGCATCAAGGCCGTCAAGCCGGGGCGCGAGGTCAACGTCATCGGCCGGGTCATCGAGGCCTACGCCAAGCGCTTCGACTACGGGGTGGTGCGCGACTACACCGGACACGGCGTCGGGGAGGCGTTCCACTCCGGCCTCATCATCCCCCACTACGACGCCGCCCCTCTGCACGACGACGTCATCGAGACGGGCATGGTGTTCACCATCGAGCCGATGCTCACACTCGGTGGCATCGAGTGGGAGCAGTGGGACGACGGCTGGACGGTGGTCACCAAGGACCGTTCCCGTACTGCGCAGTTCGAGCACACGCTCGTGGTGACCGAGGACGGCGCCGAGGTGCTCACCCTGCCTTGAGGCAGTGGGTATCGCTACCCATCCACATCCAGGACGATCGAGCGCCGTCACGTTGCCTCACGATAAGGTGACGACGTAGGGTCCTTGAGTAGCGGACATCTCTATTCTGCCCAGGAAACCCATGCGGGTTTCTCCCTGTTTATTTCCTCCCGGAGGTTCTCATGGCTTTGCGCTTCAATCCACCGCCGAACTGGCCCGCGCCACCCGAGGGCTTCGAACCGCCTGCAGGCTGGCAGCCCGACCCGGCCTGGGGACCGGCTCCAGAGGGCTGGCAGATCTGGGTCGACGACTCCGCCGCCTCCGCTGCTTCGGCCGCAGGCGCGGCTTCCGAGGCCGACCCGGCGTGGGCTCCGACCCAGGCGGTGTCGACCGCCCCGACGGCGTCGTTGAGCACTGCGTCACCGGTTGCCGACCCGACAGGCATGTCGGCCTCCGCCCCCTCCGGGGACTACGCCGGCGCTCCCGCAACTGGGGGCAGCCCTTACGCGGCCAACATGGACTACGCCCAGTCGCCCACGCCCTACCAGCCCCAGGGGGCTGCCGGAGGCATGCAGCCTCCCACTGGCGGGTGGCAGCCCAATGCCGCCGCTCCGGCCGGCGCTGGCAACGGTTCCAAGCCGCTGACCCAGCAGTGGTGGTTCTGGACCGGTATCGCTGCAGTCGTCGTCGTCGCCCTGGTCATCGGAAGCATCTTCATGTTCAAGGGCGATTCCAGCGAGTCGGACGACAAGGCGGACAGCACGTCAACCTCGGAGCCGAAGAGCCAGAAGAAGGCTGACTCTGACTCTGACTCCAAGAAGAAGACCAGCGACTCTGACGAGACTGACAGCTCGGATCAGAAGAAGACCACCAAGAACAGCAAGCCGGGCAGCAACGACCCGGGCTCCAACGAGAAGAACCCCCTCGACCCGAAGGCCGGGCCGATCACGCTGAATGCCGGTAAGTACGACGACGACCCGAACGCCTCGGTTGATGTCACCTTCGGCGATGTCGAGTGGAACGCCAATGAGACCCTCAAGGCCGCTTCAGGCCCGTATGGCTACGATGAGCCCCCTGCCGGACAGGTGTATATCCGCGTCCCCGTTGAGATCACCTACCACGGTGAAGGACAGTTCGACGAGTACAGGCTGCAGGTGGGGTACACCCACGACGGAAACACGGCACAACCGACGTCGTCTGTCGGCGGAAAGTCTCTCTTTTCCCGGCAGAGCATGCCCCGCGACGGCGGCAAGGCGAAGGGTGATTTCGTCTTCCTCGTTGACTCGTCCACAGCTAATGAGAAGAAGGGCGCATTCACAGTGAGCGCTTTCTCTCAGGTGGATAACAAGAATGAGGTTTACGTGGCGGCGAAGTAAACGCGCTACCCGCCTCTGACCATGTGTCGGCTGTGGCCCGCCAGGATCATCCTGGCGGGCCACAGCCGTTTCAACAGGTTCTATGGGGCGGACGAGCCGACCTGTACGCCGGGTTCTGTTGCCGCCCGCCGTTACCGGCCTGGGCGGTGGCGACCATTCATCTTGGACCACTGTTGCCAGCGGCCTCATGCGACCTACCCGCTGACTCGGGCGAGCAGCCTTCAAACGCCAGCTGTGCGGTCTTGCTCCGGGCGGGGTTTACCGAGCCGCGACGGTCACCCGCCGCGCTGGTGGGCTCTTACCCCACCCTTTCACCCTTACCCACCGGTTTCCGATGGGCGGTCTGCTCTCTGTGGCACTGTCCCGCGGGTCACCCCGGGTGGCCGTTAGCCACCGCCCTGCTCTGTGGAGCCCGGACGTTCCTCAGCCCGCCACCGTTATGAAGGCGGTGGCGGTACCGCGGCCGCCCGGTCGGCTCGTCCGCACGGGTCAGTGTAGCGCCGTGGGGCATCAGCACGGAGCCTCGCTCGCCGTCGGCCCCTGACCTGCTGGGAGCCGCTTATCATGTGCGGGTGCTGATCCTGCTGCCTCCCTCAGAGGGAAAGACCGCTCCTGCCAGTGGACCGTCACTGGAACTCGACTCGCTACTGGACGCGGACAGGCTCACTGCTGCGCGCCGCGAGGTGATGTCCGCGCTGGCTGAGGTGAGCCGGAGTGCCGAGGGAGCCTCCGTCCTGGGACTGGGGCCACGCAGCGCCGCGCAGGTATCAACGAACCTGACGCTGGAGACCTCGCCCTGTGTCCCCGCCCATCAGCTGTTCACCGGGGTCCTGTACGAGGCCGCCCGGCTCGACTCGATCGCCGAGGAGGCGGCCGGCCGGGCTGCTCTGGAGCGCCACTGCGTCGTTCTCTCGGGACTGTGGGGCATCCTGTCCCCCACTGACCTGGTGCCCGACCACCGCCTGTCGATGGGCACATCCCTGCCTGGACCGGGGCGCCTGCCGGCGTTCTGGAAGCAGCACCTGGCGCCGTCGCTCACTGAGATGGCTGCACAGGGACTGGTGGTTGACTGTCGGTCGGCGGACTATGCGGCCGCGTGGAAGCCGTCCGCGCGCGACGGCATTGAGGTCGTCAGCGTACGCGTGGTGCGCACCGCGGACGACGGTTCGCGCAAGGTGGTCTCCCACATGGCCAAGCACGCTCGCGGGCTGCTCACCGGGGAGCTCCTCAGGGCAGTCGCCGACGGGTCCGTGCCTGAGCACGTCCACGTGGACGACATCGCAGCCATCGCCGGGCGTCTGGAGGGCATCGACGACGTCGAGGTCGGCGAGCCGGACCAGCTGGGGCGTCGGGCTCTCACCCTGGTGACCCGCTGAAGCCGGTCGCGGCCGGCTTCAGGTGGGCCGCGCCGTCAGATGTCCATCCGTACGACGATGACGTCGTTCTCCTCGGCGTGGATGACTTCCTCGGCCGGGGCGGCCACGATGCGGGCCAGCTCCTGGGGGCTGATCTCGACGGCACCGCCGTCAACGGTGCGTCCTCTCAGGGCGACTGCGCCGAGCCCACCCGTGGAACTGCGCACGGCCTCGTAGTCCGCCAGGAGGGGCGCCTCGATGGTTCCGGCCAGGTCTGCCCGCTGGTTCTCCAGGGACTCGATCTCGTCATCGAGTCGGGCGAACTCGGCGTCGCGCTTGGCGGTGAGCTCCCGGCCGGCCGCCCGGATCTCGGACTCCTCCTGGCTGAGGCGCTCCGCCTCCTGCCGGGCGGAGTCGAGGGCCTCCATGGCCACGATCTGCGCCTCCTCCAAGGCTGACTGGCGTTGGCCGAGCTGGTCGATCTCCCCCTGGATGGCGGAGAGGTCGCGGGCCGCACTGCTGCCGGAGTGGAGGCGCTCGCGCAGCACCTCGGCGCGGCGCGCCACCTGCCCGACCTCGTCCTCACTGCGGGTGGCCTGCTTCTTGGCCTCGTCGAGGGCGGCCTCGGCCCGGATGGCTGCGCGCTTGTTGGCTTTGAGGCGCTCGATGACGGCCTCGATGCGGGTGAGGACCGGAAGGTGCTTGCGCTCGTGACGCAGCCGTGCCAGGTGGGAGTCGAGGTCCTGGAGGTCGATGAGAAGGCGCTGCTGGGCGATGGGGGCGCTGGTCACGGCGTGTGCTCCTTCAGGTGCGTACAAGTTGTTGCTGCGAATCCTCTCATGCCCGGTCTGTTCCGGTCGGCAGGCGCAGCGCCCAGGGGTCCGTGACAATGCGGGAGACCTGGACGGCCAGGGAGGCTCCACGGGAGTGAGCGTCCTCTGTGAGCCTGCGCCCCAGGGGCTCCAGGCCGACCCACTCGGTAGCCCAGTGGGTTCCGCACAGGAGATAGGGGCGGCCATCCTCGAGGTGCTCGGAGGCCGGGTGGTGGCGCAGGTCGGCGGTGAGGAACACGTCGGCTCCGGCCTGCCGGGCCCGTTGCAGGAGAGAGTCGCCCGCCCCACCTGAGACGGCGATGCGTTCGACGACGGCATCCAGGTCCCCGCCCACGAGGAGGCCGGGGGCGGAGTCGGGCAGGGCTGAGGCGACGCCCTCGGCGAACCGGCGCAGGGTGACGGGTTGCGGGAGCGTGCCGATCCGTCCGATGCCCTGATCCGGGGAGGTGGGGTCGGGCTCGAGGGGGACGGTGGAGACGAGACCGACGCGCTCGGCCAGGGCGTCGGCCACTCCCCCGTGGGCGGCGTCGAGGCTGGTGTGGGCGTTGAGGAGCGCGATGCCTGCGCGGATGAGGCGGTGGACGCTGCGGCCCTTGGGGTCGGTGGCCGCGACGTGGTCGGTACCGCGCAGGTAGAGGGGGTGGTGGGTGATGACCATGTCGACTCCGGCATCAATGGCCTCGTCGACGACGGCAGTCACCGGGTCGACGGCCAGCAGGATGCTGCGCACGGGCTCGGCGGGGTCGCCACAGATGAGCCCGTTGGAGTCCCAGGAGGCGGCCAGGCCGGGAGGAGCGGCGGCCTCCACGAGGGCGACGACGTCACCGACGGTCAGGTGGCCTTCCGACGTGCTGCGTGCTGGCCCGGGTCCGACCTCAGGGGATGCGGGTGCAGGAGTGTGACTCATGCGACCAGGCTAGCGGCATGGCGAGCAGTTCCTGAGATGTCAGGGGCAACGGAGCGTGGCGCCTGCGCGCGGGCGTACCTGACGGAACACAGTGAGGAAAACGACCGACGCGGCCGCCGTCTGGGGTAACCTACTTCCGCGCTGCCGGCCCCCTCCGGTGCCGGCAGCGTCGGCCTCCTCGACGCCGTCGATGTCGTGGCCGCGCCCCCATAGCTCAGCGGTTAGAGCAGCGAGCTTATACCTCGTATCGTGCCTGATAAGCACAAGGTCCTGGGTTCGAATCCCAGTGGGGGTACTGACGCCCCTTATTACTCACATACTGGGGTGCGTCCTGCCTCCGTGGTGGAATCGGTAGACACCGCGACCTTAAAAGTCGCTGCCTACGGGCGTGCGGGTTCGAGTCCCGCCGGAGGCACCACAGCATCGCTATACAAACCCTCACCTCCGATTCTCGACACATCGGCGTCCCATCAACACACCTTTGCCCTCCCGCTACCGGAAGGGGGACACTGGTCCTGTATCTGCCCCCGCGTCAAGGAGTCGTCATGAAGATCGCCGCCCGGGCCACAGCCGCTCAGCCCTTCTATGCGATGAGCATCGGCGAACGCGCCGGAATCCTCCAGGCGGAGGGCCACTCGATCGCCAAGCTCAGCCTGGGTGAGCCTGATTTCGGCGCCCCTCCCGCGGTCCGCGAGGAGATGTGCCGCATCATGGACGGCCGGCCACTTCCCTACTCCCCCGCCCTGGGCCTGCTCGCCCTGCGTGAGGCCATTGCGGGTTTCTACCGGGACAGGCACGGCGTCGAGGTCGATCCCGCCCGGATCGTCGTCACCACTGGTGCGTCGTCGGCGCTTTTGCTGGTGGCCGCCGCCACCACGCAGGCCGGCGACGACGTCGTCATCGCCGACCCGTCCTACCCCTGCAACCGGCAGCTGGTGGAGACCTACGGCGGCCGGATCGTTCTGGCACCCACCAGTTCTGCCAGCCGATACCAGATGGACCGGGCCGCAGCCGAGGCGGCATGGACTCCTCAGACGAGCGCGGTGATGCTGGCGACCCCGTCCAACCCCACAGGCACATCCATCCCCTTCGAGGAGCTGGCATCGATCTGCGAGCTGGCGCGCGAACGCAGCGCCTGGCGGATCGTCGACGAGATCTACCTGGGCCTGGCTGATCCAGGCGAGGACGGTAGGCCTGCGCGCACCGTCCTGGAAACCGACCCTGATGCGATCGTCATCAACTCCTTCTCCAAGTACTTCGGGATGACGGGATGGCGCCTGGGCTGGGCGATTCTTCCCGAGGAACTCGTGGCCCCCGCCGAGAACCTGGCGGTCAACTACTTCCTGTGCGCCTCAACGCCCGTTCAGCAGGCCGCGCTGGCGGCCTTCTCCCCCGAATCCATCTCCGTGTGCGAGCAACGCAGACAAGAGCTCCTCGCCCGCAGGAGCATCGTGCTCGACGGGCTGCAACGCATCGGCCTTCCGGTCCCGGTCCTGCCCGACGGCGCCTTCTACGTCTACTTCGACGTCTCCTCCACGGGTCTTGACGCCCAGACCTTCTGTCACCGCGCCCTGGAGGAGGCGCATGTGGCGCTCACTCCGGGACAGGACTTCTCCACGACCACGGCCCGCACCCACGTTCGACTGTCCTACGCGGCCTCCCGCGACGAGCTGCACGAAGGAATGAAGCGTCTCGAGGCTTTCATCAACAGTCTGTAAATAAACTGGCATTCAACTCAATAATCCGATGTCGAGCCGTGCACATCAATGTGGCACCACCTGTTCACATGTTGCACAATTCTCGTCATGTCCATGCAGACCCTGCTCCTCTCCGCCGCGCTGGTGTTTTTTGGAGTGATCGCCACCGTCGAGATTTCCAAATCAATCCATCAAAAAATACGCTTGCGCCGCGATAAGGCAGCCTCGGCCCCGCACCGAGGTGAGGAGTCCACATGGAATGAGCTCACCGAGCATCATCGACCCGTCAGACACTCCGAGCCCGAGGAGTTCACCGCTGGCCCGCATGAGCGACTCCTGGCGATCTGCGCGCCGTACTCCCTGTGCCGCCGGGACCCGTGGGACCGGCTCGCCTGCTCCGATCTTGACGGCACGCGCACCATGCTCTCCCTCGACTGGGGAGTGTGCTCGCGCGCCGACCTTCTCTACCAGGTCCACTGGCTCATCACCTCCGGGCACCGCACCAGTTTCGATGCCGAGCGCGCCCGCTGGGTCGACACCTCCCTGGCGGAGGCCGAACGCCACGAACTACGAGAGACTGCCGAGTCATCCTCAGACGCAGCAGAGACACTGTGGCGCCTCGAGCGCATGCTCAACAATGATCGCGACATCCGCAACGTGGACTTCTCCGCCTGGGACCTGGTGCGTGCCGGCATGCTGACGCGCTGTGGATTCGCGCTGGGGTGGCTGACCGAGGACGAGACCTGGGACACGCTCGCGATCCTGGATCAGGGGCTGCGAGAGCGTTATCGGAGCTGGACGCAGGTGTCGGAGTCGTTCCGGCTGGCACGCTGGTACTGGAACTCCACGAGCGGCAAGGACGAGCACTTCAACGACCTGCACGACCTCAACCGC
>NZ_JBGEVE010000029.1:0-1468 GCF_048514265.1 Actinomyces sp. SKVG-SVH-4(1) | reverse complement strand
GGTGGGGTCAGGTGGTGTTTGCACCGTTGATGATGTCGTTGAGTTTCTCAGTTGGGGTCTGTCCGTTCAAGACGATGCGGGGTCGGCGGTTGAGGCGGTCCTGGATGGCTTGGACCTGGGTGTCGGTGACGTCGGTGAAGCTGGTGCCTTTGGGGAGGTACTCGCGGATCAGGCGGTTGGTGTTCTCGTTGGTGGGGCGCTGCCAGGGGCTGTGGGGGTCGGCGAAGTAGACCGGGATGTCGGTGGCGGCGGTGAAGTCGGCGTGCCGGGCCATCTCGCTTCCCTGGTCCCAGGTGATCGAGGCCCTCACGGCTCGGGGCAGGTCAGCGACCATGGTCTGCAAGGCGGTGGTGACGGTCTGGGAGTCGTGGCCGGCGCCCAGGCGGTGTATGAGCACGAAGCGGCTGGTGCGCTCCACCAGGGTGATCAGGGCGCTGCGCCCGCCGGCGCCGATGACCAGGTCGCCCTCCCAGTGACCCGGTACGGCCCGGTCGGCGGCCTGGGGCGGGCGCACGCTGATCTGGGCTCCTTCGATCCAGGGACGGTTGGATCTGCGGGGCAGGCCGGCCAGTGGTGAGCGGGGCAGGCGCCGGGTGCGTCCTGAGCGCAGGGCCTTGTCCACCCGCAGCTGCTGGCGCAGGCTCCCGGCGCCCTGGACGTAGAGGGCCTGGTAGATCTGCTCATGGGATATGCGCATGGACTCATTGTCGGGGTGGGCCCAGCGCAGGCGCGCGCTGATCTGGCGGGGGCTGGCCCCGTCCTCGAGCAGGGCCACCACCTCGGCGCGCAGGACGGGATCGGCGTCGAGCCTCCTGGTCTTGGGGCGGGCCAGGCGCTCCTGGGCCGCAGCTGAGGCCCCCGGGGCCCGGTAGACCCCGTCAGGGTCGGTGTTGCGGGTGATCTCCCGCCAGACGGTCTGACGGCACCGCCCCAGGGCGCGGGCGATGGCGGCGGCCGACTCCCCGCGGGCCCGGCCCTGAGCGATCAGGACCCGCTCGGCGTCGCTGACGCGCTGCCCGCGCCCGACCCGCCCGGCGCAGGCCGACGCCGACCAGCCCTCACGCCCCCGCCGCCCCGTTAAGCGTCCTGACGAGCGTCTTGATGCTGTTGCTGCGTCCTCCATGGCCTGATCGTGCCAGTACCGCCTGGCGGTGTCCCGAGTCACCCCGGCCTCGGCCCCGGCCTGGGTCAGGGATGCTCCGGCCAGGACTGCCTGGACGACCTTGGCGCGTCTGGCCTGGTCAGCCTCGAGCGTGCCGCCCTTGGGGCCGCGCACCAGCTCCACCCCCGCCGCCTGGCACCACCGGCTCACCGTCCCACGCCGGTACCCCAGAACCCGCCCCACCGCCGAGGCCGACTCACCAGCCACCACCCGCGCCACCGCATCACGACGCACATCCTGACCAACCCCAGAACCAGACACAAAACACCCCTCCCACGAGTGGTGCATCCACCACCAGACCCCACC
>NZ_JBGEVE010000028.1:0-1602 GCF_048514265.1 Actinomyces sp. SKVG-SVH-4(1) | reverse complement strand
ACCAGCCCACCATACGGGCTCTTAGTGCCCCACCACCAGACCCCCAACACCGCAATACCAACGAAAACTCACACCGAGCCACCGAAAACCCACCAAGCTGTCACGAGTCAGGCCACACCTCCGGGCAGGCGCTGCGCGGCGACGAAGAGGAGGGGGAAGAAACAGGCCATGTTGAGGGCCCCGAGGACGATGCTCTTCCACCACCACGTTCCGCGTGGCAGCTGCCGGGAGGCGAGGAGGGCGAGGGCGCCCGCAGGGAGTGTCCGCATCAGTGCCGCGAAGACCGGATGCCCCGGAGGAAGGGCGTGGGTGGTGACGATGTACGTCGTCCCCCACACAGCCGGTGCCAGGGACGTCAGAGCAATCCAGGCGATTCTCGATCGGCGGCCTGACAGACCGGCGCCGGGCGCAGCCGACCTGGAGTCGCTCGAGGCTTGGGAGGGCGCGACATGAGTCATCATGCGTCCAGCCTGAGGTGCTCACATCGATTCGTCGATGACATAGATGAGATGAGAGCGATGCACACATAAGATTGATGAATGGAGTTGCAGCAGTTGAGGTACGCCGTGGCCATCGCCGAGGAACAGAGCTTCACGCGCGCGGCTGAGAGGTGCTTCGTGGTGCAGTCGGCCCTGAGCCGGCAGATCAAGTCCTTGGAGGGCGAACTCGGGGTGAGGCTGTTCGCGCGCACGAGCCGCAAGGTGGAGGCGACGCCCGCCGGCGAGGCGTTCGTGAAGCAGGCACGGTTGTGCCTCCGGGCAGCGGAGCGCGCGAAGGTTGCGGCGGCAGCTGCGCACGGAGACGTCCGGGGGTCACTGACCATCGGGGTGATCCCGACCGTGACAGCAGTGGATGTTGCGGCGGTGCTGGGCGCATTCCGTCGCAGCTACCCCGAGGTGGGCGTGCACGTGCGCACTGGCGGCAGTGATGAGTTCCTGCGTCGTATTGCGGCTGGGGAGCTCGACGTGGGTTTCCTCGGCCTGCCGGAAGGCGTGACGCCGCAGGGCGTGCAGATGCGAAAGCTCTCCCGGGAACGCCTGGTGGCGGTGCTGTCAGAGAGGCACCGATTGGCAGGTCGGCACCGACTCCGCCTGGAGGATTTGGCCGACGAGCCGTTCGTGGACTTTCCCGAGGGGTCGTCGGGACGCGAGCAGTCAGATCTGGCCTTTGACAGGGCTGGCCTCCGCCGTGAGGTGAGCTTCGAGGTGAACACGGCCGACCTACTCACCGGATTGGTGCGTCAGGGACTGGGGGCCGCTCTTGTCGCTCCCAGCGTGGCCCGAGAGGCGCCCGGCTGCGTGTGCATCCCCGTCAGCGATGGTCCGGTGCGGGTGGAGTACCTGGCGTGGGACTCATTCAACCCGAGCCCGGCTGCACAGGCCTTCGTTGACTCCATCCCCGCACGCCCAGCTCACCGCCCCTGTTAGCCACGACAGGTCTCATATGCGGGACGGCAGCCTTCGTGATGCCTCCGCCTGCGTTGTGGGGTGGTGTTGAGTGTCTTGTTGGTGCGGGATCATACGTGACTGGCCCGGAGCCGCTCGTGGCGGTTCCGGGCCAGCTGTGTGGTGTGTGCTCGGTGGTGTCCTACTCTCCCGCACC
>NZ_JBGEVE010000027.1:0-1721 GCF_048514265.1 Actinomyces sp. SKVG-SVH-4(1) | reverse complement strand
CCTGACTCGTGACACTTTGGTGGGGTCTGGGTTTTGAGGTGGGTTTTTCGTTGGTATTCCGTGGTGTTGGGGGTGTGCTGGCACACTAAGGGGCCGGTAGGGTGGGGGTGGTGAGCCCGTTTCTGCGTAAGGTCAAGACAGCCTCAGGGGCGACGGCGGTGCAGATCGCGGTCAAGGAAGGGCGCCGGGACAAGGTCATCGAGCACCTGGGATCGGCCCATACTGAGGCCGAGCTGGCTGCTCTGATGGAGATCGGCCGGCACCGCATTGCCCCGGACCAGCTGGCCCTGGACCTGGCTCCCACGCCACCGGCGGTTCCGGGACTCCTCACGGCCTCAGCCCCGGTCGGCACTGACGCGGTGGTGGCCTCCAAGCGCTCGGGTTTGCTGTGGGACGTTCTGCACGGGGTCTACACCCGTCTGGGGCTGAGGAACGCTACTGGGGGTGATCGGGCGTTTGAGCAGATGGTTCTGGCGCGTCTGATCGAGCCGACCTCTAAGGCCCAGGTCCCCCGTGTCCTGGGTGATCTGGGCCTGGAGTCGGTCAGCGTGCGGACCTTGTTCCGCTCCCTTGCCCGAGCCCAGGAGCGAGGCTACCGCGAGAGCCTGTCTGGGGCTCTGTTCGAGCATGTCACCGCCACCAGGGGCGTGGCCCTGTGCCTGTACGACGTGACCACGCTGTACTTCGAGACCGAGCGTGAGGACGACCTGCGCAAGGTCGGTTACTCCAAGGAGAGGAGGGTCGACCCCCAGATCATCGTGGGCCTGCTGGTCGACCGTCATGGTTTTCCTCTCCAGGTCGGCTGCTGGGAGGGCAACAAGGCCGAGACCACCACGATCATCCCCATCGTGGAGGCCTTCCAGTCAGCCCACGGCATTGAGGAGCTCGTGGTGGTCGCTGACGCCGGCATGCTCTCGGCGGCCAACCTGACGGCCCTGGACAAGGCGCACCTACGTTTCATTGTCGGGGCACGCACCACCCGGGCCCCGGGCGACCTGGAGGCCCACTTCCACTGGGCCGGGGACGCCTTCACCGATGGGCAGCTCATTGACACCATCACCCCCAGGAGAGGCTCCAGGAGCGAGCGGGACGTCAGCAAGCGTCGTGAGCCCGTCTGGGACCCACACTCTCACCCGGGTTCGTGGCGGGCGGTGTGGTCCTACTCCAAGAAGCGCGCCGCCAGGGACACTCAGACCCTGACCGCTCAGGAGAACCGGGCCCGGGCCGTCATCGCCGGTGAGAAGCGTCCCAAGGGCACGCGTTTTGTCACCGTCCACGCCGGTGACGCCACCCTGGACGAAGCCTCCATCGCCAGAGCCCGGTCCCTGGTGGGGCTCAAGGGCTACGTCACCAACATCCCCGCGCATCTGATGGATGCCGGTGAGGTCGTCTCCTCGTATCACGAGCTGTGGTACGTCGAGCAGTCCTTCCGGATGAGTAAGCACGACCTGAGAGCCCGCCCCATCTTCCACCACACCCGAGACGCCATCGAGGCCCACCTGACCGTGGTCATGGCCGCCCTGGCCGTAGCCCGGCACCTCCAGGACACCACCGGTATCAGCATCGCCAGGATCGTGCGCGAGCTACGCGGCCTGCAGGAGGTCACCATCAACCTCAACGGCCACCACCTCACTGCCGCACCACGTCTGACCGACGCCGCCAACGACATCCTCACCGCCCTGAGCACCCCACCCCCGGCACACTAAGCGTCATGAGTCAGG
>NZ_JBGEVE010000026.1:2723-4316 GCF_048514265.1 Actinomyces sp. SKVG-SVH-4(1) | reverse complement strand
TTTTGTTGGTTTTGTTTGGAGAGTTTGATCCTGGCTCAGGACGAACGCTGGCGGCGTGCTTAACACATGCAAGTCGAACGGTGAAGGGACCGGTTTTGCTGGTTCTGGATGAGTGGCGAACGGGTGAGTAACACGTGAGTAACCTGCCCCCTTCTTCTGGATAACCGCATGAAAGTGTGGCTAATACGGGATATTCTGCGCCTGCTGCATGGTGGGTGTGGGAAAGATATTGTTTCGGTGGGGGATGGGCTCGCGGCCTATCAGCTTGTTGGTGGGGTGATGGCCTACCAAGGCGGTGACGGGTAGCCGGCCTGAGAGGGTGGACGGTCACACTGGGACTGAGACACGGCCCAGACTCCTACGGGAGGCAGCAGTGGGGAATATTGCACAATGGGCGCAAGCCTGATGCAGCGACGCCGCGTGAGGGATGGAGGCCTTCGGGTTGTAAACCTCTTTCGCCAGTGAAGCAGGCCCGCCTCTTTTGTGGGTGGGTTGACGGTAGCTGGATAAGAAGCGCCGGCTAACTACGTGCCAGCAGCCGCGGTAATACGTAGGGCGCGAGCGTTGTCCGGAATTATTGGGCGTAAAGAGCTCGTAGGCGGCTGGTCGCGTCTGTCGTGAAATCCTCTGGCTTAACTGGGGGCTTGCGGTGGGTACGGGCCGGCTTGAGTGCGGTAGGGGAGACTGGAACTCCTGGTGTAGCGGTGGAATGCGCAGATATCAGGAAGAACACCGGTGGCGAAGGCGGGTCTCTGGGCCGTTACTGACGCTGAGGAGCGAAAGCGTGGGGAGCGAACAGGATTAGATACCCTGGTAGTCCACGCCGTAAACGTTGGGCACTAGGTGTGGGGGGCCTTTTCCGGGTCTTCCGCGCCGTAGCTAACGCATTAAGTGCCCCGCCTGGGGAGTACGGCCGCAAGGCTAAAACTCAAAGGAATTGACGGGGGCCCGCACAAGCGGCGGAGCATGCGGATTAATTCGATGCAACGCGAAGAACCTTACCAAGGCTTGACATGTGCCGGTCGGCTCCGGAGACGGGGCTTCCTCCTTGTGGGGCCGGTTCACAGGTGGTGCATGGTTGTCGTCAGCTCGTGTCGTGAGATGTTGGGTTAAGTCCCGCAACGAGCGCAACCCTTGTCCCGTGTTGCCAGCACGTTGTGGTGGGGACTCGCGGGAGACTGCCGGGGTCAACTCGGAGGAAGGTGGGGATGACGTCAAATCATCATGCCCCTTATGTCTTGGGCTTCACGCATGCTACAATGGCCGGTACAGAGGGCTGCGATACCGTGAGGTGGAGCGAATCCCTTAAAGCCGGTCTCAGTTCGGATCGGTGTCTGCAACTCGACACCGTGAAGTTGGAGTCGCTAGTAATCGCAGATCAGCAACGCTGCGGTGAATACGTTCTCGGGCCTTGTACACACCGCCCGTCACGTCATGAAAGTCGGCAACACCCGAAGCCCGTGGCCCTACGGGGAGCGGTCGAAGGTGGGGCTGGTGATTGGGACGAAGTCGTAACAAGGTAGCCGTACCGGAAGGTGCGGCTGGATCACCTCCTTTCTAAGGATTGGATTTGTGTGGGGGTGGCTTCCTGGC
>NZ_JBGEVE010000026.1:0-2623 GCF_048514265.1 Actinomyces sp. SKVG-SVH-4(1) | reverse complement strand
TTGCCCGAGTAGCACGGGGCTCGTGGAATCCTGTGTGAATCTGCCAAGACCACTTGGCTGCCTGAATACCTCCTGATGACCGATAGTGGATAGTACCGTGAGGGAATGGTGAAAAGTACCCCGGGAGGGGAGTGAAATAGTACCTGAAACCGGGCGCTTACAAGCCGTCAGAGCCTTCATGCGCCTTGTGTGTGTGGGGGTGGTGGCGTGCCTTTTGAAGAATGAGCCTGCGAGTCAGTGGCGTGTCGCGAGGTTAACCCGTGTGGGGTAGCCGTAGCGAGAGCGAGTCCGAATAGGGCGATGTGTAGTGGCGCGTTCTGGACCCGAAGCGGGGTGATCTACCCATGGCCAGGTTGAAGCACGTGTAAGAGCGTGTGGAGGACCGAACCCACCTAGGTTGAAAACTGGGGGGATGAGCTGTGGGTAGGGGTGAAAGGCCAATCAAACTCCGTGATAGCTGGTTCTCCCCGAAATGCATTTAGGTGCAGCGTCGCGTGTTGCCCGGCGGAGGTAGAGCTACTGGGTGGCTGATGGGCCCCACAGGGTTACTGACGTCAACCAAACTCCGAATGCCGTCGGGTTGTAGCGTGGCAGTGAGACCGCGGGGGATAAGCTCCGTGGTCGAGAGGGAAACAGCCCAGATCGCCGGCTAAGGCCCCTAAGCGTGTGCTAAGTGGGAAAGGATGTGCGGTCGCGCAGACAACCAGGAGGTTGGCTTAGAAGCAGCCATCCTTGAAAGAGTGCGTAATAGCTCACTGGTCAAGTGATCGTGCGCCGACAATGTAGCGGGGCTCAAGCACACCGCCGAAGCCGCGGACCCATGACATGGTTCCCTTCATCATCCCGTTTTGTCGGGGTGGTGGCAGGGGTTGTGGGTGGTAGGGGAGCGTCCTGCACCGGGGGAAGCCTGTGGGTGACTGCTGGTGGACGGTGCGGGAGTGAGAATGCAGGCATGAGTAGCGATACTAGGGTGAGAAGCCCTAGCGCCGAATGACCAAGGGTTCCAGGGCCAGGCTAGTCCGCCCTGGGTGAGTCGGGACCTAAGGCGAGGCCGACAGGCGTAGTCGATGGATGACGGGTTGATATTCCCGTACCGGCGAAGCACCGCCCATGCTGACGCGCGGGTGCTAACCCACGCCCAACCACCATGAAGGCCGCATGTGTCAGGTTCGCCTGACGGTGTGGTTGTGGTGGTGGGGTCTGGGGATCCTCCGTGCAGGTAGGCAAGCGTGTTAACAGGGGTGACGCACAGTGGTAGCCCGGCGGACCTGATGGCTTGGTCCGTTCAAGCGCGCAGCCCGTCTCCCAGGTAAATCCGGGGGACTGTCTTTGATGACGGGGGTGAGGCGTGATGGTGACCTCACACTGGTGGGGGATAACAGGGTGATCCTGGGGTGCCGAGAAAAGCCTCGACGCGATGGTGCCAGCCGCCCGTACCCTAAACCGACACAGGTGGTCGGGCAGAGTATGCCTAGGCGCACGAGTGAATCATGGTTAAGGAACTCGGCAAAATGCCCCCGTAACTTCGGGAGAAGGGGGGCCTGATCCCTGAAGCCCCATGCGGGCTAGGGGGGAGGGTCGCAGAGGCCAGGGGGAAGCGACTGTTTACTAAAAACACAGGTCCGTGCGAAGCCGTAAGGCGATGTATACGGACTGACGCCTGCCCGGTGCTGGAAGGTTAAGAGGAACCATCAACCCCCTCGTGGGGTGAAGTGGTGAATTTAAGCCCCAGTAAACGGCGGTGGTAACTATAACCATCCTAAGGTAGCGAAATTCCTTGTCGGGTAAGTTCCGACCTGCACGAATGGCGTAACGACTTCCCCGCTGTCTCAACCATGAGCTCGGCGAAATTGCAGTACGAGTAAAGATGCTCGTTTCGCGCAGAAGGACGGAAAGACCCCGGGACCTTTACTACAGCTTGGTATTGGCGCCCGCTATAGCTTGTGCAGGATAGGTGGGAGACTTTGAAGCCGTTACGCCAGTGGCGGTGGAGTCGTCCTTGAAATACCACTCTGGTTATGGCGTGCGCCTGAACCTGGGCCCGTGATCCGGGTTAGGGACAGTGCCTGGTGGGTAGTTTAACTGGGGCGGTTGCCTCCTAAAGTGTAACGGAGGCGCTCAAAGGTTCCCTCAGCCTGGTCGGCAACCAGGTGTTGAGTGCAAGTGCACAAGGGAGCTTGACTGTGAGACCGACGGGTCGAGCAGGTACGAAAGTAGGAACTAGTGATCCGGCGATCCCGTGTGGGTGGGTCGTCGCTCAACGGATAAAAGGTACCCCGGGGATAACAGGCTGATCCTGCCCAAGAGTCCATATCGACGGCATGGTTTGGCACCTCGATGTCGGCTCGTCGCATCCTGGGGCTGGAGCAGGTCCCAAGGGTTGGGCTGTTCGCCCATTAAAGCGGTACGCGAGCTGGGTTTAGAACGTCGTGAGACAGTTCGGTCCCTATCCTCTGCGCGCGCAGGAGACTTGAGAAGGCCTGTCCCTAGTACGAGAGGACCGGGACGGACGAACCTCTGGTGTGCCAGTTGTCCCGCCCGGGGCACGGCTGGTTGGCTACGTTCGGGAAGGGTAACCGCTGAAAGCATCTAAGCGGGAAACCATCTTCAAGATAAGGTCTCC
>NZ_JBGEVE010000025.1:0-8524 GCF_048514265.1 Actinomyces sp. SKVG-SVH-4(1) | reverse complement strand
GTCAGCATGCACTGAACTATACAGCAGCCGCTGACCTAATGTCCAGTTGTCGCGGCTGCCGCACGCGCTGCGCGCGCGGATCGGCCGCTTGACTCATGTCTTGACGCCACACGTGAGCACACTCTGGGCACCGGTAGCGGCGCACGCTCACATGCAAGATCGTGGGACGCCACCCGCAGGGCTCATGCGCCAAGCGCCTGACCACCGTGTCACGAGAAATGCCCTGGCACCCGCAGCGTCGACACCACCGGTCCTCACCCGTAATACGGCATGCCAACACTGCATGGTCTGCCTCAACGCGCTGACCCGTCACCTCCAACCCCAGGCCATCCAGGCGCGTGAACACGCTCAGATCAGGGCGATCAAAGATAGTATTGGCCATGTCGAGGTCTTTCAGATGGACGGTGTAGGAACCCCCATCATCGGAAGACCTCGACCCCTACCCAGCCACGACACGCCGGACCCCACCCAACACCCCTACACCCTCAAATGCGAAGAGCCGGTATTGTACGGTATTCTATAGAACTGTGTCAACAGGATGGACATGTGAGTTTTGTGAAAACACAGTTTTATCGTTACAATCGGGGTGCCTCATGTCAAGGTGCCCGCGAAGTGTCTTCGGTGCCTCATGTAGGAATGCCCGCCAGGTTGAGGGGTGGTTACGAGGCTTTCCTGACTCGTACGCCTTTGTGGACGTCGGGCAGGATGCTTGGGATCTGTGCGAGGTAGAGCTGGTCGGTCTTGTCCTTGGCCCTTGGCCAGTCGGATGAGAACGTCCTGGAGCTCGATGATGCGGCGGGTGATAGAGGCGGGGTTGAGCTGGTTGCGGTACGAGACCAGGTCAGTCTTCTGGGCCTTGGTCAGGGCGCTGGTGTCCAGCAGTCGGTCCAATGGGGTACGAGGAGCGTCATAGAGGCGCTTGCGCCTGCCGGCCTTATCGGTGCCCCATCCGACGGGCTTGCGGGTGGGGGTTAGGAAGTTGAGCTTGACGTTGACCTGCTCCCAGAGACGGCCCAGGACCTCGCGCTCCTCGCTGGTGTCGTAGCGGTAGTAGAAGGCGTAGCGGCGCACCAGGTGGTTGTTCTTCGACTCGATGGTGGCCTGGTCGTTCTTCCTGTAGGGGCGTGAGCGGGTGAAGTAGATGTCCAAGTCCCCGGCCCAGCGCACCACGCTGTGGTTGATGAACTCTGAGCCGTTATCGAAGTCCATGCCCAAAACGGGGAACGGGACACATCCCACGGCGGCGTCCAGGGCGGAGATGATGTGCTTCTCAGCGTTGTTTCGGATTGAGCGAGTGAAGGTCCACCCCGTGAGCACGTCGGTCATGTTCACAGTCCGGGTGAACTCTCCTTTGAGGGTCGGCCCGCAGTGGGCGACGGTGTCGACCTCGAAGAACCCAGGCTCAGCCTCGATCTCGTCACCGGCCTTGCGGATCTTGATGGAGCTGCGCAGCAACGGACCGGCCTTGGTCGTCGACTTGCCCCGCAGTTGCTCGGTAGCCCGCACCGGGGCGAGGTAGCGGTCAATGGTCGCCGCACTCATGGCCACCAGTTCGTCTCTGACGGCTGGGGTGTAGCGCGGCTCGTCGTCGAGCTCACCGCTCGCCTCCAGCAGGTCCAGCAGCAGCGGCATGGACTCCTTGAGGTACTTGCCGCACTGCCCGCCGCTGGCGGCCCACACTCGCTGGAGCACCTTCAAGGCGTCGTAGGAGTACCTGCGGGCTCTAGCCCTGCGCTCCGCCGACTTTCGGCGACCCGGTGGGCGCTTGGCTGCGGCCACCAGGCGTCGGCGCGCATTGTCCCGACTCCAGCCAGTGACTGCACAGACCTCATCAAGGATCCGCCCCTTGTCCTTCTTCGACGCCCTCGTGTACACCCTGGCGTACTTTCCCGTGATCTCGGCCCTGGCCTGCATCGACAACCCACTTCCCATGCCCACCACGGTCCACGAGCTTCGCGGGCAGTCCTACATGAGGCACCGAGCCTCTTACGCGGGCATCCTTCATGAGTCTCGTCGACAATTTGACATCCCCCATGATCTCACGTATACTGAAAATAAGCAGTACAAGCGATGGGAGGAAACATCATGAGTGGTTCAAGCAAATTCTTCTTTATTTTATCGGGTATTGTAAGCATTATCCTGGGGATATTCTTACTCTTAAATCCCGTTATTAATCTCATAGCTTTTGCCTGGCTTTTTTCTATTATCTTTTTCGTCAGTGCGGTCAGCTCTATTATAAATTATTTTACGTTATCGTCTGAATTACGTAGCGGCTGGTATCTTATCAGCGGCATTATCAATGCTCTATTCGGTATCTATTTAATATTCGGCGGATTTGCATTCCTACCATTAGTACTCCCAAGCACAATCGGCATCTGGATGGTAATTGAAGCCATCTTTATTTTCATTAAATCAAGAAAGTCCGACAGCATGGTATCACTCATGGGACGTAATGCAAAATGGCTTGCACTAATTCTTTTACTATTAGGCCTATTACTCATATTCCAGCCGATTGCTTCCGGTGTGGTATTTATCTACTTTATCGCTTTCGGTTTCTTATTTGACGGAATTTATTCCATCGGTGAGGCTTTTATAAAATAGAATATAACTAAATAATTACACTATAAGATCGACCATGTACTGCCAAATAGCTGTCATAAATTACGATGTCTATTTCGTATTTGTGGCAGCTATTTTATTTGTTTTGGCTAGCCGTCATGGTAAATGTATTCGCCTACTACATTTGCAAGTGGTTAGACGCTTTTCTAGCTCTTTTATTTAGCAACTAGCCCAACGCTCTAACATTAGCGTAATAATGGGGTTATAGGACAAAAATTAGTACAACCCTGTAGTAATTTAAAATCCCCTTGATCAGTACCAAGATACTCATCAAAGGGATTATATTAATTATGAAAAAGACAAATAGCCCTTCATTATCCTAGGATCGCTATTAAATTCAAGTCACATCTTAGGCTTTAAATATAACACCATTATGCTCTAGTTGTTCCACTGTTTTTTTACCAATGCCCGGTAGCATCAATACTTCTTGTTTAGTAATTGTTTTAAAATCATCTACTGTGTATAGGCCGGCTTGTGAAAGTGTAATTTGTGCACCGACCGTATATTGTCATATACCGGATTTCCACGCAAAGCCCCACCTTTAGCAACCTCTACGGGGCTCATATGAGCGGACTCGCGTTTTCCCATATAACTATCATTAGAGTACCGATTTATAACAGTTCGACCGGTAACACGTTCATACGCATCATATAGAGTCTACCATAATGGACTTTCAAAATCCACTAATTGAGTTGGTAAAAATGAGATAGCAGTATATAAGCTTATTAATTCTCGTGGGTCAGAATCTATATTGCTCACTTGGTCTACCATATACATAATAGCCTCTAAATGATCTTCTACAAAATCGTTCCAGCGCGTTGCATCTTGTAATAACCAATCAATATCTTCATATTCATCAACAAGATCTGCTAATACATCATGGGCTATCTTGCTTTCACCACACTGCAAAGCCAATAGAATATACAGCATATGCATAGGCAACATGATATCCGGAGCCTGATTAAATGCGTTTTGTATATCATCGCAACATGCAAGATATCGCTGATATACCTTGCGGCCGCGATCCCAGTTGGCAGCTCCACAACAAGCAACCATCATATACACAAGAAATCCCGAATGATCTTGCTTGTCTCCGTGAAAAACTGGCGTAAAGCAGGCAATCGCATCATTATACATATTATATTCTAAATATATCATCCCCATGTCGATGAGGCAACGCATATAAGGACGCGTCTCTATTATATTCCAATCTATTTTCTTTGGTTTTTTCAACGATTCTACTAGCTGTTTCAACTGATAAATTTGAAAGCTTGGATGTAACTCAAGGGCTATGAGTTCTCGTTTAGCATCTACTTCATCAGGACATAATGCAAGGATTTCATTGTATAACTTCCTTGATTTCTCATTCGTATCAGCCTCTTCTGCAGCTGGTCAGCGAGTTGTCGGTGCCCGCGGCGGTCGCCTCGACCTCCAGCACGCCGGCGCTGTTGATCGCGCCCGCCGACACCGCTTCTCCGGGCGCGACCTCGACCGGGATCGATTCACCGGTGATCGCCGAAGTGTCCAGGCTCGACCGGCCCGAGCGGACCAGCCCATCGGTCGCGACCCGCTCGCCAGGGCGGACCAGCAGCACGTCGCCGACGGCGATCTCCCTGGCCGGGACCGAGGCGGAGGTCCCGTCGCGCAGCACGGTCGCGGTCTCCGGCACGAGCTTCAGCAGCGCGCGCAGCCCGCCGCGGGCGCGGTCCATCGCCTTGTCCTCCAGGGCCTCGGCGATCGAGTAGAGGAACGCCAGCGCGGCCGCCTCCTCGACGTAGCCGAGGATCACCGCGCCCACGGCGCTGATCGTCATCAGCAGCGCGATCCCGAGCTTGCGCTTCACAACGAGATTCCGGATCGCACCGGGCACGAACGTGTACGCGCCCAGCAGCAGGCCCGCCCAGAACGCGACCAGCGCCGCGACGTGCAGCCCCGACCACTCCAGCACCAGGCCGGTGCCGAACGCGACCCCGGAGAGGATCGGCACCACCAGGCCCGGGTCGCGCCACCACGGGCGCTCGGTCTCCTCTGCCTCTTCAGCGGCGTTGGTGGTCGGCTCGTCGCAGCCGCATGCGGCGCTCACGAGGCGTCCTCGGAGCCGCTCGGACCGCAGCAGCCGGGCACCGAGCAGGCCGGGTCGATGCACGGCGCGCTCTCGTCCACGGCGAGGGTCACATCGACCAGTGCCGTCAGCGCCGCGGCCAGGTGCGGGTCGGCGATCTCGTAGCGAGTCTGGCGGCCCTCGGGCTCGGCGACCACGATCCCGCAGTCGCGCAGGCAGGTCAGGTGGTTGGACACGTTCGAGCGGGTCAGCCCCAGCTCGCGCGAGAGCACCGCGGGGTGGCTCGGGCTGTCGAGCAGGGACATCAGGATGCGGGAGCGCGTCGGGTCGGCCATGGCCCGGCCGAGCCGGTTCATGACGTCAAGACGCGAAGCAATGGTCAGCATGCACTGAACTATACAGCAGCCGCTGACCTAATGTCCAGTTGTCGCGGCTGCCGCACGCGCTGCGCGCGCTTGCCCTCGTGAGGCGTGATCACCTCTTGCGCCAGCGGGGCCACTTCGGCATCCCGCGGCCCTTCCAGGTCTCCATGAGACCCGAAACCCAGCGGACGGACGCGAAGAGCCTGTAGCCGGCCCCGGCGAGGCCAGCGCCGACCACGAGCCACCAGCCGATGCCGAGCCACACGCTCCCGTCCACGTCCAGCGCTCACTGAACACCCGTGATGAGCCCGGCGATGCCCATCCAGAGACCGGCGACGACCACGGCCACCGGCAGGAGAACGAGGCACATCGCGGCGGCGGCGGACCAGAGCTGTCGCGCCTCCAGCTTCGCCGTCGCGGCGATGATCCGCTCCGCCCGCGCGTTCGAGGCGTCGAGGCTCGCGGTCATCGTGGCCGAAGCCTCCCCGGCGACCTGCTCGACAGCCTTCTCGACCCGTTCCTCGGTGCGCTTCTCGATCCGCTGGACCGCGCCGCCGACCTGGCTCACGAGCTTCTGGTTCGCTGTGACCTGCGCCTTCAGACCCTCAATCGCCGAGGCCGTAGCCGCGCGATTCTTCTGCGCCTCCGCGACCAAGCTCCGCGACGCGGCGTTCAAGCTCTCGCCGTTGAGACTCTGCGCGAACTCGCCGAGCGTGCTCGCGATCTCGTTCTGCCTGCTCTCGATACTCGCGATCCTCGCGGACACGTCGCTGGAGGGCGAGGAGGTCGACGCCGGGGCCGTGATCCGCTCCAGCCGCCTCGTCGTCTCCTCGTCCATGACCTTCACGAACCCCGCGAGCTTCTTCTGCTGTTCGGTCAGCGTGGCGATCCTCGTGTTCTGCGCCTCGACGGCGGCGAGGATCGAGGTCAACAGCTCCATCGTCTCCGGACTGCCGAGCTGCTGCTGCGACTGCTCGGGCTCGTTCTGCTGCTTCAGCCTGTCGAGCGCTGCGCTCATGCTCCTTCTCCTTCTGCTGCTGGTGGTAGTCGAAGAACGCCTGCGCGCCCTCCGGGGTGAAGTCCGCCGAGAGGGCGCTCGGCGCGGCCGGACTCGCCGCGGCGATCCTCGATGTAGAGCGTCCAGGTCTCTTGCCCGGCGCGCTTGCCCTTCTTGCTGACGGGGCTGTGCAACCGCATCCGCGGCACCCGCTCCCCGTCATCGCCGAGCCGCTGGTTCTGCTCCTCGATCACCGAGACCAGACCGGCCTTGTCCACCGCCCGGGGATCGGCCAGCGCCGCGCTCATCCGGTCGCCCATCTCGCGGTCGAGCGATCCCTCGGCGAAGTCCTCGCGGCGCAGCTCCCAGTCCTTCGGTGCGTGCTCCAGCCGCTTCACGACCGAGAGCCCGTGTTCTCGCATCAGCTGGTCGTTCGCCGACTGGACGCCCCGCTGATTCCCGGCCTTGCGGTCGTGGAACGTGCGATAGTCCGAGAGCGCCTTCCCCGTCCGGTTGTTGTGGTTGATGACCAAGATGTGGTTGTGCGGCTTCTTGCCCCGCCCATCCACATGACTGACTACGAGGCAGTCGGAATCCGGGTGCATCTTCTTCGCGAGCTGATAACCGAGATCGTTCACCCGCTGCACGTCCTCCGGACTCTTCGGGTCGAACTCCTCGTCGCTGAACGACTGGCGGTAATGCACCGCCTCGACCTCGCGCGTCGTGTTCTGCGTGAGCGACCGAGCGCGCGCCGAGAACGCGCCGGGGCCTCCCGGCACATCGCACGTGATCGCGATGCCCCGCTCGTCCTCCTTGCCACGGATATAGCGCTCCGTGTCGGCGGCGCTGGCGCTCGGGCTGTAGTGCGTGGTGCTCATGAGGCCGCCCGATCCCCGAGCAGGGCGCGGACCTCGCGCAGCAACTCGATCAGCTCGGGCACCTCCGCCGACAGCGCCACTGACTCACCAGCCCGCGCCCGGCGGTCGAGGTCGTTGACGTTGATCGCCAGCGGGCGAATCTGCGCGGCCAGCTCGCGAGCATCCGCCGACGCCTGCACCCGCGCCTCGACCCCGAGCAGGTGCGCGGCCACGGCGGCGTCCAACTCCTCGCTCCGAGAGGCGTGGAGGGCATCCCGGACGACGGTCCGCACCCACGTGCTCGGAGCCAGCCCGAGCCGCTTCGCACGAGTGCGAAGCGCCGCGAGCGTCTCCTCTCCGAAGTCGGTATCGAGCTTCGCGCGGCCCCCACGACGACGGGCAGCCCGCCTTCGGCGGGTGCCAGGCCAGGCCCTCCGGGCGGGGTCAGGTCGGCCGGAGCGGTGCTGAGGTTGCGTGCGTCGGCGCGCATCAGCGACCACCGCCCCGGCCGTAGCGCTTGATGACAGCCTGGTGCGTGACGCCGAGGGCGTCGCCGATCTTCGCCCAGGTCACCCCATCGGCGCGGGCGTCGGCGACGGAGATCTCGACGGACTCCTCCAGCACGGAGCGGAGCACGCCGAGGTCGTAGAGACGTGCCTCGGACTCGGCGAGGGAGGGGTCGCCCTGTCGCCAGCGGAAGCTGTTCACGTGGTCGAAGGCGGCGGAGTTGGCGCTCATCAGTGACCACCGCCCATCACGGCGGCGACCGCGGCGCGCTGTCGCGGGGTCAGGGGCGTGCGAGCCAGGCGTTCACCGGCCAGACGACCAGCAGCGCGAGCGGCGGCGATGACGGGATCGAGGCCGTCTGCCTGCGGAGAAGGAGTGGAGCCCTGATCGAGGCCAGGGCGGTCGAGCGCGGATGCGCGGGGAACGTCGATAACGACAGACATCGGAAGTCCTCAGACATGAGTATCTTCCGGTTCCCCGCCACGGTAATTGGGCTGTTTGACCGGCTACTCATCCGGGAGCAGAACCCCGCGCTTCTAAGTCGCGGCCCCGGTGGGATCTTCTTGTCCGCAACCATTCTCCCACGAGTCGACTCACCATTGCAATGACGAGTCGACTCATGAGTCAGTCGCGACGCGGCTCTATCCGAATCAGGTCGGGGTCGAATTTCACGTGACCGGGCGTGATGGGCTCGATGGTCACCGTCACCAGCTCGTCCACGAGCATCCGGCGGCGGTCCACGTCCAACACCTTCCACTTCGCCTCGACCACCTCGCGGCGCTCCGCGGTGCCGACCGGCTCCTCGACGTCCGCGAGCAGCTTCGCCGCCGCCGACACCGAACGGTCGAGCAGCTCCGCGTCGATCTCGTCGATGCGGGCCTTCACGTCGTTGATCGCTGCCGTTATCTCCAGGACCGGCTGATGGATGTCGCGCAGCAGCGGGCTCAGCTCCTTCACCCGATCGACCAGGGCGTTCCGCTCCGTCAGCAGCTCCTCGCGATCCGGCCCATCGTCCTCCTGTGGCATCACGAGGTCGTGCACGTCCACCGGGGCCTGATCGCCTGCGCCCTCCATGACGGAACCGTATCGCGACCAGACGGGACGGTGACCGCTGCCGGAG
>NZ_JBGEVE010000024.1:0-20082 GCF_048514265.1 Actinomyces sp. SKVG-SVH-4(1) | reverse complement strand
ACCAGCCCAAGGCGCTCTCCTCACCTCAAAGACTCAGATCACACCCCCTCAACCAACCCTCCCGATCAGTACACCTAGTCGCCGGATAGACGTCGGACGCACGCGTCGGATCCTGCGCGATCGGACCGGCGGCGGATGCCCGCCACGCGGAAGTGTGGAGGGCATCCGCCGCTATGTTTTGAGGTTCTTCGTGTGTGAGGGCGTGGTCGGGGTGAGCGGGTGCCGGTGGTTCGGCGTCTCGGGGTCCTGCGCGGTCGTACCCGGCGTCGCGTGGTCCTGCGCGGTCGTACTCGGCGTCGCGTGGTCGTACCCGGCGGCGCGCGGTCGTACCTTAGAGGGGCTCTAAGGTACGACCGCGCGGTTTTACGTACGACCGCGTGCGCTGGGGGTACTGTGCTGTCTCCTCGCTTCTGAGACATGTGAGTGTCATGACTTCTGAGACACCCGCTCGGGCGGGAACCCGGGGCAGGCTGGTGGCCTTGGAGGCGAGGATGGGACGAAGGGAAGAGGCCTGGCGGGTCCTGGCAGGTCGCTGGTGTCCATGGTGCTGACATTAAAGGCGTACCGGCGCTGCGCGCTGGAGAGAAACCGCAGGATTCCAACGATTCCCGCTGGGCGCACCGACGTCGGGCCCGCTAATGTCAGCGCTGTGGACACCGGGTCGCGCAGGAGCGAGTCCGGGGTTCCTGCGGCAGAGCTCGGCGCCTCCGTGATAGGTCCGTCCCCACTGTCCCCTGACCGTCGCCTGCGGCTGGGGCCTGGAGGTGATGACTCGACGCCGGTCCCGCCCAGAGCTGGCCCGAGTCGGCCCGGGTCGGCCTACTGAACGAGGGTCGGGATCCACTGGCGAAGGGTTGTGCGTACTGCACGAAGGTCCCACCTACCACCAGTACACCCAACCCTCCTCCAGTAGCACCCCACCCTCGTGCAGTGCATCCAGACGATGCCGGCAGCCCCTCCGACAGGCCGAAGCAGCGGCTCTCCCATCTGGCAGACGCACCCCACCGGTGTCTTGAGATGTCATGACATCCGAAACTCTCAGAAGTCATGAGACAACACAGTGCGCTGGGGGTACGACCACGCGGTTTTACGTACGACCGGGTGGGATCGCGTACGACCACGTACCCCGAGACCCCGACGAGGAAAGCCCCGCACAACCCCATCCCCACGACACGAAGAACCCGTTTTGAGCAGTTGTCGTAACTCCTGTGATACGTGGGGCCGGGCTGGGCGCATGGTGGCGCTGCGTCTGCCCGGGTGGCCCCGCGCCCCGACCCGCTCCGGGACGCGGCGCTCGGCGTTCCCTGAATCTCCTCCCCTCGACGTCGGCCGCCCATGCCGCCGAGCCCCGCGGCGTCGGCGGGCGCGCCGGGAGGAGGCGCGCTGGAGTCGGCGTGTTTGGTCTAGGACTGAAGTCACACTAGAGTCATATCGTGAACGACGCGTCGCCGCGTCACGCCTGCATCAGGACGATCTGAGTCAGACCCGAGAACGACCCGAATCAGAAAGGGGCATCGATGCCCAAGTACGTGTACCGCTTCAGCGAGGGTGACAAGGACCAGAAGGACCTCCTGGGAGGCAAGGGAGCGAATCTGGCGGAGATGACCCGGCTGGATCTCCCCGTTCCCCCCGGCTTCACCATCACCACCGACGCCTGTCGCGCCTACCTGGCCAGCGGCGAGGTCCCCGAGGAGCTCTCGGTCCAGGTCACCACCGCTCTGCGTGGAGTCGAGGAGGAGCTGGGGCGCGAGCTCGGCGCCGCCGAGGACCCCCTGCTCGTCTCGGTGCGAAGCGGCGCCAAGTTCTCCATGCCCGGCATGATGGAGACCGTCCTCAACATCGGCCTCAACGACGTCTCCGTCAAGGGCCTGGCCGCCGCCAGCTCCGACGAGCGCTTCGCCTGGGACTCCTACCGCCGCCTCATCCAGATGTTCGGCAAGACCGTCCTGGACATCGACGGCGACCACTTCTCCGACGCCCTGGACGCCAAGAAGGACGCGCGGGGCGTCTCCATGGACTACGAGCTCCCCGTGGACGCCCTCCAGGAGCTGGTCGAGGAGTACAAGGCCATCGTCAAGGAGCACGCCGGCATCGACTTCCCGCAGGACCCCCGCTCCCAGCTGGACATGGCCACCGAGGCCGTCTTCCGCTCCTGGAACACCGAGCGCGCCCACATCTACCGCCGCCGCGAGAAGATCCCGCACGACCTGGGCACCGCGGTCAACGTGTGCACCATGGTGTTCGGCAACATGGGGGAGACCTCCGGCACCGGCGTGTGCTTCACCCGCGACCCCTCCACCGGGCGCACCGGCGTCTACGGCGACTACCTGGTCAACGCCCAGGGCGAGGACGTCGTCGCCGGTATCCGCAACACCCTGTCCCTGGCCGACCTCGAGCGCCTGGACAAGGCCTCCTACGACGAGCTGCGCTCCATCATGCGCCGCCTGGAGACCCACTACCGCGACCTGTGCGACATCGAGTTCACCATCGAGCGCGGCAAGCTGTGGATGCTCCAGACCCGCGTGGGCAAGCGCACCGCCGCGGCCGCCTTCCGTGTGGCCACCCAGCTCGTCGACGAAAAGCTCATCACCATGGACGAGGCCCTCACGCGCGTCTCCGGCGAGCAGCTCACCCAGCTGATGTTCCCCCAGTTCGACGACGACTCCAGCCGCGACCTGCTCACCCGCGCCATGGCCGCCTCCCCGGGCGCCGCTGTGGGCTACATCGCCTTCGACAACGACGAGGCCGTCTCGCGCGCCGAGAAGGGCGACTCCGTCATCCTCGTGCGCCGCGAGACCAACCCCGACGACCTGCCCGGCATGGTCGCGGCCGCCGGCGTGCTCACGGCCCGCGGCGGCAAGACCAGCCACGCCGCCGTCGTCGCCCGCGGCATGGGCAAGACCTGCGTGTGCGGCGCCGAGGCCCTCGAGGTCGACTCCGCCGGCAAGACCCTGCGCATCGCGGGGCGCGAGGAAGTCCTCACCAGTGAGGACATCATCGCCATCGACGGCACCACCGGCGAGGTCTTCCTCGGTGAGGTCGGAGTCGTCGACTCCCCGGTCATGACCTACCTGCGGCGTGGCCTGGACGAGGCGCTCAAGGCGGCCGGAGACGACGACACCCGCGAGCTCGTCACCGCCGTGGACCGCCTCATGCGCCACGCCGATGCGGTCCGCCGCCTGGAGGTGCGCGCCAACGCCGACACCCCCGACGACGCCCGCCACGCCATCCACCGCGGCGCCCAGGGCGTGGGCCTGTGCCGCACCGAGCACATGTTCCTGGGCGAGCGCAAGCAGTTCGTCCAGAACCTCATCCTGGCCTCCTCCGACGCCGAGCGCGAGGCCGCCCTGGCCGCCCTCCTGCCGCTGCAGAAGGGCGACTTCATCCAGATGTTCGAGACGATGAACGGCAAGCCCATGACGGTGCGCCTCATCGACCCGCCGCTGCACGAGTTCCTGCCGGACCTGACCGAGCTGAGCGTCAAGGTGGCCGTCGACCGCGAGCGCGGCGAGCTGGACCCGGCCGACGAGGAGCTCCTGGCCGTGGTGCGCAAGAGCCACGAGGCCAACCCGATGCTCGGCCTGCGCGGGGTCCGCCTGCTGCTGACCATGCCGGGCCTCATCGAGCTCCAGGTGCGCGCCATCGCCGAGGCCGCCGTCGAGCGCCTCAAGGCCGGCGGCGACCCGCACCCCGAGATCATGATCCCGCTCATCGGGTCGGTGCGTGAGCTCCAGCTGGCGCGCGAGCGCGTGGAGCACGTGCTGCAGGAGGTCTCCCAGGCCTCCGGCTACGCCCTCGACTTCCCGGTGGGCTGCATGATCGAGCTGCCGCGCGCTGCCGTCACCGCCGCCCACGTCGCCGAGGAGGCCGACTTCTTCTCCTTCGGCACCAACGACCTGACCCAGACCACCTGGGGCTTCTCACGCGACGACGTCGAGGGCTCCTTCGTGGGCCACTACACCGACGACGGCATCTTCGGGGTCTCCCCCTTCGAGACCATCGACACCGACGGCGTGGGCGGCATGGTGCGCCTGGGCGTCGAGGGCGGCCGCTCCACCAAGCCGACGATGAAGATGGGCGTGTGCGGCGAGCACGGCGGGGACCCCGAGTCCATCGGCTTCTTCCACCGGGTGGGCCTGAACTACGTCTCCTGCTCGCCCTTCCGGGTGCCGGTGGCCCGCCTGGAGGCCGGGCGCGTGGCCGTCGCGGACAAGGCTGAGTAACCGGGTAACCGGGTAGCCGGGTAGGGCGGCCCGCGGACCAACAGCGTCGTGGGGGTCGGGCTGGGATCAGGAGGCCGGCGACGGCGAGGCGATACCGAGTCGCCCGCCCAGCCAGTCGAGCTGGTCGGCCAGCGCCGGCCCCCACACGGCCCAGGTGTGGGCGCCGTCGTACTGGCGGGTGCTCACCGTCATCCCGGCCCTCGTGGCGGCCTCGGCCAGGACGGGCACGGCCCCGCGGTAGCTCGTGTCCTGGCGGCCGACCGACAGGATGCCGGCGATGCCGTCGTAGCGGCCGGGTGGGGCGGTGGACATCAGGGAGAGCGGGTCGTTGGCCTCGTAGGCGGCACGGTCTCCTCCGAAGCCCTGGGAGATGGTGCGCTCCACGCCGCCCAGCGTGGGGTGCTCCTCGGCGCTGATGGCCAGGAAGGTGCGGTAGACGCCCGGTGAGCGGGTGACGACCTGCATCGCGCAGGTGCCCCCGTTGGACAGGCCGGCCACCGCCCAGTGGGCGGGGTCGTCGTCGACCTGCAGGTTCGCCCGGATCCAGGCCGGGACGTCCTTGTCCAGGTAGGTGGCCACCTTGCCGCCCGCCTCGGTGTCGGAGCACAGGGGATTGGCGTACGGGCTGCCCAGGAGGTCGGCGACGACGACTACCGGGGCCAGGCCGTGGTGGTTGGCCGCGTAGGCGTCCATCGTGTCCTTCAGGTTTCCCAGCTCGAACCAGTCCGACGGGCTTCCCGGCTGCCCGGTGAGCAGGACGAGGACCGGCAGGGCCGGGCGCTGTGAGCCCAGGTAGGCCGGCGGCAGGTAGATGAAGGCCCCTCGCGGCGTGAAGCCCTTCGTTCCGGACTGGTCACCGGCCGGGATGTCGGCAGTGACCGCCTGGCCGCGGGCGGGCATGTCCGACGGCGGCCTCCAGGTCTCCTCCAGCATCCCGCGGCCACGCACGGGTGCCGGAGACCGGGCCGCGGCGCCCTGCAGGCGGTTGAGTGGCGTGGTCGCCACCCCGTAGCCCAGGACCGATGCCAGGGTGGGGTAGGAGGCGAAGAAGGTGTTGATGGCCAGCAGGGAGGAGGCCACCACGGCCACGAGGCTGGAGGCGGACTCGGTGGCTCGCACCAGGCGGCGGTTGCGTGAACGCACCGCCCGGTGACGTCCTTCGGTGCGGTTGCCGGTGACCAGCTGGGCGATGACGAGGCCGACGACACCCACCCAGGTCCACACGAACCAGCCGACGCCGTCGGCGACGGGATGCCAGATGACGTCCACGACCAGCCAGAAGGTCACTGCGCTCGCTGCGGCAGCAGCAGGTACGACGAGCTGGCGAGGCCAAGGCAGGTAGCGGGTGCGCCGCCACCACAGCCAGGCGATGACCACCGCGGCCACGACCACGCAGACCGCTCCCAGCCAGGGCTGGAGGATGTGGACGGCCTTGAGGGCACCCACGACGCCGCCCGACGCCTGCACGTCGGCCGTGCTGCCGGTAGTGCTGCCGACCATGTTGCCGGCAGTGGTGGCGTCGGCGGTGGGCGCGCCAGCACCGCTGATCTCAGTCACGGTTCATCAGCACATGGGCGAAGCGCGCCGTCTGGGAGGGCTTGAGACCGGGCAGGTAGGCCCGGGCGATGGCGATCCCCACCGTGGGCAGGTCCACCAGGTCGGGAACCGCCAGGTACATGGGCACGGAGCGCGGCTTGAACTTGCGCTTGTAGGCGTGCAGGGAGCCGAATCCGTAGGCCGGCTCCAACACGGAGGCCAACAGGTTCAGGAGCGGGTCGAAGCGTGAGGAGGCATCGCCGTCGGCCGGTGCGGAGCGCGACAGCGGCGCCCCGGACAGGGACAGGATCTCCAGCCCCTCGGCCTGGGCGTCCTGGGCGGCGCGCCCGATGAGGTACTCCATGACGGGGCGGAAGCCGCCCTCGCGGCGTCGCATGAAGTCCAGGGTCAGGCCGATGACGCGCCCGTCGCGGTAGACCGGCAGCCAGGAGGTGACGCCCTGGACGGTGCCCTCGGCGTCCACGGCCAGCAGCAGGCGTGTCTCGGCGTCGTCGAGCTCGGCCAGGCCGCCGAGGGTGAACCCCATCTCCGGCAGCGGCTTGTCACTGGCCCAGGCCTGGGAGATGGCCCGGATCTGGTCGCGCCGGCCGGCCGGGCAGTCGCGGAAGGTGGTCCATACCGCCTCGACGCCCTCCTTGTTGGCGTGGTTGAGAGCGGTGCGCACGTCCTGGTAGGCCTTGCCACGGAAGGCCAGGTCCGGCAGGTCCAGGACGGACTCCTCAGCCACCTGCATGATCGTCCAGCCCATGGCGCGGGCGGCCTCCATGGCCGGGGCGTGCACCGAGTACAGGGCGGGGATGAGTCCGGCGTCGGTGGCGAAGTCGGCGAAGTCGCGCACCGCCTGGGCCACGTCGGCGTCGTCGGCGGCGGGGTCCCCGACCGTCAGGGCGACGTCGCGGCTGGGCCGGTAGGAGAAGCCTGCCGTGCCCGCCTCGTTGACCCAGGCCTCGTTGCCCTGCCAGGTGAGCATCCACCCCAGGGTCCCGGCGCCGCGGCTGCGCACCAGGTCGACGAGCTCCTCGCGGTCGGAGATCCGGGTGCGGGCGGGAGCGGACTGGGCCAGCCACACCCACAGGATCGTCAGGAGCCACACCAGGACCGGAACCCACGCGGTGAGCAGGTAGGCCAGGGGGGTCAGGGGCTCGACGATCAGGCTCATGATGCCGCCGGTGCTGATGGGCAGCAGGTAGGACACGTAGGTCTCCAGCAGTGCGGGCCAGGTCGCGTAGGGGGAGAAGTCATGAGACATGAGCAGGCCCCCGGCAACGCTCAGGACCGCCCCGCCCAGGAGGGTCAGGACCCAGGCGACGACGGCGCGGCGAATGACGCCGGGGCGCGAGCCCAGGGTGAAGCGCCTCCTGGTCCACACCACCAGGCTGATGACCACGATGTTGAGCAGCAGCGGCACCAGCAGGTGCCCCGAGCGCAGCCAGCTGTGCAGGAGCTGGGTCGTGGTGGAGCCGGACTCGGGCAGTTGCTCGCCGATCTTCTCCACCAAGGCGAACAGGGCCGCGCACACCCCCAGGAAGATCTGCAGGGCGATGGTGCCGAAGGCCGCTGAACGACGCCCCCGGCGCAGGCCATCGGCCAGGACCAGCTGCAGGAGCGCCGGCATGCACATCAGGAGCTGCTCGACGGGGTAGATGACGGCGTCCTTGGGCAGGATGGCGGGAGTCAGCCCGTAGCGGGCGTCAGCCAGGGGGCCGGCGGCGTTACTCACCACCGCCAGGGCGCAGCTCACGGCCCAGCAGGCCACCAGGAAGGCCACGAGCTCGCGCTCCACGCGCCGGGGCAGCTCCTGGGAGGGGGCCGACTGCTGCCCGCGCTCCAGGACGATGCCCATGATGAGGCCGATGACGCCGGCTCCCAGGCGGGCCAGGGCGCCCACGGTTCCGGTCACGGCGGCCGAGACGATGAGGACGGCGAAGGCCGCCAGGCGCGTGCGCCGTCGCCAGGACGGGCGCATGACGCTGGTGGAGGCCGCCACCAGGCCGGCGATGGGCAGGCTGATGCCCTGGATCGGGGCGTGGATGAGGTAGGGGGACCAGGCGTCCCACACCCGGCCGATGAGGGGGTAGAGCGCCTGGGCCAGGACGATGCCTCCGGCGCAGGAGACGACGGCGGTGGCCAGCCACCGTCGCGTGCCCAGGAGCCGCTCCAGCAGCACGCCGATGGACAGCAGCATGAGGCTTCCGGTCACCGGCAGCAGATGGCCGGGGACCGCCCAGGCGGTCAGCAGGGTCCACACCCGCTGGGGCTGGTGGATGTAGGCGGACAGGAGGATCTGTCCCTGGGGCCCCCAGGGCAGCAGGAGGATGCTGATGATGAGGGTCAGCGCGGCGCAGGTGGTCGCGGCCGGCGCCGGGGCCAGCCAGGCGCGCGCGGCCCGCCAGGCTCGGTGCGCGTAGGCACTCAGATGCGAGGGCTCGGACGCAGGGGCCACCGGCGCCGACGACGGCGATGGTGCGGGTGATGGGGTGGAGGAGGGCACCGGCGAGGGCGCGAGCTCGGATGCGTCCGGGGGAGATGTGGTGGACGAGGCCGACGGCATGAACGCTCCTCAGCGGTAGGTGATGGGAGGCTGGTGATGCGATAGGGGATGGTCGGGGCTCCCCGCCGGGAGTCGACCAGCCGACATTCTTATCCACTTCCCGGGCATCCTCATCCACCTCCAGGTGGATGCGACCATGAGACCGGTCTCTCCAAGAATCGGGGATAACCCTAGGAGATAACCTCGATCTGGCCGTGTTCTCGCGGTTTTCTCCCTGTGAGTGGGCTGATGTGATGGGGTGACGGCCCGCCCCTCGTTGCCGTCATGAGATAGTCTGCCGTGTGCTGGCGGTCGTGACAGGATGGCTGGGCACTGTGTTCGTGGGGACTCGACTGTGAGCCGTCCACGCGCGTGCCCACCTGTGCTGGGGGCCATCGCGGAGCAGGACGACGAGGAAAGGCGGCCCCATCCATGGCCATGTACGAGCTCGACGGCAACCACCTCCTGCCCGTGCGCCTGGGTCGCTCCGCTGATGCCATCACCCTGTCTCACAGTCTGGTCGCCATCCAGCGTCAGATCGTCGATGTCCTGCGCCGCCCGCTCTTCCCCCTGTCATGGGAGGAGCTCGAGACCGGGGCGAGCCTGACCGCCCTGGACGCCACCGGGCAGGTCGTCGTCGTCGAGGTCCTGGAGAGAGTCGACTCCACGGGGCTGCTGGCCGCCATGTCGCGCCTGACCCAGGCCGCCACCGCGGGCCGCCGCGAGATCGCCAGCAGGTACGCCGGCGGGCTGGGGGCCTTCAGCCAGGACTGGAACGAGTTCCGCGAGGCGATGCCCGCCCAGGTCGAGGCCGGGCCGAGGCTGACGATCCTCAGCGCCTCCCTGGAGCCCGACGTCGTCGGAGGGCTGGGAGTGCTGGCCTCCTCCGGGCTGGAGATCCACGAGGTGGACGTGCGCATCGTGGACGAGTCCCGCATCGTCGTCGTGGTGGAGAAGATCTCCGGAATGGACGTGGCTGCCGGGGGGCCGCTGCTCGTGGCCCGTGCGCCCCGCCCGGCCCTGGCCGGTTCCGCCTCCTCCGGCTCGAACGGCTCACGGGGCATGGACGCCGCTGAGCAGGCCGAGCACATGAGTCCGGTCACCGGCCCCATCGAGATCGTCATGCCCTCCGAACCGGTGACCGCTCCCGAGGCCGGGGGCGACGATGACGCCAGTGCCGCCATCCCGGCAGGAGCCTTCGCCGCGACAGGCGCGGCCGATGCGCTCTCCGAGCTGTTCGAGCCGGTGGCCGTCACCGCCGAGCAGCCCCAGGTACACGCCCTCTCCGCCCAGGGCGCCGACGAGCCCTCGCCCGAGGACCCCGAGGAGGCCGGCGCCGCCCAGTCCGCCGGGCGGGCCGCGCCCGAACCGGATGAGGGGACTGCCGACGTCGCCGACGGTCCCGTCGACGACGGCACTAGTGACGGCGCTGCCGATGATGGACCCGCGACCGATGCCGACCGCGGTGCCGACCGCGGTGCCGAGCACGAGGCTGAGCACCGTGCCGAGGCTGAGCCGGAGGTCCCGCGGAGCCGGCCCGAGCCGGGACCGGAGAGCTCCGACAGTGCCCCGCAGGCGCCTGCCACCGGCAGCGTCGGTCAGGACCTGGCCGACATCCTCAGCGGGGACACCGTGACCGTTCCCGCCGTCGTCGACCTGGGCGAGGAGCCCGCCGCCGACGACGCCGGACACGGGGGCGGACCCGACTCCACCGATGACTCCAGCGCCGAGGAGCGGGCCGTCGCCGCCCTGGCCGGAGGCGTGGACATCCTCGGCGGGAGCAGCCTGTCCGGGGGGAGCGGCTCAGCCGCCTCGGCCGGCTCAGCGCCTTCCGACGCTCCGCTCGGTGACGACCGAGCCCCGCAGACCGGCGAGGCCCCGAGCCCGGCCGGCTCGCGCACCCGCATGGGACGGCGCTCGCGGGCGGCGCACTCTCAGCCGGAGGCCCCCTCGGCTGCGCCCGCCGCGCAGGCCGACGCCTCGCCCGACTCCCACAACGGCGGGCCCACGGTGCGGGCCGCGGAGGCATGGTCCACCGTGGCCCCCAACGAGGCCCGCCCGGAGGCGCCCACCGGCGCGGTACCGCTCGTGTCCTGGGAGCCGCTGCGCGGGTCGGCCGACGCCCTCGACCCGGTGGCCGAGGCACTGGGCGGGGACCCCTCCAAGTCCCTCCTGGTCCAGGAGACCGCGGAGCTGGCGGCCGTGGCGGCCTCGCTGGGCAAACCGACCCAGCTCATCTGGCAGCGGTTGCGCCGAGGCATCTACCACGAGGCGATCCTCTCGGTAGAGGGCGTCATCACCCTGCCCGACGGGCGCTCCTTCACCGACCCGACGTCAGCCGCCAACGCCGCCCAGAACGTCACCGACGCCGACGGCTGGCGCGTGTGGCGCGTAGGGGTGCACGGCGCCCACCTGGGGGACCTGCGCGACGACCTGGCCGACCGCGGTTTCTGAAGCCTTGGCCTGAGCCGCCTGTCGGGCAGGGCTCAGCGCAGCACGTAGGCGGACATCCAGCGGCGCATGGCGGAGAAGACCTGCTCGCGCACGGGAGGTTCGGACAGGGTGAGGTCGTGGACCCCTCCGGGGAAGCGGGCGATGGTCACCAGCTTGCCGAGCATGACGGCGCGGCGGGCGGTGGCGTCGGCGTCGATGATCGTGTCCGCGCTGCGCGACTCCGGAGTCCACGTCACTCCGAGCCGGGTGGAGGCCGAGCCCATGGACAGCACCGGGCAGCGGATGTCCAGGCCCTGGGCGACGCGGTTGTGGCCCTCCATGACAGCCTGGAGCCAGCCCACGCGCACGGGCGCGGAGGGCTTGATCGACCAGGCGGGGTTGATGTCCCAACCGGTCACGTAGGGATCGTCGGCCCAGGCGGGATCGGGCAGATCGCCGTCACGCTCGGGGAGCCAGCCGTCGGTGATGGAGAAGACGCGCGCCGGGTCGACCCAGCCGTCGAGGATCGACATGCGCGGGTCGCGCAGCGCCAGGGTGCGCAGGACCGGGTCGCCGACGGTGCGCACGAGCTCGGAGCCCTGGAGCGAGAGCCAGGCGGAGTTCAGGATCAGGGCGCGCAGGGCCCCCGGGTGGCGGTCGGCCCACAGGGAGGCGACGAGCCCGCCCGTGGAGTGACCCGACAGGACGAGCTCGGTCTCCCAGCCCTGATCGGCGCGGATGGCCGACAGGGCCCGCCCCAGGTCCTCGTCGTACTCGGCCAGCGAGGTGCACCAGCCCAGCATCTGGCCCTCGCGCCAGGAGCGGCCGTAGCGGCGCAGGTCCAGGGCGTAGAAGGCCCCGCCCAGGCGGGAGATCTCGCGCGCCAGGTGGGTCTGGAAGAAGTAGTCGTTCCAGCCGTGCAGGTAGAGGTAGATGAAGGTGGGGGTGGTGGGGGTGCCCGGCAGGGCGCCGGGGTCGAGGGCCGGTAGGTGGCGCACCAGGGTGGCGACGGCGCCGTCGTCCTCGTCGTCGGGCAGCAGCTCCAGGGTGCGGGCCTCGAAGCCCGGGCCCAGGAAGTCCGGCCCCCAGGCGTCCACCGGCGCGTGCTCGGTCGTTGCGTTCACGCCCCCATGATGGCACCGCTCTCTGGAAGGGGACGCCGCGACCGAATTCTCACTCACCAACCAAAACTTCACAAACGACCCGGAGCCGCGTCGTTTCTGAAGTTTCGGTCGAAGTGAGGGGCGGGCACGTGAGGCGGGGGCCGGTGAGGCGATCGGTGTCAGCCGGCGTGCTGGCCGATGAAGCGGAGGATCGCCTCCTCGAGCTGGCGGCCGTGGCCGGCGATGAGGTGACCACCGGTGGGGAAGAGCGACGTCGTCAGGTCCGGGTAGCGGTGCATGGAGGACTGCACGTGCCCCGCCGGGGGAGCGAAGGGCGCTACTCGGTCGTCCCGGGCGTGCAGGAGCAGGACGGCTGGCTTGAGCTCCTCGATCGGATAGTCCTCGAAGTGCACCGCCATGTCCCGGTTGGTGATTGAGGCGTCGATGTCCGCCCCTGTCCTGCGTTCGGACAGAGGGAGCATGCTGTGGATGGCCCGGGGATCCATGCCCAGGACGGGACTGAAGAATGGCGAGAGCAGCCACATGATCCAGTCATGGTTCATGATCGCCGGCGGCCCCATGCGTCCGGGCGGTGTCGTGGGCCGGGACGGCCAGGGCGCGGCCGAGCTCAAGAGAATGAGCCCCGAGACGCGCTCGGGGTGGTCCAGGGCGAAGCGGATGGCGGGGGTGCCGCCGGCCGAGGCTCCCAGGACGAAGACTCGTTCGATCCCCAGACGGTCGAGCAATTCGGCGAAGACGGCGGCCTGGGCGGCCGGCGAGCCGTCGCCTCGCACGGCGCTGCCGGGGTAGCCGAAGCGCGACGGCGCGATGACCCGGCAGCGCTCGACCAGGCTCCCGACGCTGTCAAGCGCCTGGTCGTATCCGCCGTACAGCCCGTGAACCGACAGAATCGTCTCGCAGCCGGAGCCGGGGCCGAAGCCGGAGCCTCCTCCCGAGGGCTGCGGTCCACAGTCGACGTAGGCGACCTCGCCGTGACTGAGGACCATCCTTCGCACCGGATGGGCGAGCAGTCGCGCGCGGGCTGCGGCGCGGGCTCGGCTGAGACCGAGGGCCTGAGCCGCGCCGTAGATGACGATCCCGGCGCCGAGGAGTTCCGCGGCGAGCAGTGCGCGTCCCATGGCAGACCCCCTCAGGCCTCCGGCGGCCTGTGTGCACTCGTTGCGTTCACGCCCCCATGATGGCACCGCCCGCTGGGAGGGCGTCACGACCGAATTCTCACTCACCAACCAAAACTTCAGAAACGACCCGGAGCCGCGTCGTTTCTGAAGTTTCTGTCGAAGTGAGGTGGGGTGCCGGGGGAGAGGTGGGAGGGCTCCTCGGTGGGCCGCTGACGAAACGCGCCTCGGCCTCGATCCTGACGACCGCCTTCGGCATCCTCCTCCTGGGCGTCTGCGCCATGACTGCCTACAACCTCCTGGCCCCCAGCGTCTAGGGCTCGCCTTGGGCGGCGAGGCCTGAGAGACTTGGCGCATGCGAATCGCCATCGGCGCTCCAGGCAACGGAGCCCTCCTGAAGGACGCTCTTGCGGAACGACTGGCTGAGGACGGGCGTGTGAGCGACGTCGTCGACCTGTCCACGCCGGAGATCACCTACCCGGAGGTCTCCTTCCAAGTCGCCCGGGCAGTCGCCGAGGGGCGGGTCGACCGAGGGCTTCTCATCTGCGGCACCGGCGTGGGAACGGCCATCGCGGCCAACAAGGTGCCGGGGGTGCGCGCGGCGACCGCGCACGACCTGCTCACTGTGCGCGGCTCGGTGGAGAACTACGATGCCCAGATCCTGTGCATGGGACAGAACGTCATCGCGGCCCCCGCCGCCTGGGCGCTCATCGACATCTGGCTCGACCTGCGCCACGACCCCACCAGCAGCTACGGCCCCAAGGTCGGAGAGATCACCGCCTACGAGGCGCGCCTCCACTCCTGACGGCGGCTCCATCGAGCGGACAGGTGCCCAGGGCACTATCCGCAGTCTCTACGTGCGTGGCCCCTGACGGAAACTCATCGAGGTCGCTGTCTACGAGGGCGCCTGAGGATTGCCCGGGTGCCGCAAGAGCATCCGTGTCCAAATCGGATACAAAGGAGTCCGAGGCCCGACATAGTCGCTGACTGAACCGCGGAATCGCACGGTTTCTTTCTGCGCGTCCGAACTGGGGGCGAGCCTTTGTATCCGATTTGGACACCGCCCAGCACGTCGTGGCCGGTCGCGCTGTGCGTGGGGCTGTGATGTCCGGTGCACGACCTGCGTGAGGAACCTCGCGCGAACCTGCATTGAGTGCAATGATGCACTGAGTGCAAGATGAGTGCGTGACCGGAACCGACCTGCGTGCCACCCAGGCGCAACGCACCCGCGCCGCCATCCGCGCCGCCGCGCTCACCCTGACCCGGGAGCGCGGCTACGCCGCGATGACGGTCGACGATGTCGCCGCCCTCGCCGGAGTCTCCCGGCGCACTGTCTTCAACCACTTCGCCTCCAAGGCCGACCTCCTCGTCGTGGGCCTGGAGCCCCCGGCGCCCGAGGTTGTCGAGGCCTTCGTCAACGGCTCCGGAAGCCTCCTGGAGGACCTCGGTACCCTGCTCGCCTCCGGCGCCGAGTCCGTCGAGTCCGAGCGCGGCTGGCTCCTGTCCTTCCCGGAGATCGTGCGGGACAACCCCGAGGTGGAGCGCGCCGTCCACGAGCGGCTGCGCATCGTCGCCCAGTCCTTGGCGGAGGCCGCCGGCCGCCGTCTGGGAGCCGAGCCCGACGACCCGCGCACCCGCGCCGTCGTCGCCCTGGCCATGGCCATCCAGCGCAGCTCCCTGGACCTGTGGTGCGGCCGCTCCCACCCCTGGGAGGAGCGCCGTGATGCGGCAGCGCCCCCAGAGAATCCTGGAGCCCCCGAGGCCTCGGAGCGGTGCCCCCAGGTCCCCTTGGTCGACGCCGTCCGCACCATGGTTGAGGCGATCTCCGAGGTCGTCACTCCGCCCCGCTCCGACGCCTCAGCCTCCACCGCTGCCGGCGACCCAAGGCCGTCGAGCTCGCCGAGGTAGCCGCGAGGTCGTCTCCCCACCCCATCCTTCTCGCACCTGACTGAACCAACTGTTTCCATCCTTTTCCATCCTTCGCCCTCAACCGACAAGGCCACACCTATGACTCAACGCAGCTCGACGCCGGTCTCCGCCGGCACCGCCCTCCACGAACCGGGGGCGGAGTTCCACCCCGACCGCCGCTTCTGGGCGGTCTACGCCTCGCTCCTGATCGTCATGTTCCTGTCCGCCATGGATCAGACGATCGTCGGCACGGCCCTGCCCACCATCGTGGGCGATCTCGGCGGCGCCGCCCACATGGCCTGGATCCTGACCGCCTACACGCTGGCCATCACCGTGGCCATGCCGGTCTACGGCAAGCTCGGCGACCTCGTGGGACGCAAGAACCTCTTCCTGGTGGCCATCGCCCTGTTCCTGATCGGCTCGGCTCTGTGCGGCACCGCCGACTCCATGACCCAGCTCATCATCTACCGCTTCATTCAGGGGCTGGGTGGCGGCGGCCTCATGATCTCCTCCCAGGCGATCACTGGCGACCTCATCCCGCCGCGGGTGCGCGGCACCTACATGGCCCCCATGGGAGCCATGTTCGGCATCGCCTCCATCCTGGGACCCATCATCGGCGGCTGGCTCACCGACTCGGTCTCCTGGCGCTGGACCTTCTGGATCAACCTGCCGCTGGGCGTCCTGGCCTTCATCGCCATCTTCCTGGTGCTGCGCCTGCCCAGCAGCCGTCTGACCAGTCCCATCGACTGGTGGGGGCTCGGACTCATGAACGCCGGCGCCATCGCCATCGTCCTTATGGCCACCTGGGGCGGCAACCAGTACGCGTGGACCAGCCCGGTCATCATCGGTCTGGGCGTCGTCGGCCTGGTGTGCTGGGGGCTGTTCGGCTTCGTCGAGACGCGCGCCACCGACCCCATCCTGCCCTGGACGATCCTCACCAGCCGTACCTTCATCGTCTCCACGCTCGTCGGCATGCTCGCGATGGGCGGCATGATCGGTGTGCTGAGCTACCTGCCCACCTACCTCCAGATGGTCTACGGCTACTCGGCCACCACCTCCGGCCTGCTCCTGGTGCCCATCACCATCGGGATGCTCATCTCCTCGATCCTCTCCGGCGTGCTCGTCTCGCGCACCGACCGCTACAAGATCTACCCGGTGGCGGGACCCCTGGTCGCCGCCGGCGCCGCCTTCTGGCTCTCCCGCCTGTCGACGACGTCGCCCGTCTGGCAGATCTCCGCGGCCACCTTCCTCATGGGGGCGGGCATCGGGCTGTTCTTCCAGCTCCTGGTCACCGTGGTGCAGAACGCCCTGCCGGCCAAGCACCTGGGCACGGCCACCAGCGGCAACAACTTCTTCCGCGAGGTCGGCGTCTCCCTGGGCGCCTCGCTCATCGGTGCGGCCTTCTCCTCCGGCCTGACCTCCAACCTCACGGACCGGATCGGGGCGCTGGCCCGCAGCGCGGACCCGGCCGTCCTGGGGGAGCTGGCCCGGTTCAAGGACGCCGACACCTCCTCGCTCACTCCCGCCCTGGTCAACCAGCTGCCCACCGCCCTGCACGACGCCGTGGCCGGCTCCTACGCCGACGCCCTCCTGCCGATCTTCGGCTGGATGATCCCGCTGTTCGTGGCGACCTCCGTCGTCGCCCTCTTCCTGCCCGAAGTGCCCCTGTCCCAGAAGACGGCCATGGAGCAGGTCGCCGAGGCGGAGGCCGAGGATGAGCTCAGTGGGCCGACGTCGCCGCAGGAGCCGGACTCGGCGCCGCAGCAGGCGGAGCGGGAATCGACGGAGCCGGCGATGGCGGCTGACGCAGAGTGATGGGCGGCCCAGTGGCCGGGCGCCCGCCTCAGCCCGCCGGGAACCGGTAGCGGTAGATCCTGCTTCCCCGCGCGTAGTAGAGACTGCCGTCGGCGCCGAGGGCCAGGGAGTTGACGTAGACCTTTCCTTGAGGCGTGGTGGCGAAGTCGGCGATGACGGTGCCCTCATCCTGCAAGGACGTGCTCAGGGCCCGCAGGCGCCCCGCCATGATCCCGTAGAGCACGCCGTCGCGCTCTATCAGCTGACTGCGGTTGGCGTCGGCGTAGCCCTGCCTGGTCAGCGCCCGGCTGCGTCCGATCGTGAAGTCGGCCGGACTCATGGCGAAGACGTGCATGCCGGTAGTCCCGTACACGGTGCCGTCGCTGCCCAAGGTCAGGGCCGTGATGGAACGCTGGTCCTTGAACGGCGTCATTACCCGGGTCACCTTCCGCGTCTTCAGGTCGAACTCGAAGAGCCTGGGCGCGCTCGCCTCCGTCTGGTCGGGGTTCATGCCGTTGCCGCTGGCGCTGGTCCCCACGTACAGCTTGTCCTGGTAGTGGACGATCGACAGCGGCCGGCGGTCGCTCAACAAGCCCCGCAGCGACGGATCCGCATAGCTGATCGTGTCCAGCGGGTAGGTGTCGATCTTGTTGTGCGCGGCGTCGTAGATGGACAGCGCCCCGGAGCCGGCCTTGTTCTTGGGGGAGGTGCCGACGGCGAACTCGTCGTCATTGATCGGCACGATGGCGTACGGCCGTGCCTGGCGGGCATCAGACGTGATCCTCACTGACTGGTGATTCTCCAGCGTCGGCCCGGAGGCCCCCATCTCGTACCTGACCAGCTCGCCACTGGGGTAGATGCCCGTGACGAACCACTTGCTGCTGTGCCCGAAGCCCTCGACCTGACCCAGCGGGGCCTGGGGCAGGCTGTACTGCGTCTTGTCCACCTGCGCGTTGGGGGTGGCGCGAAGGAGCATCGGGGCGGTCATGTACCAGGAGGCGTAGAGGTCTCCGCCGGGGACTGCCGTCAGGGACTGAATGTCGCGAGGTGATCCCTGGATCGCGTTGCCTCCGTTCGCGTCCTTGGGAAGGCCCGCCGCGCTGCCGTCGGAGGCGTGGATAATGGCGATGCTGGCGTCGTCCTTGCCCGCTGAGATGAAGTGCTCGTGCGTCGCCCAGCTCGACTGACTCGGCCTGGCCGTGGAGGCCAGTCCTTGGGCCAGCGTCCGTGAGGTGTTGGTCCGTGGGTCGTACTCCTGGAGCGTCGGTGTGTTGTGGCTCTGGACGGTGTAGTAGACCTTCTCGGCCTCGCCGGGGCGAGTGACGACCTGGCTGGACCAGGTGTCCACCTCAAGCGCCTTGCCGTCCTTCATCTTCTGCGCCCCGGTGGCCGGGTCCAGGACGCAGGTTCCCCCGCAGGTCGGCCGGACGCCGCCCGGGACATTCGTGCCGACGTACAGGTTGCCGGCCTTGACCTGCAGCCGCTCGAGGTGGCAGAGGCCGGCGGTGACGCGACTGGGCACCGCCAGCTTGGTGGCGGCGTTGGTGGAGGTGTTGATCCGGAAGATGGAGAAGCTCTTCGTTCCCGTCCCGGCGTAGAGGAAACCGTTGTCGTAAGCGAGGCTGCGCACCTCGGTCTCGCCTGCCTGAATGCCGCCGGGCAGCAGGTCGGTCCACTGGCCACGTCCCTGGTTGGCGGAGGGGTCGTATCGCAGGATGTGGCCGCCGTGAATGCTCTGCGTGGCCACATAGACCCGGTCGTGCTCGTCGACGGCGACGTCCCAGAGGAACGTGCTGTAGGCGGCGACCTGCTCGTAGCCGGGCCGGGACGTATCACTCAGATTCGTCGCCTTGTGCCCCTCGGGGGCGTCCGGATCGATCTCGAAGAGCTGTCCGCCGCCGCTGGCGAGCATGACGTGCCGGTTCGACAACGTGGCGAACTCCCAGGGCTGCACGTCGGTGTTCTCCGGGACGAGCCGCTCGCGCGACCTCAGTGTGCGGGTACTGAGGTCCACGACATGCAGCAGGCCGCCGTTGCCGCCGGCCACGACGATGCCGACAGGGGTGCCGTCACTCAGGACGGTGGTTCCGACGCTCGGCACGCTGGGGGTGGGTGGTGGTGTGGTGGGCAGGGCCTCCTCCCGGCCTCCCGGGTCAAGGGCGACGGCGGGCGCGGTGATGGACAGGGACAGGGCGAGGGCGGTGGCGAGCGCGCACCACAGGGTGAGAATGGTTGTCCTGGCTGGCTGCTTCATCGCTGTTCTCGCCTTGTGTCGGGGGAGGGGGAGCGGGCCGCCGCCCCGACGGGCTGAGCCCGTCGAAGCGGGTGGAACCGCCCGGCCATTGTTCACCGGGGGCGAGGTGACGGGCGGCGAAACCAACCGTGAAGTTGATCGATAAATCACTGGAAGGATGCTGGTCGAGGTCCTCCGGTGGCCCTGAGCGTTCTCGTGGGTCGAGTCCGGTGCGCCGTCGGGCTCTGCGGATGAGAGGATGGCCTGGTGATGGAACAGATCATCAGGCGACCGCCCCCGGCAGTGCTGCTGGCGATGGCGGGCGCGGCGCAGAGCGCCATGACTCGTGGTCGGACGGTGACGCCCGCGTCGGTGGCGGCGGCCACTGCCGTCGTCGGAGGCTCGCTGTGCCTGCTCGCCGGAAGTGCGGGTAACTTTCTTCGCCACCGCACCACGGTCGACCCGGTGAGGGTCGAGCGGGCCCAGCACCTGGTGGTGGACGGCCCCAACCGGCTGACGCGCAATCCCATGTACCTGGGTCTGACGGGCCTGCTGCTCTCGCACGCGATCGCGCGCAGGAGTCCGTCCGCGCTGATCCCGCTGGCCGGCTTCGTCTGGCTCATCGACCGCCACCAGATCCCGGCCGAGGAGAAGGCTCTGGAGGAGAGGTTCGGGCAGGACTACCTCGACTACAAGGAGGCCGTTCCCCGCTGGCTGGGTGTGCCGTGCGCTCGAGGGTGCTGTCAGGCGCGCTGCCGGCGCTGAGGGTGTGCGGCGCATGAGGGTGGGGTGACCTGAATCGCGCGGTCGGCCGGAATGATCCGGCGGAGCGCATAGTTGAAGATTGCATGAAAGCATTCGGGTTTCTCAGCTTCGGACACTATGGACACGGTCGCGGCCCTGGCGACCCCGACGCCGGCCAGGCGCTCAAGGAGGCCGTCGAGATCGCCGTCGGCGCTGACGAGATCGGTGTCAACGGCGCCTACTGGCGCGTCCACCACTACGCCCGCCAGGCTGCCGCCCCCATCCCGCTGCTCTCCGCGGCCGGCGCCCGTACCCGGCGCATCGAGGTCGGCACCGGCGTCATCGACATGCGCTATGAGAACCCGCTCTACCTGGCTGAGGAGGTTGCTGCCCTCGACCTGCTCACCGACCAGCGCATTGC
>NZ_JBGEVE010000023.1:0-25971 GCF_048514265.1 Actinomyces sp. SKVG-SVH-4(1) | reverse complement strand
CACACCCCCAACACCACGGAATACCAACGAAAAACCCACCTCAAAACCCAGACCCCACCAAAGTGTCACGAGTCAGGTCCGACAACGACCACAACGGATACAAGGACGGCGGCGAGCTGCGCCGGTGCTTCACACGCCAAGGGCAGGCGACCTCCTGCGACGCCGAGCATGCCTCAGAGGAGTTCTACGACGCACCCGAGGAGGTCGACTGCGGCAAGAAGTACGAGGACTTCTCCGGACGCCCCGTCGACCACAGTATTCGAGTGACCCGACAGACCAGAGACCACCGGATCGTCTGCAGGGCGGAGGTGCAGGTGAGCACCGACAGGCTGACCGCCTCAGTCCGTGACCTTGAGAACGCCACTCTCCCCATCAAGCAGAACTGACCATACGTTCACCAACCGAACAGCGCGGCCGGACGATCCAGGCACCTGAGACCAAAGGCCCAACGAGGCGCCTCCCCACCCCGGAGAGGAACCCCCGAGAAGCGACCTCAAGAGAACATAAGTATTCGCCCGCAGATACAGTTTCTCCTAGATTCTCTCCGTATGGCCGCCTCTCATCAATAGTATTCGCTCGAGCGGCCGAAATATGCTGTGCCCGCACTCTTCCCATATCGGTTTTTGACATCACACCGAAGCCCATATCTCGGCGCCGCTATTCTCGCGCCATGAGCCACTCGAAACTCTCCCCCGCGCGTCGAATCGCCGCCGCCCTTCTTCCCATCACCGCCCTGTCCCTGGCCGCCTGCGGCAGCCTGCCCTTCGCCTCCCAGGACGCATCCCCCACCACAGAGACGAGCGCCGCCGCCCCTTCATCCACCCCCTCTCCCACTCCATCTCCGTCCGCATCGGCCTCCGCCACCGACAGTGCCACCGATATGGCGTCAGCCACCGCCTCGGAGGACCCCTCCGCCTCGGCTGAGGCCACCACCAACGGGCTCACCCCCGAGAACAGCAAGGGACGCGAGCTCAGGCTCTCCGACTTCCAGAAGCCGCCGGTGACGAGTGGCTGGCAGGAGAAGCGCTACGACGTCGCCTCCATCACCAACACCATGGGCATCGGCACCAAGCTCGACTGGCAGAACGACGACGAGATCGAGCTGCGCCTGGCCAACAAGTTCCAGAAGGTCACCTTCACCGCCGGCCAGGCCAATGACTCCCAGAGCTCAGACCTCATCGTGAGGGTCGCGATCTTCGCCGACGGCAAGGAGATCGAGACAGTCGACGTCCCCTTCAACGACGCCCACGCCTTCGAGGTCAAGGCCGCGAACGTCAACGCCCTGAAGATCACCTTCAAGGCTCTCGACCAGAAGCAGGAGATGCCGCAGATCGATGACAGCACTATCGGCGTCATCCTCAACGTCAAGGCCGAGTGACAGGTCGGCAGGCCGCCGTCACCGGCGCGCCTGCCGACAAGGACGACAAGGCCTACAAGGCTAGGATCTGGTCGCCGAGCTCGGACCATGTCTGCCGGTGAACCGCCCCGAAGGGCCGGGCCCCCAGGAAGACGGCCTGGCGCTCGGCGACCGGATCCACCCAGATGAAGGAGCCCGACTGGCCGAAGTGCCCAAAGGTCTGCTCGCTGTTACCGGCCCCGGTCCAGTGCGGGGACTTGGCTCCGCGCACCTCCACCCCCAGCCCGAAGGGGTTGGGGGTCTGTCGTCCGTACCCGGGTAGGACGCCGTCGAGGCCGGGCAGGACCGGCGTGCGGGCGCGCTGCGCGAGCGCGGGCGAGACGAGCCTGGGCGCGGCCAGCTCGCGGGCGAACAGGGACAGGTCACGGGCGCTGCCCTCCCCGGAGTGGGCGGGGGATCCGGGGATGAGGACACTGGCCATCCCCAGGGGCTCGAGCACGGTGGTCTCCACCCAGGTCTCCAGGGGCGTGCCCGTGGCCTCCTCGAGGCGCTCTCCCAGGATCTCGATGCCGCGGTTGGAGTAGATGCGGCGCGTGCCCGGGGCCGCCAGGCGCTCGTCGGAGTCGATCGCGATCCCCGAGGAGTGGGACAGCAGGTTCTCGATGGTCGCACCGTCGGGTGCGGGCGAGCCGGCGGGGGCCTGCAGATCCAGCAGTCCCCGATCGACGGCGACCAGGGCCGCCCAGGCGACGATCGGCTTGGTCACCGAGGCGAAGGGGAAGACCTCATCGACATCTCCAGCCTCGAGGAGCACGCCCTCACCGGCGGCGGAGCTGCCGGTCACGACGAGGGCGGTCGGGAAGGGGAAGGCGGCCAGCGCCGGCAGGGCAGGGGCCGGCACCTGAGGGGTATCCGGGTTGGTCATCGCTCCTCCTCACCTGGATCGGCACTCGACGCGGCCGGCCGAGAGCCCTCGCGACCGTACCTTACGCCCGGCGGCCGACCCCCACCTCCGTCTGCGAACCGTAGGGCACCGCCGCGAGAGCCGGCCGCCCGGAGCCACCCGGATCGGCCCACAGCCGGCCCGGAGCACTCCGGCCACGACCCGGCGCGCCGTGAGTGGGCGAAACCTGCCGGCTCGCGAGAGGATCGGGGCGATGCCCTTCTACCACCGCCCACCCGCCGACCGCGGCCCGCTGCGCCCCCACTCCCCCATGGCCCCCGGCCAGGCGGCCGCCACTCCCACACCCGCAGAGCTGGCCGAGGCAACCGGGGTCGGCTACGCCGTCGTCGACCTGGAGACCACCGGCCTGTCCCCCACGACGGACTCGATCCTGGAGGTCGCGCTCGTGCTCACCGACGCCGCCGGGCACGTCGAGCGCAGTTGGTCCACGCTCATCGACCCCGGCGTGGGCGTGGACGTGGGCCCCACTCACATCCACGGTCTTGTCGCCGAGGAGCTCATCGGGGCGCCCGGCTTCGATGAGGTCGCCGACCTGCTGGTGGCCGACCTGGCCGGGCGGGCGGTGGTGGCCCACAACGCCCGCTTCGACGTCGGATTCCTCACCCAGGCGCTGGGGACGCGGGGGCTGCTCGACCGGGGCGCGCGGGTGCCGCGGGTGTGCACGATGGAGTGGGCGCGCCATTTCATGACGACGCCATCGCGCCGACTGACCACCTGCTGCGAGGTGGCCGGGGTGGAGATCGGCCGCCACCACAACGCGCTCGACGACGCCCTGGCCGCTGCCGGCCTGCTGCGCCACTACCTGGCGGTGGGGGCTCAGCGGGGCGAGGAGCCGGTGGCCTGGGCCCGCTCGCTCGTTGAGGCTCGCCGGTTCACCGGCTGGCACTGGGACGAGGCAAAGGCGAGGAACGGCATCGAGCGTCTCACGGCGCGCACCACGCCCGGCGCTGAGCGAGCCCGTCCCGAGCCCGAGTCCTCGGGACCGACCCGCCCTGGATCAGGGCCACCGGGCCGGGTGTCGCCGCTCCGTTCCTGATCGGGGACTTACTTCTCCCACGAGGACTGCGTTCTCCTCCAGACGACTGGGGTACGGCCTCAGTCGTCTGGAGGAGAAGTACGTTCTGGGCGGGAAACGCAGTCCCCGATTGAGCCGACCACGCCCCGGCCGGCTGCTCCACATCGCACGGGGCGTCCCGCCCCGGGGCTGTCCGCAAGGGCGCAGCCCCACGGTTCGGGGCGCCCCACGCCTCATCGACTGGCACCCGCCCTCGCGCAGTAGGTCACGACGACGGCGCCCTCAAGGGACCGCGCAGCGCCCCACGCCTCCTGGCGAGGCAGCTCAGGCCTCCGCGGCGTCCTCGCCCAGGGAGACGAGGAACCCGTCGTCGTCCACGGCCACCCCGGAGACGGCGGTCACCAGGACGGTGGCGAGCTCCTCGACCAGGTCCCGGGCGGTCTGCCGCTCGCGGCGCCGGGAGCGGGAGACCACTTCGGCGTAGGCGTCGGCCTGGTCCTGCGGGATCCAGCGCAGGTCGTAGGACAGGACCGCCCCGCGCGCCCACGGCTCGCCGCGCACCGCCAGGGGCAGCCCGTCGGTGGCGCCGGCACGCACCTCGATGCGCCCCCAGCCCTCGTGCTCGGGGTCGACCGGGGTGACGACCGCGTAGCCGTCACGCACCTCCTCAATGACATTGCCGGTGGCGGCGGCGACGATCTCCTGGCGCATCGTGTCCTGGCGGACCTTCTCCGAGCCGCGCCAGGCCTTCTCGAAGACGTCCGGGCCGATGCGCTCGACGAGGCTCTCCAGCTGCTCGGGGTCGATGGCGTCCAGCCCGACGGCGCCCCGCGGCTGAACAGCCTCCAGCGCGGCGCTCACCTCGGGGGCCACGGGCTGCAGGACGGCCACCAGGTCCTCCGGGCCGAGCCACACCGGGGCGTAGACGGTCAGGGAGGCCGAGACCTCCGGGCTGGGCTCGACCAACACCGGGTCCTCGTTGTCCCCTCCCGGAATGAGCCGCAGGGCCCCGGCCAGGCGTCGGGCGATGGCGCGCAGGCGGGTGAGGGCCACCAGCTCGGCCCCCGTGGGCTGGGCGTGGGGGAAGGCGTCGGAGAGCGGGTCCAGGCCGGCGAGCTCGGCCGGCAGGGCGCCAGCACGGATACGGGGGCAGTCCAGGATCATCAGCTGTGTGGTCCACTCCGGCGCACCCAGGAGGCGGCGCATCTCGGCGTCGACCTTCCAGGGCCCCAGCAGGGAGACCCCGGGAAAGAGCTGGAGGCTGGAGACCCCCACCCAGCCGGACTGGATGTCCTGGGACAGGGCCAGGGCCTCAACCTCGTCGGGGGCGACGTCATCAGCCAGGAGCAGGACGTGGTTGGTGTCCAGCAGCCCGACCGGCAGCATGGAGGCGGCGGTGAAGGTGCCGGTGTCGGTGGGCAGGGAGACGGCGAAGTCGGTCGAGTCGCTCATAGGTGCTTCTCCTGGGAGATGGGAGCGGCGCCGTCGGCGGGGGCCGCCGGGGTGTCGGGGATGCGGGTGCGGTGGAAGGACTGGTGGGAGCGGGAGGCCGTCGGTCCGCGCTGGCCCTGGTAGCGCGAGCCGGTGGCGCCCGAGCCGTAGGGGGCCTGGGCCGGGCTGGACAGGCGGAAGAAGCACAGCTGCCCCACCTTCATCCCCGGCCAGAGCTTGATGGGCATGGTGGCCGTGTTGGACAGTTCCAGGGTGACGTGCCCGGTGAAGCCGGGGTCGATGAATCCGGCGGTGGAGTGGGTCAGCAGCCCCAGGCGCCCCAGGCTCGACTTGCCCTCCAGACGGGCGGCGACGTCGTCGGGCAGGGTGATGCGCTCGTAGGTGGCGCCCAGGACGAACTCCCCGGGGTGCAGGACGAAGGGCTCGTCGGCCCCGACGTCGACGAGGTGGGTCAGCCCCTCCTGGTCGGCGGCCGGGTCGATGACCGGGTAGCGGTGGTTGTCGAAGAGACGGAACCAGCGGTCCAGGCGCACATCGATGGAGGCCGGCTGAATCATCTCGGGGTCGTAGGGGTCGAGGACGACCCGTCCGGCGTCGAGCTCGGTGCGGATATCGCGGTCTGAGAGCAGCACGGGCCCGATTGTGCCAGGTCCACCCGGAGGCGTCACACGGATTCCGGCCCCGGGGATCCGGGAGGCCCGGAGCGCACCTCAGCTGCTCAGCGGCACGCCGGAGGCGTCAACACCCCACGGCGCCTCGCCGGGGCGGGCCACCAGGATGAGGATGCCCTCGATGAAGGCCCAGATGGCGATCGGAAGAGCCAGGATCCCGCAGCTCAAGAGCGTGCCCAGGAGCTGGAAGAGAGCCTTGCCCGTGTAGCCCAGGTAGAAGTTGTGGATCCCGAGGGTGCCGAGGAACAGCGCCAGGATGCCTGCGGCCACCTTGGACTTGCTCGGGTAACCGGGAGGACCGTAAGCGGGAACGGGGCCATAGCCGGGAGGAGCACTGTAGCCAGGGGGCGCGTTGTATCCGGGCTGGGGCCCGTAAGCGCCTTGCGGGTCATACCCCGGCTGGGCGCCGGGAGCGTAGGGGCCGCCGTAGGGCGGGTACCCACCTGACGGGTAGTCCGTGGGGGCGGGCCCCGCGGGCAGCGCCGGCACGTCCGGCCAAGGGCTCGCCGTGAGCCCAGTCGGATCAGTGGGCTCGTGAGGGTTGGAGGGATCGGTCATGCGCTCATCACACCTATGAAGACGTCAGGGAATCCGTTGGCGAGTGTAGTGGGTGAAGGCGTCGCCGACGCGGTTCGCGAGGCCCCTGCGCAGGCCGATTTGCGTAGACGGCCGGAGTCTGGGTTAGACTTCCGCACGCACCTGGGACGCACGTCCACTGGTGCCACGCGGGTGTAGTTCAATGGTAGAACTTCAGCTTCCCAAGCTGACAGCGCGGGTTCGATTCCCGTCACCCGCTCCAGCCCGAGGGCCCGGACCATCACGGTTCGGGCCCTCGTTGTTGCGCGGCCAGGCTCGGCGCCTGAGGTGGACTCGGGGTGGCAGCCTGTGGGGCCGGGGGCATTCGACGCCGTCGGGACAGGGCCGCACGTTCCAGGGCCGCACGGTCGGGGACATTTCTGTACGGCCAGGTGCGTGTCCGTCCGAACGGGGACAGTCGACGCCGTCGGGGACAGGATTCCCGTCCCCGCACGCGCAACATGTCCCCGCCCGGAAGAGAATGTCCCCGGCCGCGCGGGGTGGCCCCGCCGGAGGACACCACCCCCTTGACACGGCCTCCCCACTAACTCGCCACCCCGTGGACGGCAAACCGGCTCATCCCTAGACTTTCTGCATGCCAGATCATGAGTATTCGGTGCGCGTGGAGTGGACCGGCAACCTGGGTACGGGCACATCCGGATACCGCGACTACTCGCGCGACCACGATGTCCGGGGAATCACCGCCGACCTGCCGGTGATCCACGGATCGGCGGATCCAGCATTCCGAGGGGACGCTCGCAGATGGAACCCGGAACAGCTCCTGCTCGCCTCGCTCTCACAGTGCCACATGCTGTGGTACCTCCACTTCGCGGCAGACGCGGGCGTCACCGTCACCGGCTACTCGGATACCCCTACCGGCATCATGGCCGAGCACCCGGGCGGTACCGGGGAGTTCACGTCAGTCACCCTTCGCCCCACAGTGACCATTGCTCCCGGCAATGATCCTGAGAGTGCCGCCACGCTGCACGACCGCGCCGCCGAGTACTGCTTCATTGCTCGATCGGTGAGCTTCCCGGTTCACCACGAAGTCATCATCATGACCGAGCACTAGGAGACGAGGCCCTTCGCCTCGCTGTTCTTCACCTGCGCCTTTCGGGGCAGCGTCGGCCGACGCCGTCGGGACAGGGCCGCACGTTCGGGGACATTTCTGTACGGCCGGGTGCGTGTCCTTCCGAACGGGGACAGTCGACGCCGTCGGGGACAGGATTCCCGTCCCCGCACGCGCAACATGTCCCCGCCCGGAAGAGAAAGTCCCCGGCCACGCGGAGTGGCCCCGCCAGGGTCAGGACAGGACGGCCTGCAGGTTCACCTGGGCGCTGCCCAGGATGCCGGCCGGGTCGCCTCCGGCCAGCCCGGGCAGCTCGTTGTCGAAGGTGGCGATGACGTCCGAGGTGCCGGAGGCGGCGGGCACGGGCTGGGAGTACTCGACGCCGGCCAGGAAGGCCACCTGGTCGGCGTGCTTGCCCTTCCAGGTCTCGCCGGCGGACTTGCCTGCGGGGACCGTGCCCGCCGCACCGGCCAGGGCCACCTGCCGCTCGGCAGCGGTGAGGTACTCCACGAGCTTGATGGCGTCGGCCTTGTGCTTGGAGGCCTCCACGACTCCGTAGAAGGTGGGGAACTGCAGGGTCCCCTTGCCGCCGCTGCCGGCCGGCAGCTCGACCACCTTGTAGGAGATGCCCGAGTAGGTGTCCGCCAGGGTCTTGGTCAGGGCCTCGGTCTCGATCACCATGGCGGCCTGCCCCTGGCCGAAGGCGTCGGCGGCGGATCCGGCGGGCAGGTCGGCGCCCCAGCCGGCCGACCCGGAGGACAGGAGCGTCTTGACCTGGGTCAGGCCCGCCACCGAGCCCTCCGAGGAGGCTGTGGCCTTCGTGCCGTCGGCGCTGGTCAGTCCCCCACCGCCCTGGACGAGGAAGGCGCCCACGCGCGTGTAGGAGGCATCGAGGGTCAGGCCGACGACCCCGCTGGAGGTGAGCTTGGCGGCCACCTGGTCGAGCTGCTCCCAGGTGGTCGGGTAGTCCGAGTCGCTCAGGCCCGCGGCCGACCACAGCGAGGTGTTGACGTACAGGGCGAGCGTGGAGACGTCTCGAGGCGCCGCGGCGATCTTCTCCTGCCGGGTGGCACTGGTCAGCAGCGCGGGGTTCGCGTCCTTGACGGCGGCCGCCCCCTTGTCCCAGGAGTGCAGGGCACCGGCGTAGCTGGACAGCTGGGCCGGGTCGAGGACGACGACGTCGATGCTCGGCTCGGCCGTGATCCCGCGAGCCAGCTCCTGGGAGACGTCGGAGACGGGCTTGACGTCCACCTCCACCTTGGTCTCCTTGGTGAATGCCTCCACCGCCTTGGACAGCGCCTCCGCGGCGGCCTCGCCCGCGTCGGGGACGATGAGCGCCATCTTGCCCTCCTCGGTGGCCTCGTCCTTCGACTTCGACGAGCAGGCGGCGAGGGTGGCCGCGGCGGCCAGCCCCAGAGAGGTCAGGGCGAACGTCCTGCGGGTGAGCATCATGTGTTCTCCTTGAGGGAATCCCGGAGTGCCCGGGAGCGGGATGAGCCCGGGGCCGCGACGGCGCCTGTGGGCTCGCGATGAGCGACGTCGGGCGGGGACGGCGGGAGGGCACTGCGGGCCCCGCGTCGCCAGGAGGAAGCGTAGGCCATGTGGGCGGCGGGCTCGGACTCGAGCCCGCCGCCCTCACCTCACAGGAGATCGCGCAGGGCCAGCACGACGACGCCGGTGGCCACCGCATCCACGAGGAACCAGCTGCCCAGCCACACCCCGGCGGGAACCCGGGTCAGATGGGCCAGAGTGCGGTGGTCCTGGCTCGGGTCGCGCGAGGCGGCGACGTCGCGCAGGGAGTCCCAGGCCCCCACCAGCAGGGCCAGCCCGGTCCCGGCGACGACGCCGTCGCGCCACTGCCCGCCCCACCACCACAGGGCCCCGGTCAAAGCGGCCACGAGCAGGACCAGCAGGACCGTGCGCACGGAGCGGGACATGACCAGCAGGACCGCCAGGAGGACCAGACCCAGCAGCAGGACCGCGCTCGCCCAGCCCTTGAGGGCCAGGAGCACGACGACGGCGCCGAGGACGGCGGGGGCGGGGTAGCCGGCCCAGGAGGTGGCCACCCGGCCGGGGCCGGTGGGCTTGCCGGCGGTGACGGCGTGCCCGGACAGGTCCCGGCTCACCACGAATCCGAGGAAGCGCCGTCCTACCATGAGGCCGACGGCGGCGTGCCCGGCCTCGTGGACGATCGTCACCAGGGTGCGCCCCCAGCGGCGGGCCGGGGCCCAGGCCAGGACGATGAGGAGGATCGCCAGCGCCGGCCACAGCACGCCGGGATCCAGGCCGACGACGCTCGAGGCGCGGGCCAGCAGGTCGTTCCAGGTGTCAGTCCAGCTCAAGTTCACGAGCGGAAGTCTGCCAGGCCCGCCCGCGTGCACGGCAGGCCGTGGCTCACGCTGTCAGCCGACCGCGCTGTGACGAAGCGAACCGGGGGCCTCGGCTCCCTCCAGGGGCTCGGTGGCGCGGGGCTGGGCAATGGTCGGCACCGCGTGGGCGGGCTGGCGGGCCCCCACCGCCCGCAGCACGAAGGCGTCCAGGCTCTCCAGGTAGGCCCGCCGCTGCTCCGGATCCGAGGGGGTCGGGCGCCCGCCCATGACGGTGGCGTGGATGAGGGGGATGACCTGCTCGGGCTCCTGGGCGGGGATGAGCCCCTGGTCCATGGCGTCGGTGAGGATCGAGGAGAGCATCTGGGCCACGAGGGCCCCGTGGGCCTTGAGGCGGCCGGCGGTCCCGCGCGAGACGGCTCCGGACAGGGGCCCCGAGGTCGGGAAGTGGAAGTGCCGGGCGATGAGGGCCTGCTGGCGCACGTAGATGCGCAGGCGGTCGATCGGGTCCTGGGTGCCGGCCAGCGCCCGGGAGAGCTCCTCGGCGTAGCGGCCGGCCTCGTGCTCCATGAAGGCCAGGAGGAGGTCCTCCTTGTCCGCGAAGTGGTTGTAGACGGCCGTGCGCCCCACGCCCGCGTGGTTGGCGACGTCGGACAGGGTGATCTTGTCGAAGCTGCGCTGGCTCATGAGCTCGGACAGCGCCTGGAACAGGGCGGTGCGCGTACGCTCTCGATGCTCGGCCAGTGAGGAACCCAGAATCTTCGGCATGAGGCAACCCTAACTTACGAGATGACGCGGACGATAGAAGTGTCAGAAACTGGGACGGGCCGGAGCCGTGGGACTGCTGACGTCCTCGGGCCCGCGGCCCCGGGGAGGGCCGCCCGCCTGCGCCCCGCCGTCGGCGCCCCGGGGACCATCAGCGTCTCAGGGCGTCCACGAGCGCGTCGATGATCGGCAGGTCCGCCTCCAGCCACGGTAGCCGGCGCAGCTGATCCGGCGGATCGAGGCGCACCCACTCCAGGCGTTGGTGGTCGCCTCCGGCCCTGCCCCGCTCCCCGAGGTGGGCGGGCTCGGCCAGCCACACCCGCATCCTGAAGCCGTGCATGGCCGGCCAGGCCGGGACGTCGTCGCCGGGACCGCTGTTCGGTGGCGCCGCAACCGCCAGCTGTCGGGGGACGATGAGCTCGGGCCCCAGGCGAACACCCAGACCGATCTCCTCGTCCAGCTCGCGGGCCAGGGCCTGCTCGGGGCGCTCGGCGGGTTCGACCTTGCCCCCGGGCAGCTCGAACTGGCCGGCGTGCTCCGGCGGGTAGGAACGGGCCGCGCACAGCAGGGTGGTCGGATGCTCCAGGTCGTCCAGGACCGCGGCCGCCACGACGAGGCGGGAGGCCCGCCCCGTATCGGAGTCGCTCACCAGGGCTTTCCCCCTCCTTCGCCGCCACCGGACTCCTCAGTGGTTCCCGGGCTGCCGTTGTTGCGGTCCCGCAGGCGCTTGGCCCGGTCATCGACCGGGGTCGGGGTCGGCTTGGTGCTCGGGGTGCTGGAGGAGGTCTCACCCGGCGAGCTCGACGACGACGGGCTCGCGCTCGGGTCGTTGCTGGGCTGGGAGGAGGCGCTCGAGCTCGGGTCACTGCTGGGCGTGGCCGAGGGGTTCGAGCTCGGGTCGCTGCTGGGCTGAGAGGAGGGGTTCGAGCTCGGATCGCTGCTGGGCGTGGCCGAGGGGTTCGGGCTCGGGGAGGGATTCTGCTCGGGCGGGGGCGGCACCTCGCAGGCATCGGCCGCCTTCTTGGCCGCCTCGATGTGCTCAGTGACCGCCGTGGAGCTCCCGCTCTCCTGGGCCTGGGCCGCCAGGGTGAGGTGGGCGACGTACAGGTTGGTGCGCACCATGCACTCCGGGGAGCCGGCCTCCTTCACCTTGGTCTCCGGGTCGACCTTGGCCTTGGGCGCCTCGCTGAGAGCCTGGTTGAGGGTCGTCACCGCGGAGGTCGGATCCTTCGCGGCGAGCTGACCGGTGCCCAGGTTGAAGTGGACGCGCCACTGCTCCAGCCACGGATTGATCCTGGCGACCGTGCGGTAGCGCGACAGGGCCGTGTCGTAGTGGCCCGCTGCCGCGGCGCGGTTTCCGGCCAGGGAGATGAGGAAGATCGAGCCGAGCCACAGGGAGGTGATGGTGACCAGAGCCGCGGGCACCCCGCCGATCGCCAGGAGTCGACGACGCCGCTTGAGGCGGGCCTCGCGCCGCCTGGGGTCCTCGGGGGCCGGGGACGAGGCGTCGTCCTTCGGGTCCGCGTTCTGCAGGTAGTCGACCTCCTGCTCCGAGGGGGCAGCGGCTGCCCCTGGCGCACCCGGGGCATTCTGTGCACCGTCGGCAGCACCGGGCTGCGTCTCGCCGTCACCCTGCCCGGGGACCTCGCCGGGAATGTGTCCTGTCGTCATCATCGTCCCCTTCCCATGAGAAGACGCAGGCGACGGTCGGCTCGCATGAGGTCGAGGATCTCCCACAGCAGCAGACCGAAGGCGATGAGTCCCAGTGGCCAGGTCAGGTACACCCGGGCGTTGGTCTTGGCCCGCCCGTCGGAGGTGACGGCCTCGATGTCGAGGTTGGTGAACTTGCTCGTCGGGTCATCACCCGAGCCGCCGGTGCGGTGGTAGTAGGGCAGCCCCAGGTCCTTGGCCACCTTCTGGAGCTCCTCGGCGTCGATCTTCGACACCCCGGGCTGCCCGCCCTGGCCGTCGGTGATGTAGTCGGACTGGGTGTGCTCGCCGGTGGACGGCGAGCCGTCGTAGCTGCGCATCTTGCCGCCCTCGGTCGAGCCGTAGCCCAGCACTGCTCCGCCGTCGACGAGACCGGCCAGGGACTGCCAGGAGATGCCGGCGTTGTCGGCCGTCTGAGCGCCGCGGCCCTCGTCGGTGGCCTCGCCGTCGGAGAAGATGTAGACGAGGCGGATGTCCTTGGGCTCGGACTGGCGGGACTGCGCCAGCGTCTGCCCCAGCACCGGGAGCGCCACCTCCAGCGAGGAGCCGGTGGCGTGGCTTGAGACCTCCTGCTTGAAGGAGCCGATCCAGGCATCGACGGCGTTGGTGTCGTGAGTCAGCGGCAGCTCCCTGGCCGCGGCGTTGTCCAGGGCGATGATGGAGAAGCGCGAGTCCGGGAAGGCCTCGCGGATGGCCCGCATGTCGGCGCGCACGCCGTCGAGCCTGGTGGAGGCCGACTGGTCGACGCCGTCGGGCCCCTTGCCCTGGTAGTCCTCCGCGGCCATGGATCCGGTGCGGTCCACCACCATGTAGATCTCCACGTTGGAGACGCTGATGGCCTCGCTGCCGCGGATCGCCGGCCCCGCCAGCGCCAGCACGATGACGACGACGATGGCCAGGCGCCTCCACCAGGCCCGGCGGGCGGCCGGCTCGGCATCGTCACGGACCAGGCGGCGTCGGGCCACGATGAGCAGCCCCGTTAGGGCGGCCGCCACGAGCAGGACGAGGATCCACCAGGTGACTGGGATGAACGCGAAGTCCCCGATGATCGGAACCGGCTTCATGCTCGCCTCCAGGTGGTCAGTCCCAGGTAGCCCAGAAGCACCAGTGAGAGCGTGATGACGAGCCGCTGGGGGACGTCGGTGCGACGGGTCTGCTTGCGGCCCCCGAGCGCGGAGACCTCGGTCTTCTCCAGCTCCTTGACGATCTGGCCCCCGGTGCCGGAGTCCTCGACGTCGTAGAAGCGCCCCTTGCCCTGCTCCTCGGTGACGGTCTTGAGCTCCTCGCGGGACTCCTCGGGAGTCTTGTCGAGCAGGTCCTGGTAGGGCTGGTCCTCGTCGGCGCCGTAGATGGAGAACAGGCGGATCTTGCGCTCGGCCAGGAGCTTGGCGGCGTCGGGCAGGGGGTAGATCTGCTCGTTGTCGGGGTCGATGACCTGGTTGTCGGTGGCCAGGATGATGGAGCGGGAGCGCTCCAGGCCCTGGTTGTCGAAGGCCTGGGCGCAGGAGGCGAGCCCGTCGCCGGCCAGGGAGGAGCCGTTGATGCTGGTGTTCACCGTGCCGCCGAAGGCCTCCTGGTAGGCGAGCTGCTGCTTGTAGGTGACGTTCTCCGGGTCGATGTCCAGCACGTCGCCCAGCTCGCTGAGCTGGTCACGCAGCAGCTCGTAGTCGTCCGTGAGCGGCACGATGGTCTGCGCGGCCGAGTTCCAGGCCACGATCCCCACCCGCTCGCCGTCGAAGTCCTCCAGGATCTCGGAGAAGGTCGTCAGGACCGAGGAGTCGATCCTGACCATCGACGTCGACACGTCCAGGCACAGGACGATGTCTCGGTTGGCCAGGGCGTCGGAGCGCTCGGTGACGCGCACGGGTCGACCGGCGATGGCGGCGGCGCTCACCAGGCCCGAGACCAGCAGGACCGCCAGGAGCGCGTGCAGCCAGCGCTGAGCCCGGATGCGCTTGCGCACCGCCGGCAGCTGGAACAGGCTCGCCGAGTTGGCCAGACGGCGGGGCAGCTCGACGACCTGCTCGCTCCCCCGCCGGCTCCAGGACAGCCCGGAGCGCTTGGGCGCCCCGGTGGAGGGGCCCAGGCCGGAGCGGCGGTCGATGATGAACACCGCGATGATCGCCGCGGCGGCGATGACGACAAGAACAATGAACAACCAGAGCATCACCATCGGGTGACCACCTCCCTGGCGTGGGTAAGGGCCTCCTGCGCGGCGGCCTGCGGCTCACGGTCGAAGGAGGGCTGCTCCCACACGGCCAGCAGCTCTCCGACGTGCCCCAGCGGGTTGATGTCCAGGGGACGGCCCGCTGCGCGCACGCTGCGCCGGCGCTCCTCCACCGAGCTCGGCCCGGCGGTCGCGGCCATGTCGAGGATCTCCGAGACCGTGGCGGTGGTGATCTCCTCCCCGCTGCGGGCCTCGGCGAAGCCGCGCAGCAGCGCGGCCAGCTCCAGGTGCAGCTCGCGCAGGTCCAGATCACCGGTGTCCCAGCGCTGGGAGATCTCATCGAGACGCTCACCCCACTGGCGGCGCTCACGGGGCGCCATGGGGATGTCTCCGACCTCCTGGGAGATGTCGCGGCGGGTCACCAGGAAGGTCCGCAGCAGCCAGGCGGTCACCAGCAGGAGGCCGACGACCATGACGATGACCATCCAAATCGGCATGAGGACCGGGGGCATGATCTGCATGGGTCACCGCCTCCCTCTGGCCACGGCGGCGCGCTCACGCTGGAGGAGCTCGGCGATGGAGTCGATGAGCGTCTCCTCGGAGGAGACGACGCCGTACTCCAGGTGCCGGGCGTCGAGCACCTGCTCGACGCTGGTGCGCCACTGCTCGCGCACCACGGCCGCCTGAGCGGCCAGGTAGGAGTCCGCGCGCAGGAAGGCGGGGATCTCGAAGGGCAGGTCGATGTCCCGCCCGCGGCCGCCGTCCGGGCGCAGCGGGTCGTCGTCCTCGATCTGGACGACGATCATCTCGTGCTGGATCGACAGGCGCCGCAGCCAGGTCGCGGCGTCGGGGCCGGGGTGGGCGGTGTCGGTGATGAGGATGACCAGGCTGCGGCGGCGGTGCCAGGTGCTCACCCGCTCCATGAGGCGCGGCAGGCTAGAGGGAGGGGCCCCGGGGGCCAGCTCGAAGACGCCGGGCGCCCCCTCAACGGGAGCGTCGAGGTCCTCGTAGGTGCGGGCCAGCAGCGCCAGCAGGGTCTCCACGTGCTTGGCCCCGGAACGGGCCGGGCGCGAGATCATCCGGCCGGCGTCGCCGGCCACGAGCGCCACCGAGTCCCCCCGCATCCGGGCCAGGTAGGCGAAGACCTCCGCCACTCCCAGGGCCAGGTCGCGCTTGTCCTCGCCCGAGGGGGTCATCGCCGCCATGGTCCGGCCCGTGTCCACGGCCAGCACCATGGGCATCATGGACTCGCGCTGGTAGCGCTTGATGACCGGCTGCCCCAGGCGGGCCGAGGACTTCCAGTCGATGTCGGAGATGTCGTCGCCGGGCCGGTAGAAGGACATGTCGTCGAAGTCCTGCCCGCGTCCGACGAACACCGACTTGTGGCGCCCGTCGAGCAGCCCCGTGGCGCGGCGCAGGGTCGGCAGGCTCAGAGCCGCGCGCAGACGCTCGATCCGCGAACCGCGCCGGCCCTCGCCGGAATCGGACTCGGGCGCCCCGGGAGCGCCGTGTACCTCCGTGCTCATCGCTGTGCTGGTCCCCACCGGGCTCAGGGCGTGGGGACGGCCGCGAAGATGGCGTCGATGATCGCCTCGGGCGCGACTCCGTCGGCCAGGGCGTCATAGGTGAGCACCAGCCGGTGGCGCAGCACCCCGTGACGCAGCAGGCGGACGTCGTCGGGGATGACGTAGGTGCGCCCCTCCTGGAGGGCGACGGCCTGGGCCACCTTCATGAGCGCGATGCCTCCACGGGGGGAGGCCCCCACGCGCACCTGGCGGTCCAGGCCGGGCACGGGCCGCGGTCCTCCGCCGCGGGAGGTGTTGATGAGGGCGACGATGTACTGCTTGATGACGGGATCGACGTAGACCCGCTCGGCGGCCCGCTGCAGCCACTCGACGTCGTCGGTGGAGATGGGCCGACCGGTCACGGGCTGGTCGAAGGTCCCGTTGGAGATGCGGTCCAGGACGTCGGCCTCCTCGGAGGGCCGCGGGTAGGTGAGCACCTCCTTCATGAGGAAGCGGTCCATCTGCGCCTCGGGCAGGACGTAGGTGCCCTCCTCCTCAATGGGGTTCTGGGTGGCCAGGACCATGAAGGGGTGGGGCAGGGGGTAGACGACGCCGCCGATGGAGGTCTGGCGCTCCTGCATGGCCTCGAGCATGGCCGACTGGGTCTTGGCGCTGGAGCGGTTGATCTCGTCGAGCAGGACGATGTTGGCGTGGACCGGCCCCAGCTGGGTGGTCATCTCGCCGGTGGAGGAGTTGAGGATCTGGGTGCCCACGATGTCGTTGGGCATGAGGTCGGGCGTGCACTGGATACGCCGGAAGGAGCCGGAGACCGCCGAGGCCAGCGTCTGGGCGGCGGTGGTCTTGGCCAGGCCCGGCACCGACTCCAGCAGGATGTGCCCACTGGACATGAGAGCGGTCACCAGGGCCCTGCGCAGCTGCTCCTGACCGACGACGCGCTGGGAGAAGATGTTGGCCACGGACTTGAGCAGCTCGCCGGCGCGCTCCACGTCGGCATCCCCGGCGCCTCGACGGCTGGAGGCGGCCCGGGCCTCGCGGCGCAGCGTCTCACGGGAGGGCAGGGGGCCGGTGTCGACCTTCTCCTCGGCCGGCGCCGCCGGCCCGGAGGGGTAGCCGGGAACCGTCATCCTGGATGACGCGGTCGGCACGGAGCCGGCCCCGGCGGTCTGCGGGTCGATCTGAGGAGGGACCGAGGGCGGCTGCTGCGCCGAGGCCGCAGTCCCCTGCCCGGCGGAGGAACCGACGGGCTGACCGGCCGCTCGGGCCGCCGGCTGCCCGGCCGGCTGGCCGCTCGACTGACCGTACTGCTGGCCACTGCCCCAGCCACCCGGCTGACTGCCGGGTTGGGCGCGGTGCTCGGGCTGCATGCTCATGGTTCTCCTCGCTCAGTTCTGGCTTGATTCCTCGCGCCACGTGCTCGCGCCTGGATAGGCGACGCATTGGCAGGCTATACGAGCCGGGGCCACCTGTGGCGCGAGCGACGGGGAAGTCCTCCCCACAGCGCCGGTAGGCCTCCACTTTTCACCGGATTCACGCCACTTTGAAGGAAATGTGAGACGAGTCGTCACGGGGTGGCCGCCCCGGGATCAGAGCTGGCCGAGGTTCACCCGGCTCCCGGCCAGGCTCAGCCGGAGCCCGTCATTGGTGACGATGGCGCTGGTCGGACGCAGCCCCGACGGCAGGGACTTCGCGGGGATCGTGATCTGCGGGGAGTCCAGCCCGACATAGCTGAGCATGCTGTCCTGCCCCGTGCCGACGTCGACGCCGAGGGTGTTCCCGCTCACCCGGGTGGAAGTGATGGTCAGGATCAGGCTGCCGTCGGCACCCAGCGACGGGGCGATCTCGGCCTCACCACGCAGACCGAGCACGGACATCGAGGCCTGGATGACCCCCGGATCCTGGGCGCTCGTCCCGGTGCGCTTGGCCTGAAGGGTGATGCCCTTGAGCTTGGGGTGCGATGCGGCGGCGAGCGTGGCCACCTGCTGCCAGCTGACGGTGCCCGACGCCGCCACCGTGTCGGTCTGATAGGGCTTGTGCAGGCTGATGTGGCTCAGATCGACGTCGACGTCGCTGAGCGTGACCGAGGCGTTGCTCTGCCCCTTGGAGGTGATCGTCAGGCTCGGGGAGTCCACGCTCAGACTGTCCAGTGAGCCGCCGACGACCTGACTCAGAACGATTCCCCTGGTGGCGATCCGGGCGTCCGGGCTGAGCCCCGGCAGGGCCGAGCGCACGGCGGAGTCGACCTGCCCGCGCACGAGGTACTCCGCCCCGACAGCCCCGGCGCTCAGGATGACGACGAGCACCACCAGGACCGCCACCCACCGTCGAGCGCGACGTCGGCCGGCAGGGCGGGGAAGGTCATCCTCGAAGAACTCCTCCTGCGAGAGGTCGTCCTCCTCGGGATCGTCCGCCAGGACCTCATCGAGGAGGGCCCGATCGGAGAGCTCCTCCTGGGTCACGTCCTCGCGCGCCCGAGGCGAGTCCGCGTCACTGTGGTGACTCATCGCTCCTCGCGTCACGTCATCGCCTCGGCGCCGACGGCGAGCTCTGGGCCACCGGGGCGGTGCTCACTGAGCGCTCGGCCGTCTGGTCGGCGGGGGCCTGGTTGGCGGCCCACTCCTCGTCAAGCATGTAGAGGTCCTCGGCGGTGACCATGAGAGTGGACACGGCGTGCTCCACCAGGGCGGTACGCCGGTTGGAGGCGGCTCCGGCCACCCGGCCGCCGCGCAGCCCGCGCACCCCCACCCGGTCGAGCTTCTCGCAGACGTTGTCGAGCTTGCGGTTGAACTTGGTCAGCGGCCAGCCCAGGCGCGCCGCGGCCGCCGCGGAGGAGGGGATCTCGGCGGCCCCGGTCCCGGCCCGTTTGAGCACCGGCTCGGACAGCGCCAGGACGAGCAGCAGCTGGGAGCGGGTCATCGGAGTCACCCCGATGGTGGTCTGGCCGGAGGACTGGCGCACGCCGTCGATCCCGGAGAAACGGTCCTCCCCGGAGGTGATGAGGTTGATCTCGTAGGTGGTGGGGCCTGCGGAGAAGGTGAGGATGACCCGTGGGAAGACCAGCGGCATACGGGCGCCCGGGGCCAGCCGGGACTGGACCAGCCCCTCGCCGTCGGTCAGGGTGGCCGACAACCGCGAGCCCTCGTTGGCGATCCACCAGAGGTTCTCAGAGTGGGCGAAGACCAGGAAACGGCGGTGGAGGTAGGGGTTGTCGTCGATATCGAGGTCTCCGCCTCGGCCGATGACGAAGGTGTCGGCCGGAGCGACCCGGTGAATCTCTCCGGAGAAGTCCAGGACGAGCTCGTCGGGCTGCTCAGGATCGACCTCCGGCATCTCCGTCCACGTCAGGTCGCTCATGAATTCTCCTTCCACGGTCCCGGCTCATGATCGGCCGGGTCCAGTCTCGCTGAGATGCCGGAACCGCACCGGCCAAGCACAACCACTCGGACAGTGACCTCAGCCACTACGAGGCCTCAGCCACGACGGCGGATCGATACGGAGCGTCACTCCGTCACCAACATCCATGAGGTCCCCCATGAAGACCGGCGTCGGCATTCCCGATCCCAGCAGGACCGGCGTCGCACCGGGGCGAGCCAGGACGGTGCCGTTGGACGAGCCCAGGTCCTGAGCCAGGACGCTCCACCCCGAGGTCGTGAGCATGAGGTGGGAGCGCGAGACCATGTGCTGCGGGCTGGCCACCGGGACCAGGGCCACGATGTGCGGATCACCCCCGGCCTGCACCTGGGGGGCGCGTCCGATGACGACGTCGCCGGCGACCTCGACGGCGGCGCCGGTCGACAGGGTCAGCGTGGCCAGAGCCGGCCGGCGCACGTAGGAGAACACTCCCGTCAGGGGCTGGGCGCAGATCAGGCACTCCCGGAGCTCGGGAGGATTGGGGTGCCCCTGGGGGCAGATCGAGGCCCGCACGGGGGGCGCCGCGATCAGCGCCGCCTCGGAGGCGGAGACGACTTCCGTGTTGGGCAGGGCCTCCAAGGGCTGGGGCTCCCGAACGGGCTGGGGCTGCTTGCTCTTGGAGTTGTCCGGCGCCGTGGGGGTGTTGGCCGTCGGGCTGCCGCCCGAGCTCGCCGAGGGGGCGGTGGGGGCCCGGTGGGCGCCGCGGCGCCGACGCCCCGAGCCGGGCTCCGGCTCGGGGTAGTCCGGGAACGGGCTCACATCACCGGTCTCCAGGCCCTCTGCAGCGGCCTCAGTGGTCTGCGAGAGCTGCTGCGGCGGCTCGACGGGGTCGTCGGGGTCCTCCCAGACGCCCGTCTCCAGCAGCTCGGGAGCCGAGTCCGTGGAGCTGTCGGATGCGGCAGGAGTCGCAGCCTCGGCGGAGGAAGGGGCCTGGGCGGGGGAAGCGACCTGGGTAGGAGAATCGGCCGCGGCGGGAGAAGGCACCTCCAGGGGCGCCGGCTCCTGCTCCAGCTCCGGCTCCGGGGCAGCCTCCTGGGGCGAGCCGGAGATCGGGGAGATCGGGGTGATCGGTCTGAGCAGCGTGGTCTCGTCACTGGGCTCGGCCGGGACGATCCCGCTGGGCTCCGGCGCCATGGACCGCAGGTCCGAGCGCCGCAGCGCTGCGGCCCGCGAGGGCGCGGCGTCCTGGGGGGAGGGCTCGCTCAGGGCCGCGGGGGCCGCGGGGGCCGCCGGCCCCACCGTCGGCAGGTAGGTGCCACCCAGGGCCTGCAAGACCCGCAGGCCCGTCTCCACGGAGACGCCGCCGGCCTGCGAGCCGGCAGCCGGGTTGATGACGGCGGTCCCGTCAACGCCGTCGACCCGCAGAGCACCGTCCGACAGGCGCGTCAGCCCCTCGGGCAGCGGAATCCGCTCGCGTGGCAGGGATGGGGAGGGAACCGGGGAGATCGTCACTGCGCCCCCTGACTGCTCGCGCCACCGGGGCGGGACGGGTGCGCCGTCGGCGGAAGATCCGGCACCTGGAGGGCGTCGACGACGACGGCGGTGGTGTTGTCATGCCCCCCGCCCTCCAGGGAGGCGGCCACGAGGAGCTCGGCCGTGCGCTGCGCCGTGCACCCGGCCGCCAGCACGGTGGCGATGGCCTCGTCGTCGAGCTCGTCACTGAGTCCGTCGGAGCAGATGAGGAGTCGGTCCCCGGCGGCCACCGGAACGCTGTAGAGGTCCGGGACGCCGGAGTCGGCGATGCCACCGCCCAGCGCCCGGGTGACGATGTTGCGGCGGGAGTCGCGGCGCGCCTGCTCGGGGGTGAGCTCGCCGGTCTCGATGAGAATCTGGACCCGGGAGTGGTCGCGGGTGACCTGGGAGAGCATGTCACCGCGCAGCAGGTAGACCCGGGCGTCCCCGATGTTGAAGATGACCCAGGTGGGACGCGTCACCCCCTGCTCGTCCGGAATCCAGGTCAGGATGACGCCGGCGATCGTCGCGCCGGGCAGGTAGGCGGCGTGGGACGGAATGGCGATGATCGCCTCCTGCGCGGCCACCACCGCGCGAACCACCGTGTCGATGTCAGTGATGGTCGCCCCGGCCAATGAGTACAGGGAGTCGAGGGCCACCTGTGTGGCCATGCGGCCGGCGGCGTGCCCGCCCATGCCGTCGACGACGACGAAGGCCGGAGCGATGGCGAGGTAGCCGTCCTCGTTGATCGTCCGCAGGCGCCCCACGTCAGTGGCCGCACCGACAACGACCTCCGAGGCCCTGATGCCGTCCTCACCGCGGATCACGATGGCATCGGCATCAGCACGAACGTGCTCGGTCATCGGCTCCCTTTCACTTGCGTCGCGTGCACTCCCCTAGTAAACCCCAGCACCCCGTCCGGAACCACCGCGCCACCGCCCTGATTCCACCATGTGGGAGCCCACACCCGGTCGGAGGCCGGCGGCGCCGGCTCCCGCTGCACCCGCCGAACGGGCCTGCCTCACCGCCGCCATCGGCGACGATCCGCCGTCGTCGGACACTGACGGGCTGCGGCCGTGACCCGTCAGGCAGTCGGATTCACGGTGTCCTCAGGTAGTCTTCCAACGTGGCCGGCTGACCGACCCCAATGCCGCCGAGGTGGTACTGCGTTCCCTGACTCGGTATCACGGGCGGCCCGACACCCGACCCGCGACGGCCCCAGGTGCCGGTCACAACCTGGACCGACGTCGTTTTCCCGACCCTCGAAGGACCCAGCATGTCTCAGGCCAAGGACGAGCTTGTCGCGCGAGCGCAGGATCCCAATGCAGAGTTGGAGACCCTCCACCAGCTGGCGCAGAACTACCCCGGCCTGCGCCCCTACATCGCCGCCAACCCACGCACCTATCCCGCCCTCCTGGAGTGGCTGGGAACCCTGGGTGACCCCGCGGTCGACGCAGCCCTGGCCTCTCGCAACAGCCAGCCCCAGTCAGTGCCGTCGGCGCAGTCGGCGCAGTCATCGCCACAGCTGGCGGTGGTCTCGCCCCCCGGCGCCCAGCACAGCGCCCCGTCGGCCAGGTCCTCCGAGGCCCCCACGCAGGTGACCCTGCCCCGTTCGCTCCAGCCCGGCAGCGCGGTCTCCGGCGCCTCTGCGATCTCCGCCACCAGCTCGAGGAGCGCCGCGAGCGCACCGAGCGCCTTCAACGCTGCCGGCGCGAACACGCAGGTTGACGGCTTCCAGGCCGCGGGTGACCCGACTGTCTCGGTGCCCACGTCCCACCCCGCCCAGGCAATGGCCTCCCAGTCACCGGCCCGGCCGGTTCAGCCCGCCCTGCAGCAGACCTTCCAGCAGTCCGCGAACGTCTCTCAGGCGCAGAGCCCGGTCATTCCGGCTCCCGTGCAGCAGGCCCCCGCAGTGGCCGGCGACGACGGCGTCTTCGGCGTCGGCACCGAGGACGACGACTCCGAGGCCCCGTCCTCCTTCCTGACCTCCAACCGCATCCTGCTCATCCTGGCGCTCCTGGTGGCCACCGTCCTGGTCTTCCTGGCGACCTGGTACCTCTCCGGGGGCAGTGACAAGGGCTCGGCCGCCGACTCGGGCACCGAGGCCCCGGCCGACTCCGGCCAGGCCGCGGCTCAAGACGGCTCCTCCCCGGCCGCCCAGTCCGCCTCCCCCTCGGCCTCGGCCACCCCGAGTGCCTCGGCGACCCCCACGCTCAAGGCGCCGGCACCCGCCAACGCTCAGGAGCTGTCCGCCTTCGACGCCCCCAGCGGCAACATCAGCTGCACCCTGAATGACAACAACCTCACCTGCGTCATCAACGAGCACGCCTCGACCGCTTCCTGCCCGTCCTCGAAGCCGCTGACGGTCACGATCGGCACGGACGGGAAGTCCAGCCAGAGCTGCGGGTCCACCTTCTCCACCAAGGGCGTCAGCCTCAGCTACGGCTCCGCCGCCAAGAACTCCACCTTCGCCTGTGAGTCGGCAGACTCCGGCATGCAGTGCTGGAGCCAGGTCACCGGTCAGGGCTTCATCCTCAGCCGCGAGAGCGTGACCCCCACCACCCACCGCAGCAACTGATCCGTTTCACCCGAGGTCGGAGCCCCGCCCGCCGGGGCTCCGACCCGTCCTATTCCTCTGAACTTCCTCTGAACTTCCTCTGAGCCGCAACTTCCAGCAGCGCACGACGTCCGATATGGCCACCTCCTACCGAACGATCCTCATTCACCCCGGCGCCCGCTCCTTCACGAGCGCCGGGCTCATCGCCCGTTTCCCCATGTCCATGGTGGGGATCTCCACGATCCTGGCGGTCGAGGAGCTCTACGGCTCCTACACGGCCGCGGGCCTGGTCAGCGCCGCGAACTTCGTGGCCATGGCCATCGGGGCGCCGATCCTGGCCCGCTGCGTCGACCGCTACGGCCAGTCGCGGGTCATGCTGCCCGCGGTGCTCGTGTCGTCCTTGAGCCTGGTGGGGCTGGCCGGCGCCGCCGCCGTGCACGCGCACCTGGGGATCCTGGCCGCCCTGTCAGCCCTGGCCGGTGGGCTGGCCGGTTCCATGGGCTCACTGGTGCGGGCGCGCTGGACGGCGATGCTCACCCGCCCCGAGGAGGTTCACGCAGCCTTCTCCCTGGAGGCGGCCCTGGACGAGGTGGCCTTCATTCTCGGGCCGGTGCTGGCCACGGCCCTGTGCACGACGCCGTTCCTGCCGGTGATCTCGGGCTGGGTGTGCTGTGTGGTGATGCAGCTGGTCGGGGGGCTGTGGTTCCTCGGCCAGCGCGCCACTGAGCCCGCGCCGCACCCGACTCGGCCGCGGCGCACCGCTGAGGCCGCCGAGCAGTCGGATCAGGCCGCGGCGCACCCACCGGTGATGCGCTACGGCGCGATGGTGTCCATCGCCATCGTCTTCCTCATCCTGGGGGCCCTGTTCGGGGCCAACGACGTCGCCGCGGTCGCCTTCGCCACCGAGGCCGGGCACAAGTCGGCCTCGGGTCTGGTCCTGGCGGTGTGGGGCGTGGGCTCCTTCGGCGCGGCCCTCCTCTACGGCTCGCGCACGTGGGGGTGGCCGCTGTGGAAGCAGCTCATGGCCGGACTGGTGGGGCTGGCGGTGGGGGCCTCGACCTTCGGTTTCGCACCGAGTCTGGTGGTGCTGTCCGTCCTGGCGCTCCTGACGGGGCTGGCCATCGCCCCCACCCTGACCAGCGGCAACAACATCGTGCAGGTGACGGTGGCCCCCTCCCAGCTGACCGAGGGCCTGGCCTGGGTGAGCACGGCCCTCAACATCGGGGTCTCGATCGGGTCCCTGCTGGCGGGGCAGGCCACCGACGCCGGTGGCTCGCGCGCCGGGTACCTGGCGGTGGCCGCCTTCGCCTGGGGCGCCGTCGTGGTTGGTGTCCTGGGGCTGCCCGCGCTCAGGCGAGCGCGGACCAGCGGCTCGCTGGGCGGTCACTGAGCGTCCTCGGCGGGAGACTCAGTTCCCAGCGTTCTTGGTGACTCTTCTACACTCAGCACGATGCCGATCGCAGGAAATCCACAACACGCCCCCCTTCCCTCCCAGTCGGGCACCGGCCCCACGGGGCACCCCGGCCGTGGGAGCGGGATGCCTGCCGCCCGACCTCCGCGGCTGGCGGCGGCCGCGCACGCCATCGCCTCATCGCCCGTCGTCGCCGCCTTGGGATGGCTGGCCCTGCTGGTGCCCGCCTACTGGTCCCTGGTGGATGAGCACGGCCAGTGGCTGTTCAAGCTGGATTCCTTCGTCTACTACGAGGCCGTCCGTCAGTGGCTCGACGGCGGGGACCTCTACAGCTGGTACGCCAACCCGGGCCAGCACCTGTGGCCCTTCACCTACACGCCCCTGGCGGCCTGGGTGATCTCGCCCCTGACCTGGATGTCGTACCAGCAGGCCACCGTGCTGCTGATCGTGGCCACGCCGCTGTGCGCCGCGGTGACCGCCTACGCGGTTCTCAGGAGGCTGGCCGTCGCGCCCAGAATGGCACGCGGCCTGGCGCCGTGGCTGGCGCTCATCGGGGTCATCGCCCTGGAGCCCTTCCCCAAGACCATGGAGTACGCGCAGGTCAACGCTATTCTCATGGCACTGGTGGCCGTGGACCTGTTCCTGGTTCCCGAGTGCTCGCGCTGGCGCGGGGCCCTCAGCGGCCTGGCCGCCGCGATCAAGCTGACGCCGGCGGTCGCGATCCTGGTGCTCCTGGCACGCCGGGAGTGGCGGGCGGCGGCCACTATGGCGGGCAGCGCCGTCGGACTGACGCTCCTGGCCGCCCTGGCGGCCCCCGCCGAGTCCTGGGAGTTCTTCACCTCGGCCATGTGGGATCCGGGGCGCGCCGGTTTCGCCGACTACTCGGGCAATCAGAACCTCAAGGGCGCGATCGCCCGGGGGTTGCCGGAGGCCGCCTGGAACCTCACCTGGGCGGTGTGCTCCCTGCTCGCCGTGGTGGCGGCCTGGTTCCTGTGCCGCCGGCTGGACCGGCTGCGGGGAGCCGGCGGCGCGGCCGGGGGTCCCGGGCGGGACGACGGCCTGATCCTGTCCCTCCAGATCAGCGTGGTCATGGTTCTCGGCCTGCTCATCTCCCCCATCTCCTGGTCGCACCACTGGGTGTGGTGCCTGCCCGTGCTCATGTCGGTGACGGCGGCGACCTGGCGCTGGCGCTCGACCGCGCTCGGCGTGGCCGGCGCCGCCGGGTTCCTCGTCTTCGTCATGGCGATGCAGTGGTGGTTCCCCGAGCAGAACCACGTGGAGCAGAACTGGCCCGCCTGGGCCAAGGCCGTCGGCTCGAGCTACACCTGGTGGGCCCTGGGCTGCGGGGCCGTCCTGTGGTGGGCGAGCGGCCGGCGGCTCAAGGCCCTGCACCACTGAGAGCCGCTGAGAAGCGCCGACAGGCGCTCGCGGTCGTACCTTATGCCGCGCCGTCGAGGGTTCAGGGTACTGTGCTGTCTCCTCACTTCTGAGACATTTGGGTGTCATGACATCTGAGACACTCACTCAGGCGGGAACCCGGGGCA
>NZ_JBGEVE010000022.1:0-27632 GCF_048514265.1 Actinomyces sp. SKVG-SVH-4(1) | reverse complement strand
GGGGGAGTGGGGGGGGGGGGAGGGGGGGGGGGTGGGGAGGGGGGGGGGAGGGGGGGGGGAGGGGGGGGGGGGACCCCCCCCCCCCCCCCCCCCACGCCGCTGAAGGGCTCAGCCCTGGGCCTGGACGGCGGTGATGGCGACGGTGTTGATGATGTCCTCCACCAGGGCGCCGCGCGAGAGGTCGTTGACCGGCTTGTTGAGGCCCTGGAGGACCGGGCCGATGGCGATGGCGCCCGAGGAGCGCTGGACCGCCTTGTAGCCGATGTTGCCGCTGGACAGGTCCGGGAAGATGAAGACGTTGGCCCGTCCGGCCACGAGCGAGTCCGGGGCCTTCTTGGCGGCCACGGTCGGGTCGATGGCGGCGTCATACTGGATGGGGCCCTCGACGGCGAGGTCGGGCTCCTTGGCCCGCACCAGCTCGGTGGCCTCACGGACCTTGTCCACGTCCGCGCCCTTGCCGGAGGTCCCGGTGGAGAAGGACAGCATCGCCACGCGCGGCTCGACGCCGAACTGGCGGGCGGTGGCGGCCGAGGAGATGGCGATGTCGGCCAGCTCGGCGGCGTTGGGCTCGGGGTTGACGGCGCAGTCGCCATAGACGAGCACCCGGTCCTGCAGGAGCATGAGGAAGACCGAGGAGACGATGGAGGTCCCCGGCTTGGTCTTGATGATCTGGAAGGAGGGGACGATCGTGTGGGCGGTGGTGTGGGCGGCGCCCGAGACCATGCCGTCGGCGTCTCCCATGTGGACCATCATCGTGCCGAAGTAGGACACGTCCTGGACCTTCTCGCGGGCCTGCTCGAGGGTGACGCCCTTCTTGGCGCGCAGGCGGGCGAACTCCTCGGCGTACTTCTCCAGCAGCTCGGGGTCGTTGGTGGCGACGACTCGGGCGGCGGCGATGTCCAGGCCCAGCTCGGTGGCGCGGGCCCGCACCGTGGTCTCGTCACCCAGCAGCACCAGGTCGGCGATGCCGCGGCGCAGGATGGCGTCGGCGGCGCGCAGGACCCGGTCGTCGTCGGGCTCGGGCAGGACGATGGTCTTGCGGTTGGTGCGCGAGCGCTCCACCAGCTCGGCCTGGAACATGATGGGGGTGACGACTTCGGAGGGCTCGACCTCCAGGGCCGACAGGAGGGCCTCGACATCGGCCTCCTGCTCGAAGGTGGTCACGGCGACGTCGATCTTGCGCTCGGAGCCGTGGGCGAGCAGGCCCTGCAGGGAGCCGGCTGCGGAGGCGGCGGCGAAGGTGTCCAGCGGGGAGGTGATGACCGGGATGTTGACGTCCAGCCCCTCCAGGAGGCGCAGCGCGTGGGGCGCCACCTCGAAGCCGCCGTTGAGGATGAGACCCGACAGGATCGGGAAGCTCGAGGAGGCCTGGGCCGCCATGAGGGAGATGAGCATGGCGGAGCGGTCGGCCGGGACGATGGCGAGCTGTCCCGCGGTCAGGCGCTCCAGGACGTGGGAGACGTCCATGGCGCACACGAGGACGGACTCGGCCTCGCGGTCGAGCAGCGTCTCGTCACCGGCGATGAGAGTGCCCTCGACGGCGTCGAGCACCTCGCGCACCACCGGGGCCGCCAGCAGCGGCACCTCGGGCAGCGTGGTGGAGGTGATGCCCTCGATGGCGGTCAGTGCCTCGCCGACGGCCTGGCGGGTCTCGGGCAGGCACTTGTTGGCCACGACCGCGACGGTGCGGGCGTGGTTGTCGGCGATCTCGGCCATGGAGACCTCCACGGAGGCGACGACGTCCTCCACGTCATTCTGCCCGGAGACCACCAGCAGCACCGGGACGCCGATGTTGGCGGCCACCCGGGCGTTGAGGGCCAGCTCGGGGTTGCCGGCGACGTCGGTGAAGTCCGAGCCGTCGATGATGACGACGTCGTGCTCGCGCGCCATGGCCCGGTAGGCGTCGACGATGCGTGCCAGGGCCTCCTCGGGGTCGGCGTGGAACTCGTCCCAGGTCGCGCCGACGCACTGCTCGGGGGGAGTGGTGGAGCCGGCACGGTTCAGCAGGAGGCTGAGGAAGGCATCGCCCTCACGGCTCTCCACGAAGGGGCGGAAGACGCCGACCTTGGCGACCACCTTGGTCAGACAGGAGACCAGCCCGAGGGCCACCGTTGACTTCCCGGTTCCGGCGTTGGGTGAGGCGATGTAGATACTGCGCGCCACGTTAGGTCCTTCTCGCGTTGTCTTGGAGTCAGGGGCGCCGGCTCATTCCGGTGCCGTACGGGTCCGATTGTGCCCCCACCTGCGGGTCGTCTGCGACCAAAGGCCCGATCTCCGCCCGTCTTGTGATGTGGGAACGGGCACATACTCAGGTGTCGGCATAGGTGTCATAGGTGCTAGTCCGCCCGAGTGGTCGGCCGGTGGCCGGGTGTGGAGGGGATCGCAGTTCGCCCGGTCCCGGGGTCGACGTTCACTGCGATGCTCACCGCGACGTCGTCGGGGGACTGCCCCGGGGCGAGTCCTTCTCCGTGAGCGACCCAGACCGTGTACGTCGACGACGGGTCGCTGGGTTGAGGCAGGAACAGGGCGACCGCCTGTCCGCCGCCGGCCTCCTGCGCGGCGGCGACGGCGCGATGAGGCCCGATGTCCTGGGTCTGGCCCGTGCTGGTTGATCCCGCCGGGGACTGGTGAGCGGTCATGGAGGCCGGTGCGGCCGGTTGGGTGGGGCGGATGCTGAACGCGCTGGCGTAGTAGCCCCACAGGAACAGCAGGGGGAGGAGGACCAGTCCGGCCGCCTTGAGCAGGTCGGTGTCCCGGGAGAGGCTCTGGGTGCGCCGGCGGGCGGACAGGGCAGTGCGTCGATGGCGCTGCAGCGGCCACCACGTGCGCAGCCCACTGACGGTCAGGACCGCGAGGACCACTCCCAGGGTGGCGACGACCAGCCCCCCGACGGTCAGGCCCCGGTGACCGTCACGCCAACCGGTGTGGGGGATCTCCTGGGACATCCAGCTCACGTGGCCGGGCCCCCGGCAGGACAGCAGACAACGGTGCAGGTTGTCCAGGACGGAGACCCAGGCCGGGTTCGCCGTGGCCCTGCTGGTCTCGTGCCCGGTGGAGGGTTCGATAGCGTAGGTGGCCTGTTCGGTCCGCACCTCGACGACGTCGGTGTCCCACCTTGCCGACAGGACGGGCTCGTCGGGATGGGCGTTCTTGATCGTCTCGACCGCCTGAGGCAAGGAGTCCTGACCGGAGCCGGCGTCGTGGGTGGAGACGGTCGGGTTCAATGCGCGCAGGATCTCCCCCTGGTGGGGCAGGAGCATGCCGCTGACAGTGATGATGAGCATCCCGAGGGCGGCCGCCGCCGACAGCCAGCGGCGCACGTGGGCCATCGCCCGGCGGGTGCGGGAGGGTGGGGAGGGGAGGGGGGCGACCGAGGGATCCATGGCAGTTTTCACCGGGGAGGGCTAGGACCCGGCGGGGGCCAGCAGGGCGGCAACGGCGCACAGGCAGGTCAGGACCGCAATGAGGGCGTAGACGAAGTAGCCGTGCTCGCGCCGCCGCCACAGGGAACAGGCGCCACTGACGCTGATTGCGGTGCCGGCGACCTGGATGACCAGGGCGGCGCCGACGGCCAGGGGGCCCGCGGCGCCGATGACGGGAGCCAGGGCGTAGACGATGACGCACCTGAGGCCCGAGGCCCACAGTCCCAGCATGACGGCATGGATATCGGCGCTGACCAGGAAGGGGGCTGCCGCCTCGTCCTGGGGGTCGGGGGAGGCGGCCAGGGCTGCGACAGCGTCGACGTCGTCGCCGGCCACCTCGCCGGGCGAAACGTCAACATAATCAATACTGGCCGTACTCTTCATACTGATGAATACGGTAACGGTCAGGATAAATCGCGTCAACGCTCCGCCATGGGCTGGCGATGTGATGTCAGACAGGCGTGTTTGAGGGAAATAACCGCTGGTGGGAGCCTGTTTTGTGGGCCGGAGAAATAGGGGGGTGCTCGGCTGCGTGCTGGACGCGGCCTGGCATCCGGACCGGGCTAGCGCAGCAGGGGCAGCGCGGAGATGACGGTTAGAGTGACGATGATCGGCTCGAAGACCCGCTGATCCATGTGCTCTGCGAGGCGTCGACCGGCCAGGGCCGAGGCGATGACAGCCGGGGCGGCGATCGCCGCCAGCGACAGGGTCGTGGGGTTGACCAGGCCGGCTGAGACGGAGAAGGGCAGCTTGACCAGGTTGACCAGGAAGAAGAACCAGGCCGTCGTTCCCAGGAAGGCCTTGACCGGATAGCGGCAGGCCAGGAAGTACATGGAGGTCACCGGTCCGCCGGCGTTGGCGACCATCGTGGTGAAGCCGGCCAGGCTGCCGTAGACCAGTCGGGCCAGGCGGCTGCCGGCCGGGGGCGGGAGGACGGCCTCAGGTGCGTCGTCGGGCCTGTTCCTGGTGGCCGAGCGGCGCTGGTACAGCGTGACGGCGACCAGGATCAGCAGGATGGCGCCGATGAGGCGGCGAGTGGAGTCGTTGGAGGCCAGGTGCAGGAACAGGGCGCCGGCGCCGACACCGGCCAGCACCGCCGGGACGAGCCTGCGCAGCATACGGAAGTCCGCGTCGCCGCGATAGCTCCACACGGCCAGCAGGTCGCCGGTCATGAGCATGAGCAAGATGGCGCCGGTGGACTCCTTGGCCGGCAACGCCGCGGTGCACAGGGCCACGGCGATGGTGGCAGCCCCGGGCAGGGCGGTCTTGGCGATACCGCACAGGGCCGCCACGACCACGAGCAGGATCCAGGCGGTGGTGGTCAAGGTGGGGAGCACGGGACCTCTCAGCGGTGAGAAGAGTCGGAGTCTGGTCTGAACTTTGTCCAGACTAATGCATGGCCGTCGACGGCGAGGACCGATGGGGTCCTCGCCGTCGACGGTGGCTTGCGTAAGTGCTGCCGGGGCTGCGTCAACGGGGCGCCGCAGCGGTGCGCAGCAGCGTGACGATCCCGGAGACACCCAGGAAGATGAGTGCCGTTGCGGGCAGGGTTGCACTGAGCAGGTGGTCCCAAAGAGCAGTGCGCTGGGTCGTCAGTCCGATCCCATGAAGCAGGCCGAGAGCGGCTGCTCCTGCGCCGATCGAGAGGATCGAGACCGTGGCTCGCAGCGTCCGTCTGGCAGCCGGCCAAGGGGTGATGAGCTGCAGCGGGGGCAAGGCCGCCCAGGCCGTGATCCCGGTGATGCCGCAGACAAGTGCGCTCGAGGCGGGCGAGTCGTCATGGAGGAGGTGGTCAATCATTCCCTGGACCGCGACGACCCAGAAGAGGACGCAGTAGGCGACCAGCAGGGCGTCGCTCCAGGTGAGGTGGTGATCCGTGCGCTCCCAGCGGCGGACATCGGAGAAGAACCCACTCACTGTGCCTGAAACCTGCATTGAGGACATGTCCCTTCCTCCTGTGCGTCATCGCGGTCAAGAGTGCCCTTTCCAGAATAAACCCGCCGGTGTGCCTGAGCGAAGGGTGAGTGAAGGGTGATCGTCGTCGGGCCCGGCGGGGCGGGCGGCTCGCCCCGGCGTGCTCCTCAATGGCCCGGGAACGACGACGCTCCCAACCATCACTGGTCGGGAGCGTCGAGGTGAGACGTCAGCCGGTGGGGCCCGCTCGGAGGGGGAGTCCGCGCGAACCCCGCGACGTCTCAGGCCTTGAAGAGGGTTCCCTCAAGGTAGGCGCGTGCCTTGCGGGCGTACTCCAGGGGGTTGGCGATGGCCGGGTCCTGCTCGGCCTCCACCAGGATCCACTCGGAGTAGCCGTGGTCCACGAGGAACTTGTAGGGGACGGTGAAGTCGATCGTGCCGTCGCCGGGGACGGTGAACATGCCGGCCAGGAAGGAGTCGAGGAAGGAGCGCTCGGCAGCCTTGGACTCCTCCATCTTCTCGGGACGCACGTCCTTGAAGTGGACGTGCTTGACGCGGTCGATGGTGGCCTCCAGCAGACCCATGACGTCGCCGTCACCCACGTAGGCGTGGCCGGTGTCGAACAGGAGGGAGACCTTGGCCGGGTCGGTCAGCTCCATGAGGCGGATGGTCTCCTCCTTGGTCTGGATGACCGTGCCCAGGTGGTGGTGGTAGACGAGCTCCAGGCCGTGGGCGTGGGCGACGTCGCCCAGACGGTTGAGGCCCTCGGCCAGCACCGGCCACTGCTCCTCGGTGAGCACCGGCTTGTTGGTGAAGATGCAGACGTCGCGGATGCCCTGGACCGAGCCGGTCTGCTCGGAGACGACGACGCGGGTGGCGCCCAGGTACTCCAGGTAGGCGCAGGTGGCCTCGAAGTCAGGGATGACGGCCTCGACGCCGTCGCGCAGGATGAAGGAGGAGAACCACTGGGCGACGATCTTGATACCGCGGGCCTCAGCGGCGGCCTTGACCTCCTCCTTGGGCGGGAAGAAGCCGGCGCACTCGGTGCCCGCGTAGCCGGTGTCGGCCAGGTCCAGGAGCATGTCCTCCAGGGTGTTGAAGGCGCCGACCTCGGGGATGTCGTCATTGCGCCAGGTGATCGGGTGCATGCCCCAGGAGATGCCGTGGGGGTCGGAGATGGCGGTTGCAGGGTCGAGGGTGAAGGACATCGTTGCTCCGTGTTCTCGCTCGGGTGGTGATGGGCGGTGGTCAGTGGGTGCGTGCGGTGAGGTGGCGGTGAGGCGCGGGCGGCTGCTGCGCCGTCGGCTCGGGGCCGCCAGTAGTGCGCTCCCGGGAGGAGGGTGCCGGCGTCGGTGCCGGGCGGTGGGCCCGTGCCTCGAACCTAGCAACAGGACTTTGTCCTGACAAGCCCTTTTCGGGTCCTCCCGGGAGCGCGTGTGCTGGGGGTGGGTCAGGAGTAGAGCTTCTCCATCTCGACCTCGATCTCCTCCAGGGACTTGTCCTTGGTCTCCGGCATGATCTTGAACAGGACGACGGCGACGACCAGGTTGAGCACGCCGTAGATGGTGTAGGTGATGCCGCCGCCCAGGGTCTCCATCATGGGCGGGAAGGTCCAGGTGATGATGGCGTTGGCGGTCCACATGCAGAAGATCGCCGTGCCGTTCATGATGCCGCGGACGTTGGCCGGGAAGATCTCACCCATCATCGTCCACACGATCGTGCCGTTGGAGGACTGCACGATGAGCATGAAGACGGACATGAGCCCCAGGATGAGGTAGGCGGCCCAGGTGGGCGGAGTGGTGTGGTTGGCCATGTGCGGGGCGATGAAGAACTGGAAGGTCGCCGCGATGCCCAGCAGAGTGATGCCCACGCCGATGACATCGCCGATGAGGACCTGGCGGCGCCGGAACTTCAGGATGAGCCAGATGCCGATGGCGGAGCCGATGACCGACATGACGCCGTTGGCCACCTGTGCGGTGATGGATGCCGAGGTGGACATGCCGGCGTACTCCAGCACCTTGGGGGCGTAGTACATGACGGTGTTGACGCCGGTGGTCTGGTTGACCACGGCCAGGAAGATGCCGACCAGCAACAGCTTGCGCAGCCAGGGCGTGGCCATGACGTGGCTGAAGCCCTTGCGCTGGGTCTCCTCGTCCTTCTCGTGCTGGCGGGCCTCGACCATCTCCATGATCTCGTCCTCGATGGAGCCGTCCTTCTCCGGGACGCGCACGCGCTTGAGGGCGCCGATGGCGTCGTAGAGGCGCTCCTTGGCCAGGTACCAGCGCGAGGACTCGGGCATGAGGCGGATGCCGATCCACAGGGCCACTGCCGGGATGGAGCACAGGACCAGCATGTAGCGCCAGGCCTCGCCGTTACCGGCGCTGATGCTGAGCTGGTCGAGGAAGGCGTGGTACTGCTCGGCGTTCATCGGGCCGCCCTTGGAGGACTGGAGCTTGGCGATCTCGTCGAAGACATACTGGCCCGGGGTGAAGTGCCCGCTGGGGTCCTCGGCGATGGTGATCTTCGGGCCGCCCTGGAGGGAGTTGATGATGGCGTTCATCGAGAAGGCGAGCAGCTGGCCGGTGACGATCATGAGCTGGTCGATGGCCACGATGGAGCCACGGATGCGTTTGGGTGCCGTCTCCGCCAGGTAGACGGGGACCGTCGCTGAGGCGGCGCCGACGGCGAAGCCCAGGACGACGCGGAAGGGGTACATGACCCAGACGTTGGGGGCGAATGTGGTGCCGAGTGCGCCGGCGAAGAACAGGAAGGCCAGGAAGGTGATGTTGTGGCGCCGGCCCCAGCGGTCCGACATGAGTCCGCCCAGCAGCGCGCCCAGCGCCGCGCCGACTAGCAGGGTGCCGCCGATGGCGCCCTCCTCGAAGGAGGTCAGCTGGAGGCCCTTGGCGTCGAAGGGCATGTACATGTACGGCAGGGCGCCGGAGATGACGCCGGTGTCGTAGCCGAAGAGCAGTGAGCCGAGCGTGGCCACGGCGGCGATGGCGATGACGCCGCGGTGCTTGCCCGAAGGCGGCGTCTCGGCCACCGCCTTGTTGAGCTCTTCCCTGGTGAGTCCACGCAGGGACGTCGTGACTCCCTGAGACATAGGGGGTCTCCTCTCAGTCCTGCGGCGACGATGCCGCAGGGGTTGTTGTGATGGGTGGTGGTGGAGTGAAGAGAAAGGTGCGGTGTGGGGCGGCTCAGGCGTCGAAGGTGGTGCGTCCCTCGACACGAGGGACCTCGTGCCACTGGCCGTCGGCCGCCGAGGCGACAACGGCCTCGTCGACCTCCGCGGCGCACCAGGCGTCGGCGGCCGAGGGGGCCACCTGCTTGCCGGTGAGGATCGACTCGATGAACTGCGCGGCCTCGATGGCCTTCATGTCGTCAAAGCCCATGGAGGTGCCGATGGCGGGCTGGAAGCGCTGCCACTGGCCCCACTGGGGGCCGGCCATGGCGCGGGTGTAGCCGTGCGAGGCCCCGCCGTCGAGCACGGGGCAGATCTCCAGCTCGTTGAGGTGCTCGAAGTTCCAGCGGGCCGAGCCCTTCGTGCCGTAGACCTCGACGACGTACTCGGCGCGAGGTCCCACGCTGACGCGGGAGGACTCCATGGTGCCCACGGTGCCGTTCTCGAAGCGCACCAGCATGGAGACGTAGTCCTCGTTCTCCACCGGGCCCACCTCGTCGCCGATCTCGAAGCCCGAGTGGCCGATGCCCATCTTGGTGGGGATGGGGCGCTCGGTGATGAAGGTATCGGTGACCGCGGTGACTGAGGCGATGCGACCCACGATGTACTGGGCCAGGTCGGCCCCGTGGCTCATGAGGTCGGGCACGACGCCGGCCCCGGCCTTCTCCTTCGAGGCTCGCCAGGTCAGGGGCCCCATGGGGGAGGAGTTGTAGTCGGCGATGAACCACACGCGCACATTCGTGATCCGGCCCAGCTCGCCGCCGCGCACCAGGGAGCGCAGGTACTCGATGGCCGGGGTGTGGCGGTAGTTGAAGCCGACGGCGGTCATCAGTCCCGCCTTCTCTGCGGCCTGGGCGATCTGCCGGGACTGCTCGGCGCTGACCCCCATGGGCTTCTCGATCCAGAAGGGCTTGCCGGCCTCGACGGCCGCCAGGGCCATCTCGTGGTGGAGGAAATTGGGGGCGCAGATGGAGACGGCCTCCACCTCAGGATCTGCCAGCAGATCGCGGTAGTCGGCGTAGGCGCGCTCGAAGCCCAGGTTGTCCACCGCCTCCTGACGCACCTCGTCCACGGGGTCCGCGGCGGCGACCAGCCGTGGGGTCACCCCCAGCTCGGGGAAGCGCTCGGCGATGGCGCGGTAGCTGCGGGAGTGAAGCCGTCCCATCCAGCCCAGGGAGATGACTCCGATGCCCAGTGTTGACTTGTTGGTCATGAGGGTCCTTTCCGACAACGCTGTCGGCTGCTACGTGTATGGAGGTGCGTCCGGAAGTCCCAGGAGACACCCGTCGTTAATGACGTCACAGGAAGATATCAGAGCAACTTTGTCCTGACAAGAGGGAAGTATGAGGTCTGATGACCTCTCTGAGCAGGGCCTCGTGCCCACCGGTGTTGTCGGATAGGATGTGCTCAACCGGTGTCCAAGGATGGACCCCGGATCCCGCGGATCGTGCCGGTCCGTGAGGCACAACGGCGTGGAAGGGGAGACGTCTGCCGTGGAAGGACCTCGAGGACGAGGTGGGCGGGTCACGATCAGGACTGTCGCCGAGCGCGCCGGCCGCTCCATCTCCACCGTCTCGGCGGCTCTCAACGGCTCCGACGGCGTCGCCGAGAAGACCCGTGGCGAGATCCTGCGCATCGCCGCCGAGCTCGGCTACCAGGCGGACCCGCGCGCCCAGTTCCTGCGCCGCAGCCACACCGGGCTCATCGGCGCCAGCTTCGCCATCGGGCAGGCCTATCAGGGACTCATCGTGGACGGGCTCTTCCAGGCGGCCTCCGCTCTGGAGCACGCGCCGGTGCTGGCCACCTCCACCCCGCACCGCGATGTGGCCGACGGGTTGCGCTCGCTGCTGCTCCAGCGCTGCGAGGGCCTCATCCTGGTCGATCCCGACCTCTCCGTGGACGCCCTGGCCGGCATCGTGGACCGGACCCCGACGGTCCTCATCGGCACCAGCGCCGAGCTGGAGGATGTTGACGAGGTCCACTCACGTGACGACGTCGGCATCCAGATGCTCGTCGATCACCTGGTCGACACCGGGAGGCGCTGCATCACCCATGTGGACGGCGGGAAGGAGACCGCCGCGGGGCGACGTATCCGGAGATTCGGCCAGGCCATGGAGAGCCGGGGGCTGGGGCGAGGCGCACGGGTGGAGCCCGGGGGAGGCGATGAGGACAGCGGCGCCAGGGCGGTCCACCATCTCATCGAGGCCGGCGAGCTGCCCGAGGCGCTCCTGTGCTTCAACGACCACTGCGCCGTCGGGGCTCTCATGGAGCTGCGCCGTCAAGGGGTGAGGGTGCCGCAGGACCTGGCCGTCACTGGTTACGACGGCATCCCGGTCACGGCGGCCTCGGCCTTCTCCCTGACCACGGTGCGTCAGGACGCCCGCCTCATCGCCGAGGTGGCGGTACGGGCGCTGCTGGCCCGGATGCACCCGGGCCAGGACGGCCGGATCCCGGTGGAGGTGGCCGGTGAGGACCGGCCTCTGGGGGGTCGCCTCTACCGGGTGGTCCCCGAGCTCGTTGTCCGCGACACGACGGCCCTGCCGTGCGAGCGTCGGGACGAGGCCTGTGCCTGATGCGGCACGCGGCTACGGTAAAACCTCACCGAGGAAGCCACCACCGAGGGGCGCACGCCCCGCACACTGGGACAGGAACCATGATTAACGGAGAACTCATCGATCTGGTCGCCGGCGACTATGAGGCGCGTATCGCCTCATCGGGTGCCATGCTCGTCCACCTGCGCCACCAGGGGCGCGACCTCATCATGCCCTTCGACGCCGAGGCCACACTGCCCGCCGGCTGGCAGGGCAAGACCCTGTTGCCGTGGGCCAACCGCATCGCCGGGTCCCGCTACGACTACGCGGGCGCCGAGTTCCTCGTGGGCTGCAACGAGCCGGCCAGTGGCTCTGCCCTCCACGGCCTGGCCGGCTGGATGGACTGGCAGGTCGCCGACGACGACCCCTCCGGCCCCGATGACGGCGCCCCCCGCAGCCGCGTCGTCCTGGAGCTGAGCCTGCTGGCCTCCTACGGCTACCCCTGGAGCCTGGAGGCCAGTGCCTGCTTCGAGCTCGACGCCGAGCGCGGACTGAGCGTGACCGTGACCGCCACCAACGTCGGTGCGGCCCGCCCCGCCCCGCCGGTCCCCGGCGCGCCGGAGGTCGAGGGTGAGCCCGCCCCCGCTCCCTACGGCGTGTCCTGCCACCCCTACCTGACGCGCTCGGTGCCCCTGGACGACTGCGTCCTGACGATCCCGGCTGCCGAGGTCCTCGATGTCGACGAGCACATGGCCCCCACGCACCGGCGCAGCGTGGAGGGCACCGACTGGGACTGGCGGGGCGGCCGGCTCGTCGGGGCCACCCAGACGGACAACGCCTACACCGCCCTGCCCGAGGGCACCTGGGAGGTGAGCCTGCGCGGCGGGCAGGGGAACCGCGCCGTCATCATGAGCTCGGACGTCCCCTGGGTGCAGGCCTACACCGCCGACGAGCTCTCCCGCCCTGGCGTGGCCATTGAGCCCATGACCTGCCCGCCCAACGCCTTCAACAGCGGGGAGGACCTCATCGCCCTCAAGGTGGGGCAGACCCACTCCTTCACCTACCGCCTCCACGAGGAGGACTGAGCGCGCACGCGGCCTTGGCTGAGCCCGCAACGAGGCGCTGAGAACGCGGGTGGGCGTCGTCGAGACGGAATGCTCGACGACGCCCACCTGCGCGTCAGAGGGGGCGGTGCTCAGCTCAGTCGCACCGGCTGCCCGGAGTGGGCCGACTCCGTGGCGGCTTCGGCCAGGCGCAGGGCGGCGATGGCGTCCTCGATGCCGGTGGGGGGCGTGGTGCCGGCCTCGACGGCCTCGATGAAGGCGCTCAGCTCGATGCGGTAGGCGTCGGCGTAGCGCTCCAGGAAGAAGTCGAGGTAGGGCTCCTGGGCGTCGGTGACCTCGCCGTTGGACAGGCGCACCGTGGTGGCGCGGATGTTCTCGGCGAACAGGGCACCCTCGCGGCCCGAGGCCTCGAGTCGCTGGTCGTAGCCGGAGGAGCAGTGGCGGTTGTTGATGATCGTGGCCACGGCGCCCGAGGCGGCCTTGAGGGTGACGACGGCGGCGTCGAAGTCGCCGGTGTCCTTCAGGGCCGGGTCGAGGTTCTGGCCGGCGGCATAGATCTCCTCGATCTCGCCCAGGAAGAAGCGGGCGGTGTCGAAGTCGTGGATGGTCATGTCGCGGAAGATGCCGCCGGAGACCTTGATGTACTCCGCCGGCGGGGCGGCCGGGTCGCGGCTGATGATGGTCAGCTGCTCAATGTCGCCGATCTTGCCGGCCTCGACCGCGGCGCGCGCGGCGGCGAAGCTGGGGTCGAAGCGGCGGTTGAAGCCGAACATGACGGGGACCGTGACGGCATCGAGCTCGGCCTGGGCGGCCTCGACGTCCTTCATGTCCAGGGCGATCGGCTTCTCGCACAGCACCGCCTTGCCCGCCTTGGCGGCGGCCAGCAGGTGGGGGATGTGCAGCGGCGTGGGGGAGCCGACGATGACGGCGTCGATCTCGGGGTCGGCGAAGACCTCCTCGACGTCCTTGCAGGACCGGGCCCCGTAGGTGGCGGCGAGCTTCTCGGCCGCGTCCTCGAAGGGGTCGCAGACCAGGGCGAGCTCGGCCTGGGGGTGGGCGGCGATGGTCTTGGCGTGGACGTGGCCGATGCGGCCGGCACCGATGACGGCGATGGAGAGCATCCTTGCTCCTTCTGCGTGTGAGTGGGTGTGTGGGTTGGTGTCTGAACTGTGGAAAGTGGTGGGGCGGGCGGTTCGACGGCGCGGAACGTGTGGACATGACCGAACACGCCGTGGACCCGCCCGGTGCGGCGGGTGCCGCTGCGGTCGTCCGGGCCCCCACCGGGACCCGGACGATCCCGACTGGAGTCGATCAGGGCTGGGGCATGATGACGTCGCGCACCAGGGCGTCCAGGTCGGCGTCGGCCTGGAGGAATCCGCGCAGGGTGCGGCGGGTCGCGCCGAAGGTGTCGAACTCCTCGGGCGTCATGCCGTCGGGCTCGTAGGCGCGCACGAACTCGGGGATCGACAGGAGCGTCTCCATGATCTCGGGGGCCACGGGCTCGTTGATGCGCTCGACGACCTTGTAGCCGGAGTCGTTGATGAGCTTCTGCCAGGCGAAGGGCGGGGAGACGACCAGGTCGCCGCCGACCAGCTCGGACCACTGCAGCACGTTGCGGAAGGCGGCCGACAGCACGCGGGCGCGCAGGCCACGGGCCTGGAACTCCTGGTAGGCGCGCTTGAGGGCGGCCACGCCGCCCCACTCCAGGTGACCGGGGTCGATGAAGAGCTTGTCCCGCTTGGCCACGATCTTGAGCCAGTCGTCCAGGCGACCGCCCATGAGGGTGACGACCGGACCCATGGTGGAGACGTCCTTGCCCTCGGCCTCGCGGCGCTTGAGGCCGCGCTCGATGGCCTCACCGGTGGCCACGGCCTGGGGCACGGAGAAGGAGACGGTGACGTTGACCGACACACCCCGGTAGGTCGCGTCCTCGATGGCCTTGACGCCCACGGAGGTGGCGGGGATCTTGACGATGATGTTCTTGGCCAGGTTGGAGAACTCCTCGGCCTGGTCGGCCAGGGCCTTGGCGCTGCGGGCCAGGCGCGGGTCGGTCTGCATCGACAGGCGACCGTTGCGGCCCTTGTGCTCCTCGAAGATGGGCTCGAGCAGCGTGGCGGCCTCGATGCTCATCTCGCGCACGACCTGCCAGCCGATCTCGGACTCGGTGGCCTCGGGCATCTCCTCGGCCAGCTCGGCGATGCGGGGGAGCCACACGTCCTTGCGCTGGTTGATGCAGGTGTAGGCGATGGTGGGGTTGCAGGTGGCGCCGACGCCGCCGAAGGAGATGGACTGGCGCAGCTCGTCGGGGTCGGCTGAGTCGTTCCACAGGGCGGTGGGCGTGTTGCGGGCGGCGTCGAGAAGGGGTCCGGGGGTGTAGTCGATGCTCATCGGTTCTGTGCTCTCTTTCGGGTTCATCCGCGCAGGCGTCCTTGCAGCCGCGGTCCGGTATCCCCTATTGAAGTGTGCTCGACGGCATCTGTCAATAAAATGTCAGGACAAAGATTCCTGGGAGTGGTGGTGACTCCTGTGTTGGGGTGAGGGCTAGCTGGAGAACAGCGAGGTCTCGAAGGTGTAGCGCGAGGCCCGATAGATGTGCTGCCCGTACTCGATGACGCGGCCCGACTGGTCGTAGGTGATGCGGGTGGCGGTCATGAGGGCGGCGCGGCGTCGCTCGTGGAGGAGGTCGGCCTCGCGGGCGGTGGCATTGCGGGCCCCGATGATCTGCTTGGCCGTGGTGGGGATGACGTCCTGGGCGCGCAGCAGGTCGTAGAGGCCTCCGGCCTCCAGCTCCTCACGGGTGGGGGCGATGGCTGCCGGCATGAGGTTGGACAGCACCGCGATCGGCTCGCCGTCGGCGCAGCGGATGCGGGTGCAGGTCACGACGGCGGTGCCCTCCTCGACCTCGAGGTGCTCGGCGGCCTCGGCGTCGGCCTCGTGCTCGACGTAGTCCAGCACGCTCGTGGAGGTCGTGTGGCCGGCCGCGGACAGGTCTGACAGCAGGCTCGTCAGCTGCATCGGGCGGTGGACGTGCATGGGGGAGACGATCGTGCCCACGCCCCGACGGCGCTTGACCAGGCCGCGGTCCACCAGGTGCTGAAGGGCCTGGCGCGCCGTGGGGCGGGAGACCTTCAGTCGCTTGGCCATCGAGAGCTCGTCCTCCAGGCGGCTACCGGCGGGCAGTGTGCCGTCAAGGATGAGTGTGGCCAGCGGCTCGGAAATTTGCGTGTGCAGCGGCGTCTTGGACTCGCGGTCGATCGTGATGTCGAGGGCGAAAGGGGATGTTGAATCGGGCATGAGATGAGCCTGTGTCAGACGTGATAATGCCTCGAGCATACGGATGCTGTGTGCTGATGTCACGCACTGTCGCCATCCTGTGGCTGCTGTGCGGGAAGGCGGGTCCTAAATGTTCTGACAAATGCTTGACCTGGAGCGGTCCAGTGGGGCAGGCTTCGCAGTGACGCCCGATGCAGACCTCCGTTCCGCAGGCCTGCAGCCCCCAAGGATGTGGAGACGCGATCACCGTGACGACAGCAACGACGGCAACGACCCAGGTGACCGAGGCGGTCGCGCCCGAGAGCTCGCCCGCAGGCGCCGGAGACGCCGACCGGCTCGACGTGCTCACCATCGGGCGCTGCGGCATCGACATCTACCCCCTTCAGGTCGGCGTCGGGCTGGAGGACGTGGAGAGCTTCGGCAAGTTCCTGGGCGGGAGCCCCACCAACGTGGCGGTGGCCGCCGCCCGCTACGGCCACCGCTCCGCCGTCGTCACCGGCGTGGGAAACGACCCCTTCGGGCGCTTCGTGCGCACCGAGATGCGCCGCCTGGGAGTCGACGACTGCCACGTCGTCACCAAGGCCGCCTACAACACCCCGGTCACCTTCTGCGAGATCTTCCCGCCGGATGACTTCCCCCTCTACTTCTACCGCGAGCCCTCGGCTCCCGACCTGGAGCTGACCTGGGAGGACCTGCCGCTGGAGGTCATTCGCGACGCCTCGATCTTCTGGATCTCGGTGACCGGCCTGAGCAAGGAGCCCTCGCGCTCGGCCCACCACGCGGCCCTGGGCACCCGAGACCGGCGGCGCTTCACGATCGCCGACCTCGACTACCGCCCCATGTTCTGGAAGGACAAGGAGACGGCCCACCGGGAGGTCTCCAGGATCCTTCCCAAAGTTACCGTCGCCATCGGCAACCGGGAGGAGTGCGAGGTCGCCGTCGGCGAGCGCGACCCCGAGCGGGCGGCCGACGCCCTCCTGGAGGCCGGCGTTGAGCTGGCGATCGTCAAGCAGGGCCTGGAGGGGACGTTGGCCAAGACCCGCACCGAGCGGGTGGAGATGCCTGTGACCTCGGTGGAGACGAAGAACGGCCTGGGAGCCGGGGACGCCTTCGGAGGGGCCATCTGCCACGGTCTGCTGTCGGGCTGGTCCTTGGAGAAGACCATCTTCGCTGCCTCCACCGCAGGAGCGATCGTCTCCTCGCGACTGGAGTGCTCCACCGCCATGCCCACCGAGCCCGAGCTGCTCGAGCTCATGCGCGCCCGCCGCGACGAGGTCGCCCCGGGGCTGACGGACCTGTGAGGAGCGCCCGATGAACGCATCACCCACCCCTGCCGCCTCCGCCTCGGGGCCGCGGCCGCTGACCGACGCCGTTACCGAGATCCGGGCCACCGACCCCGGCCGCATCGGCCGGGCCCTGGTCCAGCGCCCCCGCGCCGACCTGTCCGGGGCCGGGCGCCTCATGGTCATTGCCTGCGACCACCCGGCCCGCGGGGCCCTGGGGGCCGGCGAGAGGCCCCTGGCGATGGCCGACCGCGAGGACCTCCTGCGGCGCTGCATGACGGCCCTGTCCCGCCCCGGCGTCAACGGGTTCCTGGGAACCGCCGAGATCATCGAGGACCTGACCCTCCTGGGCGCCCTGGACGGCAAGCTCGTGTGGGGCTCGATGAACCGGATCGGCCTCCAGGGGGCCTCCTTCGAGATGGACGACCGCTTCGGCGCCTACGACGCTGACGGCATCGAGGTCTCCCACCTCGACGGGGGCAAGATGCTCACCCGCATCAACTACGCCGACCCCGCCAGCGCCACCACCCTCGAGGCCAGCGCCAAGGCCATCGACTCCCTGTCCGAGCGCGGCCTGAACGCCATGATCGAGCCCTTCATCTCTCAGTGGGAGGGCGGCCGGATCGTCAACGACCTCAGCGAGGAGGCCGTCATCCGCTCGATCTGCATCGCCCAGGCGCTAGGGCGAAGTTCGGCGCACACCTGGCTCAAGCTGCCCTGCGTCAGCGATCCCGCCTCGATGCGGCGCGTCATGGCCTCCACCTCCCTGCCCAGTCTCATCCTGGGCGGCGAGGTCTCCACCGACCCCGAGGCCACCCGCGCCTCCTGGGCGGCAGCCCTGGAGCTTCCCAACGTCAGAGGACTGGTCGTGGGCCGTTCCCTGCTCTACCCGGGCAATGACGACGTCGAGGCCGCCGTCGACGCCGCCGTCGCCCTGCTGTGAGCACCTGACACGTCCCGCCAACGGACCCACCGCCCCGGCCCCTCACCCCCGCAGCCGCCGCAACCCCCGTCAATCGGCCCCGGCCGGGCCACCCCATACGAGACAATCCCCACGAGTACCCCCAGGAGCTGAAGGAGCACCACTATGGGCCACACCGACCGCACCGCCCCGTCCGAGACATCGGACCAGTCCCGCTACGTCATCCGCGCCGGCGAGCTCGCCCACGACAGCTACGAGCTGGACCTCACCCCGGAGCGGGCCGGCTGGGAGTGGTCCTCCCTGCGCGTGGTGGCGCTCGCCCCCGGGAAGCCCTTGACCGTGCCTGCCGGTGAGCACGAGTACCTCGTCCTGCCCCTGTCGGGCGGCTGTGACGTCCAGGCCGGCGGTGAGCGCTTCGAGGTGGCCGGGCGCGAGTCGGTCTTCACCGACATCACCGACTACGTCTACGTCCCCCGCCGCACCGAGGTGACCCTCACCAGTACCGACGGCGCCCGCATCGCCCTTCCCGGCTCCAAGGCCACCACCGACAAGCCGCTGCGCTACTGCCCACGCTCCGAGGTCGGCACCGGCCTGCGGGGGGCCGGCCCCTCCTCGCGCCAGGTCAACAACTACGCCCTGGGCAACGACGTCGAGACCTCCCACCTGCTGGCCTGCGAGGTCCTGACCCCCGGAGGCAACTGGTCCTCCTACCCGCCCCACAAGCACGACGAGCACACCGAGGTCGAGCGGGTCCTGGAGGAGATCTACTACTACCAGGTCCGCGCCGGTGAGGGCGACGCCGAGGGCTTCGCGCTCCAGCGCATCTACCCCTCGCCCGGCCACGACATTGACGTGTGCACCGAGGTGCGCGGCGGCGACGTCGTCGTCATGCCCTACGGCTACCACGGCCCCTCCGTGGCCGCCCCCGGCTACGACCTCTACTACCTCAACGTCATGGCCGGCCCCGCCGAGGACTCCGTGTGGCTCATGACCGACGACCCCCACCACACCTGGGTGCGCCAGACCTGGGAGGGCCAGGAGGTCGACCCGCGCCTGCCCATGACCCCCATGAACGACTAGCCGATCCGCCTTTCGACCGCCCCCACCACCTGAAGAAGAGCAGAGAAGAACCACGATGAGCAACGAAGCCTACGCCGGGACGATCCGCCTGACGGTCGCCCAGGCCACCATCCGTTTCCTGTCCAACCAGTACTCCGAGCGCGACGGCGTCGAGCAGCGCCTCATCGCCGGGGCCTTTGGCATCTTCGGCCACGGCAACGTGGCCGGCATCGGCCAGGCCCTCCTGCAGAACGAGATCGCCCGTGCCGACGGCGAGCAGGAGATGCCCTACATCATGCCCCGCAACGAGCAGGGGCAGGTGCACGCGGCCGCCGCCTTCGCCAAGACCACCAACCGCCTCCAGACCTACATGTGCACGGCCTCCATCGGCCCGGGCTCCCTCAACATGGTCACCGGGGCCGCCCTGGCCACCACCAACCGCCTGCCGGTGCTGCTCTTCCCCTCCGACCAGTTCGCCACCCGCGTCCCAGACCCCGTGCTCCAGCAGCTGGAGGACCCCACCAGCCTGGACGTCAGCGTCAATGACGCCTTCCGCCCCGTCTCGCGCTTCTTCGACCGCATCAACCGGCCCGAGCAGCTCATCCCCTCACTGCTGAGCGCCATGCGCGTGCTCACCGACCCCGCCGAGACCGGCGCGGTCACCATCGCCATGCCCCAGGACGTCCAGGCCGAGGTCTTCGACTGGCCCGTGGAGCTGTTCCGCAAGCGCGTGTGGCACGTGCGCCGCCCGGTGCCCGAGCCCGCCGCCCTGGAGCGCGCCGTCGCCCTCATCAAGGCCGCCAAGCGCCCCCTCGTCATCGCCGGCGGCGGCACCATCTACGCCGGCGCCAGCGAGGAGCTGCGCGCCCTGGCCACCGCCACCGGCATCCCGGTGGGCGACACCCAGGCCGGTAAGGGCGCCATCAACTTCGACCACCCCAGCGCTGTGGGCGGCGTGGGCTCCACCGGCTGCGACTCCGGCAACCACATCGCCGACAAGGCCGACCTCATCATCGGCGTGGGCACCCGCTACTCCGACTTCACCACGGCCTCCAAGACCCAGTTCAAGAACCCCGACGTGAAGTTCGTGAACATCAACGTCACCCCCTTCGACGCCGCCAAGGAGAGCGCCGAGATGGTGGTGGCCGACGCCCGCGAGGCCCTGGCGGCCCTGGCCGAGGCGCTCGCGGACTACCGCGTCGAGGCGGCCTACTCCGAGGAGATCACCGCGGAGAAGGAGGCCTGGCTCAAGGCCACCGAGCGCTGCTACCACCTGGACCACGGGCCCCTGCCCGCCCAGACCGAGGTCTTCGGCGCCCTCAACGAGCTCATGGGGGAGGAGGACGTGGTCATCAATGCCGCCGGCTCCATGCCCGGTGACCTCCAGGCCCTGTGGCAGGCCCGCAGCCCGCTGCAGTACCACGTGGAGTACGCCTTCTCCTGCATGGGCTACGAGGTGCCCGCCGCCATGGGCGTCAAGCTCGCCCGCCCCGAGGCCGAGGTGGTCTCCATCGTGGGTGACGGCACCTACCAGATGCTCCCCATGGAGCTGGCCACCGTGGTCCAGGAGAACATCAAGGTCATCTACGTCCTGCTGCAGAACTACGGCTTCTGCTCCATCGGTGCCCTCTCGGAGTCCCGCGGCTCCCAGCGCTTCGGCACCAAGTACCGCCGGCGCGGCGAGGGCAGCCACCTGGCCGACGAGCAGGTCATCGACGGCGTCGACATCGCCGCCAACGCCCGCTCCTGGGGCCTGGACGTCCTCGAGGTCCACACCATCGCGGAGTTCAAGGAGGCCTACCGCAAGGCCGAGGCCTCCGACCGTCCCACGATGATCCACATCGAGACCGACCTCTACGGCCCCAACCCGCCCGGCTCGAGCTGGTGGGACGTGCCGGTCTCGGGGGTCTCCGAGCTGGAGTCCACGCAGCGCGCCTACGAGGAGTACCTGCGTGACCGCAAGCCTCAGCGTCACTACCTGTAAGGCCTCTACCTGAAGGGATCGCAGGTAGGACGCGGATGACGGCGCGCTCCTGCGCCGACCGCGACGGCGGGGGTCCACGGCCGATGGTGCCGTGGACCCCCGCCGTGTGCGTACCCCCGTCCGGTGAGGACGTCGACGGTCGCTGTGCCGGCGGCGTCGCGAAGGGGGCGCCAAGATCACGATGTGGTCAACGCCCCGATTATGTTCTGACAAAACGGCACCAATCGCCGTCTGGGACGTTAGGCTGGGGGCACATGCAAGGCGCTGGGCGCCCGGCCGGTCCGCCAGTGAGACCTTGGTCCGAGTCCGGCCCTACCCACCCCATAGGCGGGGCGGGTCCGCGAAACCGACAATCAGGAGTCGATAACGATGAGAACCATTGCGCACTGGGTTGACGGAAAGTACTACGAGGGAAACCCGATCGGGCGCTTCGCCGTCGAGAACCCGGGGACCGGTGAGGTCGAGGCCGAGCTGCTCCAGGCCTCCGACGCCGACCTCGACCACGCCGTCGAGGTGGCCCGCCGTGCCCAGAAGGAGTGGGCGAAGGTCTCGCTGGCCAAGCGCACCGCCATCATGTTCCGCATGCGCCAGCTGGTCCTGGACCACCAGGACGAGATGGCCAAGATGATCGTGGCCGAGCACGGTAAGAACTACTCCGACGCCGTCGGCGAGATCCAGCGCGGGCGCGAGACCCTCGACTTCGCCACCGCCATCAACCTGGCCCTCAAGGGCGAGCACTCCTTCGACATCTCCACCGGCGTGGACATCCACACCCTGCGCCAGCCGGTCGGCGTCGTCGCCGGCATCTGCCCCTTCAACTTCCCGGCCATGGTGCCCATGTGGATGCACCCCATCGCCATCGCCACCGGTAACGCCTTCGTCCTCAAGCCGGCCTCGGCCACGCCGTCTGCGGCCCTGCTGACGGCCGAGCTCTACAAGGAGGCCGGCCTGCCCGACGGCGTCTTCAACGTCGTCTCCGGCAACCGCACCATGGTCTCCAAGGTCCTTGAGCACTCCGGCATTGACGCGATCTCCTTCGTGGGCTCCACCCCGGTGGCCCACATCGTCCAGAACACCGGCGTCACCCACGGTAAGCGTGTCCAGGCCCTGGGCGGGGCGAACAACCACGCCATCGTCATGCCCGACTCCGACCTGGACTTCGCCGCCCAGCACATCTCCGCCGCCGCCTTCGGCGCCGCCGGCGAGCGCTGCATGGCCCTTCCCGTCGTCGTGGCCGTGGGCGGCTGCGGCCCGGATCTGGCCCGCCGCGTCAAGGCCCACGCCGAGAAGATCAAGGTCGGCTACGGCATGGACGAGGGCGTCGAGATGGGGCCGGTCATCGACGCCAAGTCCAAGGAGTTCATCACCGGACTCATCGACGACGCCGAGGCCAAGGGCGCCGAGGTCGTCCTCGACGGCCGCCCCCTGGTCATCCCCGGACACGAGAAGGGCCACTTCCTCGGCCCGACCATCGTCGACAACGTCCCCCTGGAGTCCTCGCTCTACACCGAGGAGGTCTTCGGGCCGGTGCTCGCGATCGTCCACGCCGACACCTACGAGGAGGCCATCAAGCAGGTCAACTCCTCGCCCTTCGGCAACGGTGCGGCCATCTTCACCAATGACGGTGGCGTGGCCCGTCGCTTCGAGCTCGACGTCGAGGCCGGCATGGTGGGCATCAACGTGCCGATCCCGACGCCGGTGGCCTACTACTCCTTCGGTGGCTGGAAGGAGTCGCTCCTGGGTGACACCCACATCCACGGTCCCGAGGGTGTGCGGTTCTATACCCGCGCCAAGGCTGTGACCACCCGCTGGCCCTCGGAGAAGACCTACGCCGCGACCATGTCCTTCCAGCGCGAGGAGTGAGTCCGGCTGCTCCGCCACCCATCACCGCGGACGCACCATAGAACTCTAGGACGGATCCTGCAGGATGAGTCCGCGAGCCCTATGGTGCGTCCGCGCCTTTGTCGGGACGGAGGGCGACCCCCTACTTCCAGAGGCAGCCACCGGGCGCCGGCGGAGCGTGGACGCCTGCCGGGGTCTTGAGGCTGCTGCGCGCTGGCAGGCCTGCAGGCGGTGTCATCGGGGGAGTGGCGACTGAAGCCGCCCGCCATACTCGTCCTGGTGGGCCTGCGCCTCACTCCCGGGACGCTGACTTTTCGTTGGCAGAACAGCATATTTCCGGGCTGTCGTCCAAGGATCTGAAAATGCCTGACGTCACCACTTCCCCAGAGGTTATTGTCATGACATTATGGGTGTGTCGACATGGATGTCGGCGCCGCCCCTGCGCTGCGGGGCGGTGACCGGCGGACCGGGCCATCCGGTCCACCCCGCAGCGCTCTCTTTCGCCTCCGCCAACGATGGCGGACGACCCAAGGAGTTCTTTCATGTCCACAACACCCAGTTCTGCGGCGCACTACACGCCGGAGAAGATCCGGGAGCTGGTCGACCAGACCCCCGCCTCAGGGCCGAAGCGCTCGCTGGGACTCATCGCCCTGGTCGCCACCCTCGGCTCGCTGCTCTTCGGATACGACACCGGCGTCATCTCCGGCGCCCTGCCCTACATGTACCTGCCGCACGGCGCTGACGGTCTGCAGATCACCTCCTGGGAGGAGGGCTGGATCGGCGGCCTGCTCTGCATCGGCGCCGCGCTCGGCGCCTCGGTGGGAGGCAAGCTCTCCGACAAGTACGGGCGCCGCCACAACATCATGCTCCTGGCCGTCGTCTTCTTCGTCGGAGCGCTGGGCTGCACGATCTCGCCCAACATCTGGGTCCTCTACTTCTTCCGGATCGTGCTGGGCTTCGCCGTCGGTGGAGCCTCGGCGATCGTTCCCGTCTTCCTCGGTGAGACGGCTCCCAAGCGCATCCGCGGCACCCTGGTGGCCGTGGATCAGATGATGATCGTCTTCGGCCAGTTCCTCGCCTTCTCCATGAACGCCGTCCTGGCCCGCATGCACGGCGGCCCGGAGGTCACCCTGGCCAACGACGTCGTCAACAAGTCCGGTGAGGTCGTCGCCAAGGCCGGCGACAAGGTCCCCTGGGAGACCGTGCAGCACTTCAGCAACGTTGTGATCGAGTCCGGCAACGGCATGACCTGGCGCTACATGCTCGTCCTGGCCACCCTGCCCGCCGTGGCCCTGTGGTTCGGCATCCGCCTCATGCCGGAGTCCTCGCGCTGGTACGTCGCCAACCTGCGCATCGCCGAGGCCATCGGCTCCCTCAAGCGGGTGCGTGACGAGTCCAAGGACGGCTCCATCGCCGAAGAGGTCGACGAGATGCTGGAGATCCAGCGCAAGGAGGCCAACCAGGAGAAGTGGGGCCTGGCGCAGATCATGGGCGTCAAATGGACCCGCCACCTGCTCTTCATCGGCATCATCCTGGGTCTGGCCGACCAGGTCACCGGCATCAACACAGCCATGTACTACACGCCCAAGGTGCTCTCCGCGGCCGGCCTGCCCATGAGCGACGCGATCTCCCTCAATGTCGTCTCCGGATTCGTCTCCTTCGTGGGCTCCGCCATCGGCCTGTGGCTGGTCACCAAGTTCGCCCGCCGCCATGTGGGCATCTACCAGGAGGCCAGCATCGTGGTCTCCCTCGGCCTCCTGGCAGCGGTCTTCTACTTCCTCATCCAGCCCTACCAGGACGCCGACGGCAACATCACGGGAGCTCCCACCTTCGCCCCCTACCTGGTGCTGCTCATCGTTTCGCTGTTCGTGTTCGCCAAGCAGTCCGGGACAGTCACCTGGGTCCTCATCGCTGAGATCTACCCCGCCAAGGTTCGCGGTACGGCCATGGGGCTGGCCGTGGGCACCCTGTGGATCGGCAACGCGATCGTCGCCGCGGTCTTCCCCGTCATGATGGAGAAGCTCGGAGGGGCGGGGACCTACCTCATCTTCTGCCTGTTGAACGTCCTGTCACTCATCTTCTACATGAAGTTCGTGCCTGAGACGAAGTACCACTCCTTGGAGGAGCTCGAGGCGCGCTTCGAGAAGGAGTACAGCTGAGGCCAAGGGGTGAGGGACCGCGGCAGTGACCAGTAGAGCTGAGCCGAGACGGTCGGATTGAAGCAACCGTCAGGCTCTGAGAAACTGCCGCAGTTCCCCTCCCGACCTCTCCTTGTTCAGATAACGTCCCTTCCCAGTTGAGCCCAACACATATCTGCCGCCTATGACGTACACGGTGACTGGTCCATGAACCCGCATCCGCCGCGCAGCGCGCCACCCGCTCCGCTCCGCCTCCGCCTGTACGCATGGGCGGCAGGTCTGTTCCTCGGTGCCCTGGAAGGGGCGCTGGCTATCGAGGTCGCCGGCGCGCGCGGCGCCGCTCTGCCCCTACTCGGTGCCGTCGCTGCGGCGATGGTGCTGGGAACCTTCACCGGCCGTCCCCTCGCCCGGTACCTGGGGCGACGGAGGATGGGCCTGCTCATGGGGGCTCTGGCAGTGCTGGGCGCCGGGGTCGCAGCCGGGCTCGGCGGCGTCGTCGGCCTGATCGGGGCGGGCCTGGTGGGGCTTGCCGTGGGTGGGGTGCTCGTTGTGGCGCCATTGGTGTGCCACGAGCTCTCTCTGCGCGGGCATAAGCGGCTCATGCCGCAGGCCATGGCTCTTGGCCCGGCCGCGGTCGGTGTCGTGGTCCTGGCGGCCTGGTGGAGTCCCCCGCGGCTCCTCATCGCCTGGGCGATGGTCGCCCTCGCTGCGCTGGCGTACCTGGCCTGCGCCCTGCTCCTGCCCGAGAGCCCGGTCTGGCTGGTGCGGCAGGGGCGCGACGTCGAGGCCTTCGAGGCGCTGCGCCGCCTCCACGGGACCCTGGAGGCCTCCGTGGCCATCGACTGGACCCGGCTGGACGCGGAGATGATGGCCGAGCAGCAGGCCATGTCTCCCGCTGAGCTGCGAGTGCCCGAGGTGCGTGCCGCCGTGCTCACCGGCGCCGTCCTCATCATCGCCCAGGAGGCGCCCCTGGGGGCGGCGGCCCTGGTCCTCGCCCCGCTGATCGCCACCGAGCTCGGCCTCGCATCCGCCGCGATCGCCGTGAGCGCCGCGACCTGGACGGGGCTGGCGCTCCTCGCCCTGGCGCTGGTGACCCGGGTCGAGCAGCTGCGCTTCCTGCGGGTGGTGCTGGGAACGGTCGTCGCCGTCCTGGGGGCCACCTTCCTGGTGACCGGTATGACCCTCGGGGGCGTGGGAGGCGCTTGGACGATCACCATCTCTCTGACGATCCTCGTCGCCAGCCAGTCCGTCCTGGTCCTGCCCGCCTGCCAGGGGGCGATCGACCCGCGGATCCCGCCCTGGCTGGTTGAGGCGCAGCGGCGCGCCTCGGCGACCGGGGGAGTCTTCGCGCGCGCCGGGGTCCTCCTGACCTCACTGCTCATCGTGGGCTACCTCGGAACCCACGCCCTGTTCTGGGCGGCCTTCACGCTGTCGGTGCTCAGTGTCGCCGTCGTGCTCTTGCGCCTGCCGCGCGAGCTCAAGGTCTAGGGGATTGGCGCGCGGGGCATCTCTGAGGACAGCGCCCCGAGCATCCGACTTCGGACCTATGATTTGTCAGGACAAATATCGTATGGTGGGGGCGTGGCCGCAAGGAGCCACTCGGCGGCCCGACGTCGTCGACACCTGACAGAGAGGCACCTGAGCATGACGAGCAACGAGGCAGTCCAGGCCTCACAGACAACCGTGTCCATCCCCGAGGTCATTCCTGAAACCATGAAGGCCGCGGTCCTGCGGGACCACGAGGTTGGCCTGCAGATCGAGACCCTGCGCACGCCCCGGCCCAAGGCCGGCGAGGTCCTCATTAAGGTGGCCGCCTGCGGATTGTGCCACTCCGACCTCCACGTCATCGGCGGCGCCATCGCCTTCCCGCTGCCGGCGGTGCTCGGCCACGAGGTCTCCGGCACCATCGTGGAGCTCGGTCCCGGCAACGAGCACACCGGCTTGACGGTCGGGCAGAAGGTGGCCGGCGGCTTCCTCATGCCCTGCGGCCAGTGCGACGCCTGCGCCTCGGGGCGCGACGAGCTGTGCGGCCCCTTCTTCGACCTCAACCGCCTCAAGGGCGTCCTCTACGACGGCACCACCCGCCTGGCGACCCCCGACGGCGAGCCGGTGGCCATGTACTCCATGGGCGGCCTGGCCGAGTACGCGGTGGTTCCCTCCACCGCGGTGGCCCCCGTGCCGGACAGCATCGACATGGTGCCGGCCGCCATCCTGGGCTGCGCGGCCATGACCGGCTACGGGGCCGTGCGCCGCGGCGCCGACCTGCGCTACGGGGAGACTGTCGCCGTGGTCGCCACCGGTGGCGTGGGCACCAACATCGTCCAGATCGCCCGGGCCTTCGGCGCCAGCCAGGTCATCGCCATTGACGTTGATGACGAGAAGCTGGCCCCCATGCTCGACTACGGGGCCACGGCCGTGGTCAACTCCGTCACCCAGGACGCCCGCGAGGAGGTCTTCCGGCTCACCGGCGGCAAGGGGGTTGACGTCTCCTTCGAGGCCCTGGGCATCCCCGCCACCTGGACCACCGCCTTGGACGTTCTGGCCGACGGTGGCCGTATGGTGCCGATCGGCCTGGGGGCCGGCGTGCAGACCGCGGGGGTGGAGATCAACCGCACCGTGCGCCGCTCGCAGTCGATTCTCGGCTCCTACGGGGCGCGCACCCGCCAGGACCTGCCGGCCGTTGTCGACCTGGCCGACAAGGGCGTCATCAACTACCGCGATGTCGTCTCGCGCCGCCTGCCGCTGGAGGAGGCCGGTGCCGGCTACACCGCGCTGCGCAACCGCGAGATTCAGGGGCGCGCCGTCGTCGACATGTCGCTGTGATCCCAGGCGGTCAGCCCCGGTTTTCCGGGGCTGACCGCGCTCGCTCTCTCGTCCTCGCGCCTCCTGCTCGGGCCCTGCTGGTCTGAGTAGGAGGCGCAATGTGCGATCAGAAACCGAGGTGGCGGGCGCTCGGTGTCCACATCGGAGACAAAGGAGCCGGCGGCTCGATCAGACAGCTGATGAAACCGCGGAA
>NZ_JBGEVE010000021.1:0-30143 GCF_048514265.1 Actinomyces sp. SKVG-SVH-4(1) | reverse complement strand
CCATCCGGCAGACGCACCCAACCGGTGTCTCAGATGTCATGACATCCGAAACTCTCAGAAGTCATGAGACAACACAGAGGGTTCAGGGTACGACCCCGCGACCTGCCCTACGACCGCGCGATCCACCCGACGAACGCAACGATTGGAACCCCTGAGTCGTCTAGGATCCAGGGGTGCCCCTCTCCGACATCGCCCGCGCCGTCGAGGACCGGTTCCATCGCGATACCGTCCCGGTCCTCAAGCGTCAGGGCTGGCGGCCCCGCGTCATTCCCTACGACGGATACGGCACCAGCGCCCCGGCTCAGCCCGGCCCGACGGCGCCGCAGCACCAGGAGCAGCACCAGAACACTGCACCCCAGCGCAGCGCGGCCGGAGCCCGCCGGCGCCCCGCCTCAGCCTCCCGCGGGACCTCCTCCGGTTCCTCCCAGCCCACTCAGCCCTCCCGGCCCGCTCCCATGGCCCGGGTCCTGGCCCGCATGGTGATGCGTCCTCAGGACGCCCCCGCCGAGGGGCCCCTGTTCCGCTCCCTGCCCGACACTCTTCCCGTCAGCGCCGCCCAGGCCCGCAGCTTCGCCATGACCGGGCTGAGCGACGCCCAACGCGGCTGGCGCCTGTTCATCGAGGTGCCGGTCGCCTTCCTGCCGGTGACGGTCCACGTGGGCCGGGCCAGCGTGCGCACCCGGGCCGACCGCAGCGGCTACATCGACGTCGTCGTGCGCGATCACGGCCTGGAGCCGGGCTGGCACGAGGCCAGGATCGAGGCGATGGGGGCGCACGCGGTCGCCGCCAAGGTCCTCATCATCCCCGAGGGCCCGCGCCTGGGCATCATCTCCGACATCGACGATACCGCCATGGTCACGCACGTCCCCCGCGTGCTCGTGGCCGCCTGGAACCAGCTCGTCAAGTACTCCTCGGCGCGCGAGCCCGTCCCCGGGATGGCCGAGCTCTACTCGCGCATCCAGGCCGCCCACCCGGGCACCCCGATGATGTACCTGTCCACCGGGGCCTGGAACGTCGTCCCCACCCTGCGCTCCTTCTTCTCCCGCCACGGCTTCCCCTCGGGGCCCGCGCTCATGACCGACTGGGGGCCGACCAACACCGGCTGGTTCCGCTCGGGCATCGAGCACAAGCGCACCGAGCTGCGCCGGCTCATGATCGACCTGCCCCAGATCACCTGGATCCTCTTCGGCGACGACGGCCAGCACGACCCGCACATCTACGGCGAGGCCGCCCGCCACCACGCCGACCGGATCGCCGCCGTCGCCATCCGCCGCCTGACCGCCACCCAGCAGGTGCTCGCCGGAGGGCTGACCGCCCACCCCATGGGCATCGGGCCGGAGGCCCGGACCCTGGCCGAGGCCGACGTGCCCGTCGTCGTGGGCGCCGACGGCTACGAGTTGGCCCGGCGCCTGCCCCGCGAGCTGCTGGAGGCCGCGCCGCGCCGCTGACGGCCTCACGGCGACCACCGCTGAGAGCGGGCCGTTTCCCGGCCGCCCCCTCCATGCGGCATGTCTCACGCAGGCCCCTCCACCGGCGTCGATGCCCGCCAGCATGCGGATCGGCCCGCAGCCCGCCCGGTTCACAGGGACGGCACAGGCCTGCCCTACACGGACGACAGGCCCCGGCGGTTACCTGGGTTCATCGGGGCGAGCGCCCCCGTTCCCATCCCCAGCGAACAGGAGGAATCACATGTCCCCCTTCTCCACAGACTCCACCGGTCCGGCAGAGCCCACCAGCCCCACCGGCCCGAACGGCCCCACCAACTCCACTGCCTCGACGGCGGCCTCGCTGCGCCGCCACGCGATCCTGGCCGACCTCAACCTGCTGCAGGTCGCCACCCTCATGGGCACCGGGCTACTGGTGACGCTCGGCGTCATCCTGGGCGGCCGCTCCTACATCACCACCGTCACGCCGGACGGCCTGATCGCCTCCCAGCCGAGCGCCCACGGCACCAGCGTCCAGGACCCCGCGGCGGGCTCGGTGCCCTCCGCCGACGACTCCTCGGAGAAGACCGTGTGATTCCAGGGTGAGGGCCGCCCAGGCCCCGCGGCCGCCCCGCGCGTGACGCTGTGGGCGATCACGCGGCCCCCGCACCCCCTTCACGTCAGTCGCCCCGGCCCCCGGCCGGTATGGTAATGGCGCACCCAGCAGTGCTTCCTTCAAGCTCAGGAGACGATATGGCCGGCAAGATCCCCTTCATCCTCGGACTCGGCGCGGGATACGTGCTCGGGACCCGCGCGGGGCGCGCCCAGTACGAGCGCATCAAGACCGCGGCCTCCAAGGTCGCCGAGCAGCCCTTCGTGCGCACCCGGGTCGACGCCGCCTCCAGTCACGTCAAGCAGGCCGTGCGCACCCAGGGCGAGGCCGTCACCGAGAAGGTCGCCGACGCCGTCAAGGAGCGGCTCTTCGGGGCACCCTCGAGCAAGGGCGGCGCCCAGTCCCAGCCCGTCGACGCCGGTCAGGCCAGCGTGCGCCCGGTCGGCGAGAGTTCCTGAGGCCGCCTCGAGGCCGGCTAACGTTCCGGCTAACCCCGCAGTCCGCCCTTAGCCCTGCTCGGGCTGCTGGGAGGAGGCGCCCTCCTGCGCCGTCTGCCCGCCGCGGCCGCGCCAGGAGGGGGCCTTGAGCGGCCCCATCATGAGCCCCCGGCGCCAGCCCACGAGCGCGCCGTTGGCCGCGCGCCGCCCGGCCCGGCGCCGTTCCCGGTCGGAGATGACCGGCAGCTGCCAGGAGCGCCAGTAGGCGAGCACGCACAGGCCCGCACCGACCACGGTGGACACGAGCATGGCGTGAGCGTCGGCCACCCCCGCCTTGACGGCCACGACCTGGGTGCCGGCGGCGATGAGCGCCGGGATCGCGTAGAGCTTGTTGCCCCCGAAGACGGCCGGGGTCTCCCCCACCGCGACGTCGCGGATCATGGAGCCGCCGATGGCGGTGAGGCAGCCCAGCAGGAGTGCCGGCATGACGCCGAGCCCATAGGTGAGGGCCTTCGAGGCCCCGGTGGCGGCCCAGCAGCCCAGGATGACGGCGTCGGCCACCACGAGCAGGCGCCGGGTGGGCCGCGAGGTCAGCGGCACGAACCAGGCCACCGTCGCACCCAGGCAGGCCGTGTAGAGGTAGTAGGGGTCGGTCAGGGCGAAGGGCGGGCCGGCCTGGATCATGACGTCGCGCAGGATGCCGCCGGCGGTGGCCGTGAGCATGGCCAGGACGACGAAGCCCACCAGGTCGAAGTTCTTGCGCCGGGCGATGAGCCCGCCCAGGATCCCATTGAGCAGGACCCCGCACAGGTCCAGCAGCCGGAAGGTGTCGGTCAGGGACGCCGGCATGTGAAGCGTGAGGGAAAAGAGGTCCAGCATCCCGGTTACCCGCCTTTCGCTCCTGTCATGCTCCTGTCACGGCGGCCGTCCCGCCGTCGATCCCGGTATCGGACCGGCAGCCCGCCGCTACCGGGCACCTTAGTCCACGGCACAGCGCGGGGCGGACACCCGAACGCCGCGGACCGCGCGTTGCGGCGACACGAAACCTCGGGTGGTCAGCGCGCTGAGGCCCGCGCCATGATCGGGTCGTGTCCTCCCGCTACTCACCCCCCAAGGACCTGAGCCGCTACGCGTGGCTGTCCATCGGTGCCGCACTGGCCACGATCGCGCTCAAGGGGGCCTCAGCCTGGCTGACCGGCTCCGTGGGTCTGCTCTCCGACGCCGCCGAGTCCGTGGTCAACCTCATCGCCGCCGTCGTCGCCCTCATCGTGCTGAAGATCGCGGCCAAGCCGGCCGACGCCGACCACCAGTTCGGGCACTCCAAGGCCGAGTACTTCTCGGCCGTCGTCGAGGGGGTCATGATCTTCGTGGCCGCCGCCGTCATCATCATCTCCGCCATCGAGCGCCTCATCGACCCGCGGATGCCCGAGCAGCTGGGGGTGGGTCTGGCGGTCTCGGTCATCGCCTCGCTCCTCAACGGTGCGGTGGCGTGGGTGCTCTACCAGGCCGGGCGCCGCGAGCGCTCCATGACCCTGGTGGCCGACGCCAAGCACCTGGCCACCGACGTCGTCACCTCCGCCGCGGTCCTGGTCGGGGTGGCACTGGTAGCCGTCTTCGGCTCGGCCGTGCTCGACGCCGTCGTCGCCCTGGGGGCCGGGCTCAACATCATGTGGACCGGCTTCACGCTCATTCGCGACTCGGTGGGCGGTCTCATGGACATCGCCCCGTCCGCTGAGGTGCTCCAGCGCGTGGAGGAGGTTCTGGCGCGCCACCGCCAGACGGGCATGATCGACTTCCACGCGGTGCGGGTGCGCGAAGCCGGAAACCGGCGTTTCATGGAGCTGCACGTGCTGGTTCCGGCGGCCTGGAGCGTCAAGAAGGGGCACGACTTCACTGAGCAGGTCATCGACGAGCTCATCGAGGCCGACACCAGCCTGCGCATCTCGGCGCACCTGGAGCCCATTGAGGACCCCAAGTCCTACGAGGATCTGGAGGACATGTGAAGAACTCCCAGGTCAAGTCGGTTTCCATCATCGTGCGGACATGCCAGACTCAGCCCCATGAATGCAATGAGGCTCACCGGCTCAGCACCGTCGCTGCGCCAGCACACGATCACCGCTCCCGTCCCCGCCTGGCGTCACCCCAGCCACGTCGTCCTGGAGACCTGCGTCGAGGACGTCGAGGGCGTGAGGATCTCCGCCCGGGCCGGAGCTGACCGGGCCGAGCTGGGCGCGAACCTCACCGCCGCCGGCACCACCCCCTCGATCGGCACCATCGAGGCCGCCATCTTCGCCGCCGCCGAGCAGGTCGAGCAGCGCCGTGCCCAGGCCGGCGCCCACTGGGCGGAGAAGCCCGAGGCCGCCGCCCCCTTCGGCCTGCGGATCCTCATCCGTCCCCGGGGCGGGTCCTTCGTCTACAACGCCGATGAGGGCCGGGCGATGATCGCCGACGTGCGGCGCATCGCCACCCTGGCCCTGGAGATGGCCGAGTTCACCCGCCCCCAGGCCACGGGCGGGGGGCGCACGACGCTGCCGCCGGCGGTGGACCTGGGCTTCGTCGTCGGTGCCCTGACCGAGGACGGCACCATTGACCGCGGCCTCGTGCGCCTGCTGGTCGACATGGCCAATGGCGCCCCCGTCACCTTCCACCGGGCCTTCGATCAGTGCCGCGACACCGTCGAGGCTTACGGGGACCTGGAGGGACTCGGCGTGCGCTACGTCCTGACCAGCGGGGCGGCCCAGACCGCGGCCGACGGCGCCTCGGTGATCGCCGGGCTGGTGGCCAGTGGCGGGCCGACCGTGGTCGCAGCCGGGGCCGTGCGCCCCGACGGCCTGGTCGACCTGGTGGAGTCCACCGGCGTGCGCGAGGTCCACATGCGCTGCCCCCGCGAGGGACTGACCCCCGACGAGCCCCAGCGCACCGATGAGGCCCTGGTGCGCCGCGCCGTCGAGACGGTCCGCGCGGTACCACTTCCCGCGTAGCTCGGCAGCCCCGCCCGTCCCTGCCCTCCTCCCGCCCGACGGCGGAGCCGAGGCCGGGTGCGCATCCCCGGCGACTCGGGGTACGCACCCGGCCTGGCACCCTTGTCACTCTCCTCGGCCCTTGGTCCCCGGTCCGACATCCTCCGTTGCCGGAGAATCCTCACGGTTCGTAGATATCTACAGCCCGGCGAGCGTCCGGAGGTCTCGACGCCTTCGTCACGCTCGAAGCGCAATCGGGAGAACTACCGATGCATCCCCCATGCTCACCCCTATTTTCTGTCTTAGGTTGACCCCATGAACGACGTCCGCATCGATACCCCACGCGGGATCACCCTGGCCGGCACCCTCCAGCTGCCTGCCGGAGCCGCCCCCATCGATCTGGAGGTTTCTACGACGTCGGAGGACACCCAGCCCCCACAGGCGCGACCTGAGGGCGTGGTCCTGCTGGCGCACGACTTCCTCACCGACCGTCACGGTCAGGGCGGGAGGCTGGACTGGATCGGTGCCCGCTACCGCGAGGCGGGTCTGGCCACGCTCAACCTGGACTTCTCGGGTCTGGGTGAGTCCGACGACGACGTCATCACGCTGGCGGGCGAGGCCGAGGACCTGCGGGCGGCCTCCAGCTGGCTGGCCGGCCTGGGCTTCACCCGGCAGATGATCCACGCCAACGGTTTCGGGGCGACGGCGGCGCTTCTGGCGAGGCCCGAGCATGTGCGCACGGCGGTGCTCGTGGGCGCCATCGTGGGGCCGCAGTCGATCCTGTGGGAGGAGATCTTCTCCCCCGAGCAGCTCGATGAACTCGCCCAGCACGGGCTGACGCGCCTGGTGGATGACAACCCCAACTCCCGCGAGTGGAACGTCCTGTCCAAGGAGACGCTGGCGGACTTCTCCATGCAGGATCCGCAGCGCACCCTGGCGGACCTGCCCTGGCCGGTGCTCATGGTGCACGGGGTGCTGTCCAACGAGCTGCCCGACACCGCTGAGGCCACCGCCGAGGGCTTCCCGCTGCTGCCCGACTCCAGCCAGATGGTCCATGTCCACGCCGAGACCCTGGACCAGGCTCAGGAGGAGGTCGCCCGCCTGAGCCTGGAGTGGGCGCAGCGCCGCCTGCGCTGAGCGGCCGCCCGGCTCCTTGCGCCGGGTGGCGACGGCACCGCCGTCGGCACGCGCAAGGAGAGCCGGGGCGGATCAGGACGGGCGGTAGGCCTTGACGGCGCCGTTCTCCTCGTAGGCGATGAGGAAGTCGCCTTCGGGGCTGTAGCCGGCCCAGTTCCCCAGTGGAAGCGGCGCGGGGCTCTCACCGGTGGACATGTCGACGAGGTGCAGATCTGTCTCAGCCTCGCTCTTGTGCTCGAAGAAGACGCCGATCTCCCCGTCTCCGGAGTGGTGGACGCCCTGGATGGGCACTCCCTGGCAGCCGCCGGGGAACTTCACGGACAGCGAGTTGTCCTCACCGAGGTCGATTCTCTGGCCGGCCACCGTGATGGACGTGCACTCTTTGTCATCCTTGTTGATCGAGTAGGTCGACGGCGCCCAGGAGGTGTCGCCGTTCTTGAGCCAGGCGCGCGCCTGGTCGAGGGTGAAGTCCTGGGGTGACCACGGGTAGTCGGTGAAGTCCTCAGGAACGCCTACATCAAAGGTCTCCTTGACCGAGCCATCGGGCTTGATGAGGGTCACGGTATCGGGCCGCCCCGTGGATGGGGGCTGGAGGTCGAAGAGCATCCAGCCGTCCTGCAAGGCAGTGGGCGAGGTGGCCATCGAGGCCCCTTCAATCGGGGAGGCCTCACCGGTGTTAAGGTCGACATGCAGGTACTGCACCTTCCTCCCCCAGAAGATGCTCGCTACCGCATAGTGGTCGAAGCGGGGCGAGATGGTGGCGTTCTCGGAGCCGGGGTCGTCGAAGGGGAGCTTCTTCTGCCAGACGCGCTGCTTCGAGGAGGACCACATAGTGCAGGTTGCGCCTTCGCAAGAGATCGCTTTGTCTCCGTTGATGGCGACCGAGGCCCCCGCCTCCCAGGGAGCATCCTCGTGCTTCTGGGAGCCGAGGTCGACGAGCTTGTCCGCCTCGACCAGCTTTCCGTTCCACACGTCGAGGGAGTACGACCCAACCTCTGACTCGAAGTCCTCCTCCCACAGGAGCTTGGGGGCATTGCTCTTCAGTGAGAAGACCTCGGCATGCACCTGGCTGTCTTCGGAGACCACCCGGATGACATAGTCGCCGACGTGCTCCACCGAGACACGCCCGTCACGGCCGGGCTCGTTCTTGGGGGCGTCGAGAGCCCAGACCTCCTCATAACCCTTGGCCCAGGCCTTGGTCCAGCCCGATGTCGGCTTCTTCAGGTCAGCCCGAGCCCCGCCTCGGACATGCAGCCACCAGTAGGCCGCGCCCCCTCCGGCAACCGCGAGGACCAGCACGACCACGACCGCCACAATGACGGCGGTGCGCCGTCTGCGCTTGGGCGCCCCGCCGTCGGGGGCGCTCGGGTAGACCGGACCTGCCTGGTACGACGCCGGCGCCCCTGTCGGGAGGTAGGGAGCCTGGGCCGGCTGCTGCATGACCGGCTGACCGGGAAGGCCGCCCGCCGCAGGCGGATTCTGCCAACCCACCGCATCCTGAGGACCGTAGGGAGCCGGGACGGCCTGAGAGGCCTGCGGACCGTAGGGAGGCTGAGGCCCGTAAGGAGGCTGAGACCCGCCGGCACCGTGCGGGAAGGGCCCGGAGGAGTGGCCCGGCCACTGGGGAGTATCCGTCATGTCGGTGAGTATTTCACGCAGGGCCCCCACCGGCTCGGCCTTTGGCCAGCGGTCCTGTCACGGGGTGATCGGGCGAGGGGCGCGCATGGGGGACAATGGGCCACCTATGGAACAGGGCGAGCACCTCACGCAGAACCAGGGCGACGATCACGCCGGGGGCCATCGCGGCCAGCAGGACAGCGACCTCGGCGCGCGCAGCACCGAGAGCACTCAGGCGTCCCCTGACGGGCCGGCCGGGCACACCGCCGGCCCCGCACGAGGCGGCGCACCGGACCAGCACAGGCAGCGCGCCCCGCGCGGTGGCGGCAGGCGTCGGGGCCGGCACCCGGACCGCACCGAGGGTAGGCGCCGCAGCGCCTGGAGGGGCTACTCCCCCGAGCAGCTCGCCGCCCGCGCCGCCGCCGTCCCGGCGATCGTCTACCCCGAGGAGCTGCCGGTCTCCGCCCGCCGTGAGGAGATCGCCGCCGCCATCGCCGAGTACCAGGTCGTCATCGTCGCCGGTGAGACCGGCAGTGGAAAGACCACCCAGCTGCCCAAGATCTGCCTGGAGCTGGGCCGGGGTGTGACCGGGATGATCGGCCACACCCAGCCGCGACGCATTGCCGCCCGCAGCGTGGCCGAACGCATCGCCTCCGAGCTGGGCACCCCGATCGGGCGTGACGGCGTCGTCGGCTACCAGGTGCGTTTCACCGAGGAGGTCGGCGAGAACACCCTGGTCAAGCTCATGACTGACGGCATCCTGCTGGCGGAGATCCAGTCCGACCCCCAGCTGCGCCGCTACGACACGATCATCGTGGACGAGGCCCACGAGCGCAGCCTCAACATCGACTTCATCCTGGGCTACCTGGCGCGTCTACTGCCCGAGCGCCCTGACCTCAAGGTCATCATCACCTCGGCCACCATCGACTCCGAGCGCTTCGCCGAGCACTTCGGCCGCGAGCAGACCGGTGACCGCGGGCAGCCCTTCACCGTTCCCGCCCCGGTCATCGAGGTCTCCGGGCGCACCTACCCCGTTGAGGTGCGCTACCGCCCACTGGCTCCCGACGACGCCCCGCCTGCCTCCGACGACGCCGGCGGTGAACCGGCCAAGCCCACCGCCGCGCCCCAGCCCGGCCCGGCGGGACCCGGCGAGCTGAGCGAGGCCGAGCTGGAGGCCCTGACCTCCCCCGACCCGGCGGTGCGCGCCGCGGCCCGGGCCCGCCGCGAGGCCATCCGCTCCGGCGCCGGCCCCGCTGCGCTCACGCCCCGCAACCAGGGGGCTCGGGGCAAGGGCCGGGGCCGGGCCGCCTCCGCGGCCGCCGAGTCCGGGGAGCCCAAGGACCAGGTGACCGGGATCCTCGACGCCGTCGACGAGCTCCTGGGGGAGCCCAGCGGCGACATCCTCATCTTCCTGGCCGGTGAGCGCGATATCCGCGACACCGAGGCGGCCCTCATCGACCACCTGGGGGCGCGCTACACGCCTGACGGCCGTTCGCGCACGCCGGGGGCCATCGAGGTCGTCCCCCTGTACTCGCGCCTGAGCGCCGCCGAGCAGCACCGGGTCTTCGAGGCCCACCAGGTGCGCCGCATCGTCCTGGCCACGAACGTGGCCGAGACCTCCCTGACGGTTCCCGGAATCCGTTACGTCATCGACCCGGGCCTGGCGCGCATCTCCCGCTACTCCAACCGCACCAAGGTTCAGCGCCTGCCGATCGAGCCGGTCAGCCGGGCCAGCGCCAACCAGCGGGCGGGCCGCTGCGGGCGCGTGGCCGACGGCATCGCCATCCGCCTGTACTCGCAAGCCGACTTCGAGGCGCGCCCGGAGTACACCGAGCCGGAGATCCTGCGCACCTCGCTGGCCAGCGTCATTCTGCAGATGGCGGCCCTGGGGCTGGGGGCGGTGGAGGACTTCCCTTTCCTGGACGCCCCGGACTCCCGCCAGGTCCGCTCCGGCCTGCAGCTGCTCACGGAGATCGGCGCCATCGAGCCGGCCGGGGCCGCCTCCGCCCGCTCCGACGACGCCCTCGACCGGGGCCGGCGCGGGCCGCGCCTGACGGAGATCGGGCGGCGCCTGGCGCGCCTGCCCATCGACCCGCGTCTGGGGCGCATGCTCCTGGAGGCCGGTGAGCTGGGCTGCGTCGGGGAGGTCATGGTCATCGTGGCGGCCCTGTCCATCCAGGACGTGCGCGAGCGCCCGGCGGACAAGCAGGAGGCCTCCGACGCCCTGCACCGGCGCTTCGCGGACCCGACGAGTGACTTCCTGACCTACCTCAACCTGTGGCGCTACCTGCGCACGCAGAGCCGCGAGCTGTCCGGCTCGGCCTTCCGGCGCATGTGCCGGGCCGAGTTCCTGCACTACCTGCGGGTGCGCGAGTGGCAGGACGTCCACGCCCAGCTGCGTCAGCTGGCCCGACCGCTGGGCCTGGACGCGGCCCCGGTGGAGCTGCCGACGGCCCGTTCGATCCGGGCGGCCACTGAGGCCCTGGAGCCGGGCAGTCACGCCGCTCAGATCGCCAACGGGGGTGTGGCGGCCGCCGTCGTGGCCCTGGGGCGCAGCGCGGACACGCCCGACGCCGACGCGATCCACCGTTCGCTGCTGGTGGGTCTGCTGTCCAATGTGGGGAACTGGGATGAGCGTCGTCGGGAGTACGCCGGCGCGCGCGGGACCCGCTTCACGATCTGGCCGGGCTCGGGCCTGCGCCGCAAGACCTACGACTGGGTGATGACCGCCGAGCTGGTGGAGACCTCCCGGCTCTTCGCCCGCACAGTGGCCAAGGTGGACTCCCGGTGGATCGAGCAGGTGGCGGACCGGGCGGGCCTGACCCGCCACGTCTTCGGTGAGCCCTACTGGTCGACCCGCCAGGGGGCGGCCATGGTCCACGAGAAGGTGCTGCTCTACGGGATGACGCTGGTGGCGGACCGGCCGGCGACGCTGGCGAGCGTGGGGACGGACTCAGCCCGCCAGGTGGCCCGGGAGATGTTCATCCGCTCGGGCCTGGTGGAGGGCGGCTGGCACGCCCGCCACGGCTTCGTGGAGCGCAACCGGGAGCTCATCGAGGAGCTTCAGGACGTGGAGCGGCGTCGGCGCGAGCACGGGCTGCTGGCCGACGACGCCGCCCTGTTCGACTTCTACGACGACCGGATCCCCGAGGAGGTGACCTCCGCGGCGGCCTTCGACGCCTGGTGGAAGGAGCAGCGGCGCACCACCCCGGACCTGCTGGACTTCACCCGGGAGCTGCTGCTGCCCGGCGGGGGCGACGCGAGCGGCTTCCCGGACACGTGGGTGCAGGGGGACCTGACCCTGGGCCTGGACTACGTGTTCGAGCCGGGCCACCCCGAGGACGGGGTCAGTGTCCAGGTGCCGGTGGAGGTGCTGGGGCGCCTGTCCCCGGAGGGCTTCGACTGGCTGGTGCCGGGGATGCGGGCTGAGCTGTGCGTGGCCACGATCCGGGCGCTGCCTAAGCGGGTGCGCCGCCAGCTGGTGCCGGCCCCGGACGTGGGCGCCCAGGTGTGGGCGCAGATCGCCCAGGAGTTCCCGACGCCGTCGGGTGCGAGCTGCCCGGAAGCGCCCTTCGAGGATGCCTTCAGCCGGGTGGTGCTCCGCCTCAAGGGCGTGGAGATCACGGAGGAGGACTGGGCCGAGGCTGCGGAGCGGCTGCCGGACCACCTGGCGATGGGCTTCGCGGCCCTGGATGCGCGGGGCCGGGTCATTGGTCGTGGCCGGGACCTGGTTGCGCTCCAGCAGCGGCTGTCGGGCAAGACGGAGGCTGCTGTGCGCTCGGTGGTGCGCGGCGCGCTGGCCCAGGCGATGGCCGAGGCCCAGGAGCGCCAGGGCACGCAGGGCGGGAAGCCCGGCCGCAAGGGCCGTAAGAAGAAGGGCGGGCGGCCAGCAGCCGCCCAGCGGTCGGGCGTCGCCGCTGGAACCGCAGGAGCCTCAGGGGCCGGAGCTGAAGCCGGTACTGGAGCCGGGGCCGGCCTGGAGGAGCGCAAGGGGCTGACCGACTGGCCCCGGGGCGTGCCGGGCCTGGGCGACCCGGACGGTTCGACGATCCCGGCCTCGGTGGAGTCGGCGGGCCGGGCCGGGCTGGTGGTGCGCGGTTACCCCGCCCTGGTGGCGAACGGGGCCAGGAGCGCGGACCTGCGGATCCTGCCCGATGCCGCCGCCCAGCTGGGTGCTCATGGCGCCGGGGTGACGGCGCTGGCCCTGGCGCGCACGGCCTTGCCGACGGCCCGGGTGACGAGCCGGTGGAGTGCCCAGGAGTCGCTCATCCTGGCGGCCAGTCCCTACCGGAGCACGGAGGCTCTCGTGGAGGACGTGCAGGCGGCTGCCGCACGGATCGTGGTCGGGCGCTGGGCGGCGTCGGCCTCCGGCTGCGCACTGGCGGAGGTGCGCAGGCGGGAGGTCTTCGAGGCGCTGGTCGGTGTCATGCGTGGCGACCTTGAGGACGAGGTCTACCGGGTGGCCCGGTATGCGGCCGCGGCGCTCAAGGCGGCCCGGGAGGTGGAGCGCGTGGTGGGTGAGCACACCTCCCTGACGTTGCTGAACACGCTGCAGGAGGTACGCAAGCACGCGGCCTCCCTGGTTCCGGGCGGCTTCATCACCGCCACCCCGCCGGAGCACCTGGCGCATCTGGAGCGCTACCTGCGGGCCCTGGTGATGCGGGTGGAGAAGGCGGCCTCATCGCCGTCGGCCGCCTCCCAGGACACTGCCCTGGCCTTCCAGGTCTCCCAGGCCCGGGAGGTGGTGGACAAGGCCCGCGCCAAGGCGGCCTCACTGCCGGCCGACCCGCAGCGCGAGGCCCTCCTGGAGGAGGCGCGCTGGATGGTGGAGGAGCTGCGGGTGAGCCTGTTCGCCCAGACACTGGGCACGAGCCGCAAGGTAAGCCTCCAGCGCATCACCAAGCTCGTCAGCGGTATTTGACCCTGTACCGGCGCCTCGCCTCTCGGCTGCCGCCTCCCTTCACACAGCATCAGTGTCATGACTTCATTCATCGAGCCGGGCCCCGCCCTCACCGCCGCACTGTCGGACTGAAAGCCCCCACCGCCGCGACCGATCGGGAAGAATGCTTCCAATCAGCCAGTAAGGGAGCAGCCGATGCCCGACGAGCAGACCACGCCTGAGCACAGAGGAGACACAGGGTCAGAAGAAGCCCCAAAAGTCGACTCGGGCAGCAGAGCCTCTACAGGCTGGAGAGCAGCGCTGTCTGGCAGATCGTTTGAGTGGTGGCTGGTCCGGTTCGTGCTGGTCATACTCGCGGTGATCATTGGTGGTTACGGTTGCTTGCTCTACGTCAACCTGAACCCCGACATCGGCCCGGATGGTTTCCAAGTCCGGCGCGTTGCCAGCACAGCCTCCAAGCACCTCTCCAGCAGCCCTGACGTCATCTCCGCCGAGACCACTGACGCCTCAGCCGACCTCGGCGGCAACAACGTCCGACTGGACGTGCGCCTCAAGGACAACACCAGCCCGGACACAGCCGCCGACCTGCTGGCCTCAACCTGGCAGAAAACACTCCAGGAGGAACCCGACTACTCAGGCGAGTTCATCATCTCGGTGTCCTGGAACGCCAAGGGCAGCACCATCGACATCGACGTCTATTCTCAACGAGACCCCGAGGCAATCCGGACCGACGTGAAACGAGCACTCACCCCCGTCGGAGAAGCGAAGTCCTTCACCGGCAACATCGATGAGTATCGGGGACCGACAATCGACTACGGAGACGTCACCACAACCCCCACCACCCTGACCCAACCAAGCGTCAAGAGATCCTCCAAGACCTTCACCATGAACGGATGGAAGGTCACCTCCACTGCCAAAATCGACGGACAGTTCAGCAACCCACCCTTTGACCAGCTCATCACCGCCGCCAGGCAGGCCAGCCCCACCGGCACCATCGACCTCGACGACGACACCCTATCCATCACTGGCCTAGTCACCGACGAGAACAAAGGCCTCACCCCCGAAGCCGCAGCACCCGTCGTCCACGCCGTCGTCAACTGCCAAGCCGCAAAACTGACCACACTCCAACTCAACATCTGGGCACTGAACACCACATCCAGCGTCGCCGACCCCTGGCTGACCTTCACCTGCAACAACGGCACCTGGACACCCACACACGAAAGCACAAGAGGCCAAGACGAAACCACCATCCTCAACAAAGCCGCCGAGCTGCAGATGACCACCGTCTAGGAGAAGCGCCTCACCAGTGAGAGGCTTGACCAGGTAGAGAGAACACAGATTTTGAAACTGTTTTCGTGTCGTGAACGCAGCGGAGTGAAGCGCCCGCACTCCACGGAGGGCGACGTACTTAAAATGGGGTGCGCGCTCATCTTATTGGCCCTAGTGGTTTCGGTATGCGTCTACGCATACCAGCTGTTTGTCGCCATCAATCCCGATCAGGGACCTGAAGGAGACAAGGTGAACGCGGTTGCGGACGTCGCTTCCGACTACCTCTCAAGCGATCCCTCAGTCGCTTCAGCAGAGGCAACAGGAGCAGAAGCCAACATCAACGGAAGCTCCGTGACAGTCGACGCCCACCTCAAGGACAACACCAGCCCGGACACAGCCGCCGACCTGCTGGCCTCAACCCGGCAGAAAACACTCCAGCAGGAGCCCGACTACTCAGGCGAGTTCATCATCTCGGTGTCCTGGACCGTCAAAGGCAGCACCATCGACATCGACGTCTCCTGTCAACGAGACCCCGAGGCAATCCGGACCGACGTGAAACGAGCACTCACCCCCGTCGGAGAAGCGAAGAGCTTCACGGGCAGCATCGACGGCTACACGGAGCTGACGATCGACTACGGAAACGTCACCACAACCCCCACCACCCTGACCCAACCAAGCGTCAAGAGATCCTCCAAGACCTTCACCATGAACGGCTGGAAGGTCACCTCCACTGCCAAAATCGACGGTCAGTTCAGCAACCCGCCCTTTGACCAGCTCATCACCGCCGCCAGGCAGGCCAGCCCCACCGGCACCATCGACCTCAACGGCACCACCCTGTCCGTCACCGGCCTGGCCACCGAAGAGCGCAAAGGCCTCACCCCCGAAGCCGCAGCACCCGTCGTCCACGCCGTCGCCAACTGCCAAGCCGCAGGACTCACCACACTCCAGCTCAACGACGAGGCAAAAAAGGAACCCTCCAGCGATGACCACTGGATAACCTTCGTGTGCAACAACGGAACCTGGGCGTCGCAGTTCGACTCCCCCAGCCCCAGCGACACCGAAATCCTCAACAAAGCCGCCGAACTCTAGCCGACCCACCGTTCGTTCTTCGCCTCTGCAGCGTCGGACCAAACGCCCCCGCCACCACAATGGATCGGGAAGAATACCTCCAATGAGTCAGCAAGGGAGCAGCCAGCAGACCGATCCAGACCAGGGAGAGTCCCCCACCATCTCTTCCGTGCAGGGTCAAGAGGCGATTGGACGCAATGACGCCGACGGCACCACCACCCGCGCCAACGATGAGACGGCTCCCAGTGAGGTGCCTGCAGAGTCGGCGTCGGTGGAGCAGCACCCTCTGAAGCGGAGCGCTCCTCGTGGGCCGGGGTGCTTCAAACTGGGCTGCGTCACCCTGGTACTCCTTCTGGTGACGGTCGGCGGGGTCCTCTACATCGTGGCGGCTGGCCTGGACCCAAGCCTGGGGCCCGGTAACGCCGGCGCCCGAAGCGTCGCCAAGGCCGCAGTCACGAGCCTCTCCAAGAACCCAAGCGTTGAGTCGACACAAATCATGCAGGCAGGAGCCAACTCAAACACTGGCTCGGTGGCTGAGGTCAAGGCGCATCTCAAGGCCGACACCCCAGTGGACAGCGCTGCCGACATGCTGCCTTCAACCTGCAGCGCCGCCCAACGAAACAGCGTATGGGGCACGGTGACCGTCGGGATCATCTTCACCTGGAACATGAAGGGCACCGAGATCGACGTCTACTTCAACTGCCGCGGCCCAGCCTCCGAACTGCGCACCGGCGTTCAGCACGACCTGGCCCCAGCAGGCGAGGCCGCAACGATCATGCGCAACGGTGACACGTCATCTCTTGAGGTCGACTACGCAGACGTCACCACACCCCCGTCCACGCTGACCGCTACGTCCGGCTCACCAACCATCAAGACCTTCACCATGAACGGCTGGAAGGTCACTTCCACCAGCAACACCGAGGGACAGTTCCCCACCACCGTCTCCTTCGCGCAGGTCATCACCGCCGCCAAACAGGCCGGCCCCACCGGCACCATCGAGCTCAGCAACGGGACCCTGTCTGTCACCGGCCTAGCCACCGACGAGCGCAAAGGCCTCACCCCTGAGGCAGCAGCACCCGTCGTCTACACCGTCGCCGACTGCCAAGCCGCAGGACTCAACACACTCAAGCTCAACGACGAAGCCAAGAAGGAACCCTCCAGCGACGACCTCTGGATAACCTTCGTGTGCAACAACGGAACGTGGGCGTCGCGGTTCGACTCCCCCAGCCCCAGCGACACCGAAATCCTCAACAAAGCCGCCGAACTGTAGCCAACCTGCCTCCCACCTGCCCTGCTCCCAGGCCAGCGGGCGCCCCGCGGGCCAAGCAACGACTCATCGTCCCCGCAGAGGACCCCTCCTCCCTCAGAGGGAGGAGACCGCCCCTACTGCGTTCAGCCACCGGGACGATCACACCGGAGCCCAGCCCTCCTAACCTGGAATCAGTTCAGGAAGAACGAAGGCCACGAGCATCCCGAGGACTGACGCACCATGACCACAACCATCGACGCCGCAGCCGGCCCGGCCATGGGCGTCAACCGTTTCGAGGCCCTGCAGAAGGCCACCCCCGTCTCCCGGGCATCCCGCACCGGACGGCATCGGACCCTGGAGACCGCCGGCCGCCCCAGTCGCCCCCGCGTGGCTGGTCGGCAGTCCTTCGCCGGCGCGGTGCGAGCCGAGTGGATCAAGCTGCACACCCTGACCTCCACCTGGGTCACGTCGGCCATCACGATCGCCATCACGGTCCTGTTTGGCGCGGGCCTGGCCATCGGCTACGCCGGCTCCCCCGATCGGGCCGACCAGGCCAAGACCATGATCGCCGCGGGCTCGGTACTGGGCATGATCGTCGTCGCCGTCCTGGGCGCCCTGGTGATAACCGGCGAGTACGCCTCGGGGCAGATCCGCTCCTCGATGATGGCCGTTCCCCGCCGCGGGCGCCTGTTCGCGGCGAAGGCGCTCGTCGGATCGGCCTTCTCCTTCGTCCTCGGGGTCCTCAGCGTGGCGCTGGCCTACGCCGCCTCCTACCCGTTCATGAAGGGCCACACCGGTTCTCTCACCGATACCCACTACCTGGGGCTGTTCTGGGGCACCGGCCTGTCCTTCGCGATCATCTCACTCATGGCCCAGGGGGTCGGCCACCTCACTCGCTCGACGGCGGGCGCCATCACCGTGGTGGTCTCGGTGCTGTTCGTCGTCCCCCTTCCTTTCCAGATGATGGCCGGCCACTGGAAGTGGGCGAACAAGGTCCTGGGACTCCTGCCGGACACCCTGTCCACCGCCGTCTCCGACCCCTTCAGTCTGGCCACCCAGTGGGGACAGGCCGGCACCGCCACCTTCCTCCAGCACTGGCAGGCCATCGCCGTCTTCGCCGCCTGGGCCATCATCCCGATGGTGATCGCCGCAGTCGTCTTCACCCGCCGCGACGCCTGAGCCACCGGCTCACGCGTCCCATCAGACCCTTTCTCCGGTTCCACACAGTCGGCCCCCGCACCCTCTCCCGGTGCGGGGGCCGACGACGTCGATACTTGCTGATCTGCTCGGGTCAGCGCTGGGGCTGGTCCTCCCGGTACTTGCGCATCCAGGAGTGCCTAGTCCTGTACAGACGGACCCCCGTCCCCGCCAAAACGCCACTCCAACCAACTGCTAGCGCCCACACCCACGCGGGGATGCCCACAAAATCACCTCCTCCGACGAAAGGCTCATTGCGTAGTCGAAAACGCTCCCCCTAGGACACCGACCTCAAACGCACATTCGCTTAGGCCCGAAACAGCCCCTACCGGCAGTACAGACAGCGCCTCTCCCTCTTGAAAACCCACCCAACCGACGTCTTGAGACGTCATGACATCCGAAACCCCCAGAAGCCATGAGACAACGCACTGACAGCCCGGATCGTTCAGCTCTGGGGCTGGTCCTCCCGGTACTTGCGCATCCAGGAGTGTCTGGTCCGGTACAGACGGATCCCCGTTCCAATCGTGATGCTGACCCACATGAGCAACATGCCCCACATCCACTGCGGGATATCCACGGCGCACCTCCCCTCCCCACAGCCGGTCGCCATGCTATGGCTTCTCAGGCACCATGATATGACCGCCTGCACATTTTGTCCCGGCGCTTTGCTCGTCGAGGCACCCAGCCTCGCCCCCGCTACAGCACGGCGGACATGAGGCGGCAGACGTTGTCCACGTAGCGGTTGTACCAGGGCTCGGTGGCCCACAGCTCGGGGGTCAGCTCGGTACAGGCGGCCCGGTAGGCGGCGTCGTTGTTGCGCAGCAGGTCGTCGAGGTCCCCTCCGAAGGCCAGCAGCATGACCTCGTAGTTGAGGGCGAAGGAACGGAAGTCCATGTTGGAGGAGCCGATGACCCCGACCTCGTCGTCGACCGTCATGTACTTCGAGTGCAGGACGATCGGCGAGGGGTAGAGGTAGATCCGCACCCCCGCCGCCAGGAGCGCCGAGTAGTAGGAGCGCTGGGCGTGACTGACGATGAACTGGTCGGACTCCTTGCCCACGAACAGCTCGACCTCCACCCCCCGGTAAGCGGCCGACGTCATCGCAGCCAGCAGTGCCTCGTCGGGAATGAAGTAGGGGCTGGTGATGGACACGCGCCGCTTGGCCCCGTGGATGAGGGCCAGGAACATCCGCAGGTTCGGCTCGGTGGGGTAGCCCGGCCCGGAGGGAACGAGCTGCATGGCGTTGACGACGGCGTCCGGACGCCCGGGCCTGGGGGCCGGCGTGCCCACCGGGATTCCCGGCAGCCCCGCCATCTCCGGCAGGGTCTCGGCCGGCGTCCCCAGCGCCAGATCGAAGGCCTCGAGCTGCTCGCCGGCCTCGAAGAACCAGTCCATGGCGAAGACGGCCTGGGCCTCCAGGACGATCTCTCCGGTGACCTCCACCGACAGGTCCTCCCAGCGGCGCCCGGCCCGCACGTTGCGCCGGGTCCGGTAGGAGGGGTCGATGACGTTGTGGCTGCCGATGAAGCCTCTCTCGCCGTCGATGACCAGGATCTTGCGGTGGTTGCGCAGGTCCGGGCGGCGCCAGCGGCGTTTGAGCGGCAGCAGCGGCATCATGAGGCGCCAGCGGATACCGGCGTCGGTCATGCGCTGGCAGAACTGCTTCCAGCCGGGGTACTTGCGGCTGCCCAGGTGGTCCAGGAGGAGGCGCACCGTGACGCCGCGGGCCACCGCGCGCTCCAGGGCGGTGAAGAAGACGTCGGTGACCTCATCCCAGCTCATGATGTAGAACTCGACGTGGATGTGATCGGTGGCGGAGTCAATGGCTCGGGCCATGGCCTCGTAGGTGCTGCGGGGATCGGCGTGGACGGCCACCACTTCGCCGCTGACGCAGGGCAGGCCGGTGAGCCGGCGGTTCATGCGCAGTGCCCCGGCCAGGTAGGTCGAGGGCCGGGCGCCCTTGGGCAGGTCGGGCATGGAGCGGGTGTAGTCGAGGGTGATCTCGTTGACGGTGTGCTGCTGGCGGCGACGCGTGCCGTGGACCCACGGGCTGCCGATGAGCAGGTAGAGCGGGAGCCCCACGAGGGGCAGCAGGAAGATGAGCAGCAGCCAGGCGGTCGACGACGACGGGCGGCGGTTCTCCGGAACCGTGCCCAGCGCGGCGATCTTGATGAGGTACTCGATGACGACCCAGGTGGTCGCCAGTACCGGCGGCAGCGTCATGCTCGCATCATGTCATGCCCGCCGACTGGTCCCCGCAAAAACGCCTGGGCGCGGACCGGATGGTCCTACGCCCAGGCACTGCGAAGGCCCGCCCCGGTTCACCACCGGGTCGGGCCCTTCGCAACGAGGTCGCTTACCGGTTCCCATTCGGCAGCGGGTCCTCCTTCACCGAAACGTCCGAGCACATTCCCTTGGCTGTGGCCCAGACTCAGTGGTGGCCGGTCAGTGGTACTCCCCAGTACCTCACGGTCGCCACCGTTCAGCGGTGACTATGACTCTGCCGATGCTGTCTGAGAGAAGCCTGGAAATCGCGCATCTAAATGATGACGCTTGGTGACGATATGGTCACGACCTCCCGGGCGCGCTGACAGCCTCCCTCACATCCCTTGAAATACTGCGGAATCCACCCCTGCGTGTGGGCGCCCTCAGGCCGACGTCGGAGCGCCGAAGAGGGTCTTGAAGTAGCCGTAGAAGTTCCAGTTGCCCCATGAGGTGCACTGGTCCCCGCCATGGGCGGCGGCCTCATTGGGCTGGAAGGGCGTGTAGTTGTACAGGCCCGCTGTCGCCTGGTTGGCCACCGTCACCTCACCGCTGCCGCACTGAGCGTCGGGCGAGTAGGCGATCCGTGTGGGCCGCTGGGCCACGACGTCGTAGCCACCCGGGTCGAGACGATAGCGATGGAACTGGGAGGCCGCCCCGTAGAGCTGGGAGGGGAAGCCGGCCCACTGGGGGTCGCAGGCCCCGTGGTCGGGACAGGCGTAGCCGGCAGCGGCCTCGTAGTCGCGTGCGCTCAGGCTCGAACCGGAGGCGGTGAGCAGCCCTTGCTCCTTGTGAATGAGGACCAGGAGCACCTGGGGGTTGATGTCGCAGGCCTGGGAGACCTGCCAGATGACGTCGGCCGCGCTGGCGCCGGAGGCGGCCTCGATGCCTCCGGGACAGAAGGTGCTGGCCTGGCGGGCCGGCACGGAGAAGGTGGCGCCGGCCAGGCACGTGGTGCCGTCACTGCCCGGCTGGCAGCCGGCGTTGACGCGGGTGAGAAAGGCGGCGATCTCCTCGCGTGTCATGGCCTGGGAGTCGTAGAAGACCTCGTCATCGATGATGCGGGCGGCGTTGAAGCCGCTGGCGTCGGGCACCAGGGGCGCGGGAGCAGAAGGTGTGCCGGTATCAGTGGCCTTGCCCCACCCCAGCGCGAGGCCGCTGAGCGAGGAACCAGTGGCACGCAGCACGATGAGTCCCACCAGGAGCGTGGCCAGGAAGGCTGCCAGGACGACGCCGATCGGGCTTCTCAGGAAGGACTGAACGGAACCGCTGCGCCCCCGCCCCCGTCCGGCACCGGCGCGCAGGAGCCCGAGGCGCCCACGGCCGCCTCGACTCCCCTTTGCCTTCCTGGGGCGCTGACTCGCATCCTCCCGCCGGGCGCGGTCAGTGCCGCGCTGCGCGGCCGGGCGGGCGCTGCGCGGAGCTCGTGCGGGCTGGGGCGAGCCGGTTCCTGCGGTGCTTCGTTGGGGCCGCGGACGTCGGCCGGAGGGATGGTGGGACATCGGCGCCATCGTGTCACATCACGGGCAGATGCACGGCCCGAAGCGGCCCGGGCCTCCCGCGGCGAGTGTCCGATCAGGAGCCGACGGGAGGCGATGCGCCCCACAGCGCCGCCGTCGGCCGGGCGAGTCGGCCGTCGCATACCGTGGGGCCGTGAATCTGCCCGACGTCCTGAGCCTGGCGCGCTCCCTCATGGAGGAGGCCGACGTCGGGGAGTGGGACCTGGCCTTCGACCGGGCGCGTCGGCGGGCCGGCCAGACGGATCATGCTCGACGTCGGATCACGCTCAGCCGCCATCTCATGAGCCTGTACGACGAGGCCCAGGTCCGCGAGACGGTCCTGCACGAGATCGCCCACGCCCGCGTCGGCCCCCGCCACGGGCACGACGCCGTCTGGGCCGCCGAGGCGACCCGGTTGGGGGCGACGGGCCGCAGGCTCATTGACGCTCAGGCCCCGCGGCTCCGGGGACGCTGGGTGGGCAGGTGCCCGGCAGGCCACGAGGTGGACCGCATGCGCCGTCCGGCCTCACCCGTCTCGTGCTCGCGCTGTGCCCCTCGATTCAGCCTGGAGCACCTCCTGGCGTGGAGCCTCGACGGCGAGCCCGTCCCCCATGAGCGGATCAGCAAGCGCTACAGCCGCCTCCTGAGGCTGGCTCATATCCAACCACCGGACGATCCCGCAGGCCCCTCCAGGACACTATCGTCCTGACCACCACCATCGCCGACCACCCCGTGAAGGAGCATCTCATGATCGTCACCACCACCCCCACCGTCGAGGGATACCCCGTCACCCAGTACCTGCGAGTCGTCTGCGGTGAGACCGTCGCAGGAGTCAACTTCCTCAAGGACATGGCCGCGGGGTTCCGAAACTTCGTGGGAGGCCGTTCCCAGTCCTACGAGGAAGAGCTGATCCAGGCCCGGGAGACGGCCCTGGCGGAAATGGTGCAGCGCGCCCAGGAGCTCGGCGCTGAAGGCGTCGTCGGCGTCGACCTCGACTACGAGACGCTGGGGACGGACAACGGCATGCTCATGGTGACCGCCTCAGGCACCGCCGTGCGGTTCTCCCCCGTCTCCTGAGCGGAACTGAGCCCCACCCCCTCTCAGGGGAAGGCTTGAGTCACCGAAACAACCCGCCCGCGAATTTCCCAGATTTTTCCCAGGGATCTGCCCCTCGTCCTCACAGGGTGAGGGCGTTACATAGTAGTCACCGCCGGACAGGGACGGTCTTGAGGGTTGGGGAGCCCGATGACAGATCGCTCCTCTGAGATGGAGTCGGGTCATAGGGAGCCTGGCGTCATCGTTCCGGCGAAGGAGGAACCGCCTCCTCGGGTGCATGGGACCCCGGGTCGCAGGTGGGACCTCGCGAGGCTTGGGCCCGCGGTTCGGACTTCCGAACCGCGGGCCGAGTCCTTTCTCGGCCCCGTCGGTATGCCCCGTCCAGCTTTCCATCCCGCTCTCCCGCTCTCAGAGAACTCGTGGGGACCGCGGCCGACCAGGCGCGTCAGGATAAGGGCATGACTGACTCCGCCGACACAGCACAGCCCGTCTTCTCCCATCGCTCCACTGCTCGGGTGAGCACGGACCGCCCCTCCCGCTACGGCAAGCAGCTGGCCGCCCACATGGGCCGCAAGATCACCACCACGTGGGATGAGGCCTCCCAGACCGGCTCCCTGACCTTCGACCGCGAGGGGGCCGCCACCGGCGTCGTCGAGCTCTCCTGTCACGATGACATCCTCCAGCTCGACCTGGCTGCCGACGACGCGCACCTCGAGCGCCTCGAGCAGGTCACTGGAATCCACCTGGCCCGCTTCGGCGCCAAGGAGGGGCTCGTCGTGAGCTGGCTCCGTCAGGACGGGAGCCCCGGGACCACTCAGGGGCCGCTGACTCCGGAGGATCTCGAGCGCATGCGCGCCGAGCGCGAGGCCCGCCAGGGAAAGTAGGGCCGGCCCAGGGGTGAGGCCGCCCGGCCTCACCACCAAGGCCCCGCGGAGTCACGCTCGTCAGCAGCCCAGTGTCCACAGTGCTGACATTAAAGGCGTACCGGCGCTGCACGCCGGAGAGAAACCCTAGTATTCCAACGATCCCCGCTGGGCGCGCCGACGTCGGGCCCCCTAATGTCAGCGCTGTGGACACCGGGACGCGCAGGAGCGAGAGTCCGGGGTTCGTACGATAGAGCCCGGCGCCCCCGTCACAGGTCCGCCCCCACCGTCCCCTGCCCGTCGCCTGCACTGGGGCCCGGAGGCTATGACTCGACGCCGGCTCCGCTTTGAGCCCCGCCCCGAGTCGCCCTACTCCACGAGGGTCGGGATCCACTGGCCAAGGGTTGTGCGTACTGCACGAAGGCCCCGCCTACCACCAGTACACCCAACCCTCCTCCAGTAGCACCCCACCCTCGTGCAGTGCGCGCCAGACGCAGCAGGATCGGGAGCGACGGCGGTCTACGCGGCCTACGTGGTCTACGCGGCCGACTCCTGCTCGGCGACGGGGTTGCCCACACGCAGCATGAGGAGCAGACCCGTGGCCAGCACGGCGACGATCCCGAGGATCCCCCAGTAGTTCGCGCCCGGCCCGACAATGCGCGTCCCCAGGTAGATGAAGATGCCGTACATCGCGGGCGCCATGAAGGACACCGCGCGCCCGGTGGTCGCGTAGAGCCCGAAGATCTCGCCCTCCTGTCCCTCGGGGATGAGCCGGGCCAGGAAGGATCGAGCAGCCGACTGGGCCGGCCCCACGCAGGCCGACAGCAGCAGGCCCAGCACCCAGAAGGCCACGGTCCCGGCGGAGTGCAGGAAGAACACCAGCAGCCCGGCCACCACCAGGATGATGAGGCTGGCCATGATGACGTTGCGCGGCCCGAAGCGGTCATCGAGCCGCCCGGCCCAGATGGTGGCGATGCCGGCCACGATGTTGGCCACGATGGCGAAGATGATGACGTCGCCCGATGAGAAGCCGAAGGTGTTCTGGGCGATGATGCCGCCGTAGGTGAAGACCCCGGCCAGCCCGTCCCTGAAGACGGCGGCGGCCAGCAGGAACCACAGCAGGCGCGGCTGGAAGTGGTGCAGCTGGAGTAGGGTGCGCCACAGCAGCTTGTAGGAGGTCAGGATCGACTCCTTGCGCCTGCCCTGGTGGGAGACGGCCTCTACCGGCTCGGCCTCCATGGCGGCCCGGTCCCGTCCCGGCTCAGCGGTCGCCATCCCCTCGCTGACCTCCGCGACGTGCTCGGCGTGAGAGCGCCCGAGCCTGCGGGAGCGGTTGATGAGGACGGGAAGGGCGGACAGGCCGAACCAGGCCGCCGACACGAGCATGGCGACGCGTACCCCCATCCCGCTTCCGGCCGCGAAGGAGACCAGGGGGCTCGGCCCCACGAGAGCGACGTAGAGGATGAGCAGCAGGACGATGCCGCCGAGGTAGCCCATCCCCCACCCCAGCCCGCTGACGGCACCAATGCGGTCCTTGGAGGCCAGGTGGTTGAGGATGGCGTTGTAGTTGACCGAGGCCAGCTCGAAGAAGATGTTGCCGACCCCCAGCAGGACGATGCCGAACCACAGGTAGCCGGGCTCGGGCCGCACCAGGAACAGGGCCGCCGAGACCGCCACCACCACCGCGGTGTAGCCCCCGAGCCAGAAGACGGTCCGCCCACCCCGATCCGAGCGCTGCCCGGTCACCGGCGCCAGCAGGGCGATGAACAGGCCGGCGATGGCCAGCCCGAGGGACAGCGCCGACTCGTTGTCCGCCTTGGCCCCGAAGGAGTCGCTGACCAGGTAGACGGTGAAGACGAAGGTGGTGATGACCGCGTTGAAGGCCGCCGACCCCCAGTCCCACAGGCCCCAGGCGATGACGGGCCAGGACAGGAGCCGGGTGCGGGAGCCGGCCTGCGTCGGAGCAGTCACTGTCGTGCTCATGGAAGAGACGATAGAGCCATCCGGGCCGGCGGCGGTACCGAAAGGGAAACAGACCTCATCGTCAGTTCTCCCCACCGGTCCCGGCAGGGCGCTCCCCCTGAGCGGACTGCCGCTCCAGGAGCAGCTCGGCCAGGGCCAGATCCATTGGCGTGGTCACCTTCATGGCGCGCTCGTCACCAGCAACGACGACGACGCTGCCGCCGCAGGCCTCAACGAGGCCGGCGTCGTCGGAGGCGGCGAGCGCCTCGTCCCCGGCCCGCTCGGCGCCGGCGCGGTGGGCGGCGACGAGCACGGAAGTCTCGAAGCCCTGCGGGGTCTGGACCGCCCGGAGCCGGTCGCGTCGGGGGGTGCCGACGACGGGCTCGGGCTCCCCCACCGGGCGGGTCTCGACCTGCTTGACCGTGTCGGTCACGGGCAGCGCCGGGACCACGGCCTCGTGCCCGGCCCGCACGGCCGCGACCACCCGCTGCGTCACCTCCGGCGGCGTCAGCGCCCGTGCGGCGTCGTGGACGATGACGACGTCGGCCTGCGGCACGGCGGCCAGGGCCGCTGCGAGCCCGAGGGCCACAGAGGCCTGTCGGGAACGGGGTGATCCGGCAACGACCTCGATCCCAGGGCGCCGGCCCGCCGAGGCCCCGACCGATCCGTCCGGCAGGCCCGCGAGCTCGGCGCGGAACCGGTCGACCTCCTCAGCGGGGGCGGTGACGACGACGTGGCTGACAACCCCCGAGGCGATGAGCCCGGCCGCCGCCCGCCGCAGGAGGCTGACGCCGCCCACCGGGACGAGGGCCTTGGGGACCCCAGCGCCCAGGCGGGAGCCGGAGCCCGCTGCAGTGAGAACGGCGACCGCCCCACCCGGAGCGGACTCGGGCGGGGCGGATGCTTGGGATGAAGGGCTGGTGCTCACGGGCAGGACGCTACCGCGTCCCCGACGCCCTGAGCACGAGCGCTGCGTTAGGAGGCGAGGACCTCGTCCAGGCGGGACTCGGCCTCCTCCTCAGGGGTCTTCTGGGCCAGGGCCAGTTCGGAGACGAGAATCTGGCGGGCCTTGGCGAGCATGCGCTTCTCGCCGGCGGACAGGCCGCGGTCCGTGTCCCGGCGGGAGAGGTCCCGCACGACCTCGGCGACCTTGATGACGTCCCCGGAGGCGATCTTCTCCTGGTTGGCCTTGAAACGGCGAGACCAGTTGGTGGGCTCCTCGGTCAGCGGCGCCCGCAGCACCTCGAAGACCTTTTCCAAACCGGTCTCATCAACCACATCACGGACGCCGATGAGCTCAACGCTTTCGGCTGGAACCAAGATGGTCAGGTCACCCTGGGCCACCTCGAGCTGCAGATACGTCTTCTCCTCACCGCGTACCTTGCGCTGCCGGATGTCAATGATCCGGGCGGCCCCGTGGTGCGGGTAGACGACAGTCTCACCGACTTCATAGGTCATAAGGATGACTCTCCAGACTGGTTTGCGGACCTCTAGTTTATCAGGTCATTCCGCGCAAAGATCGGGGACGTATCTCACAGAGGTCACGGCGGGCACGGCCCGGGACCGGGGGTGAGAACTGCGCCGCCACCCGCACTGGAGAATCAGTGCTCCGAATCCCCATCCAGGCGATAGCCGAGCCCCCTGACCGTGGTGATGAGAACCGGTTTGGAGGCGTCGGCCTCAATCCGGCCCCGGAGCCGTTTGATATGGACGTCCAGAGTTTTCGTGTCGCCCTCATAATCGGGCCCCCACAGGCGCTCCAGGATCTGGCTGCGGGTGAGCACACGGCCGGGGTGACGCAGAAACAGCTCGAGGAGCTCGAACTCCCGCAGCGGCATGGCGACCACCTCGCCGTCGACCCTGACCTCATGGCGCTCGACGTCCATCCGCACCCCGCCGGCGACCAGCACCGGCTCGGGCTCCGGGGCGGCCGCGCGGCTACGGCGCAGAACCGCCTTGAGGCGCGCCAAGAGCTCCCGGTAGGAGTAGGGCTTGGTGACGTAGTCGTCGGCCCCGATCTCCAGGCCGACGATCTTGTCCAGCTCGGTGTCCTTGGCGGTGAGCATGATGACCGGCACGGAGGAGGAGCGCCGGATCCGGGTGCACACCTCCGTCCCGTCCAGGCGGGGCAGCATGAGGTCCAGCAGGACCAGATCAATGGGGCCGACCCCGCCGGGGCGCCGGGAGGCCTCGAAGATCTCGACGGCGCGCTGGCCGTCCTCGGCCTCGACCACCTCGAAGCCGTCGCGCCGCAGCCCGTAGGCGAGCGGGTCGCGGAAGTTCTCCTCGTCCTCGACCAGGAGGATCCGCGTCGGGCCGCCCACCGCCGTCATCGACGACGCGGCCAGTGCGCCGGAGGGCGCAGACGGCCCCGAGCCCGACGCCGCGGAGCGCTCCGCCGGGCTCATGACCCGCTCCCGGGGGCAACCTCCGCCGCGGCTTGGGCGGGCTCGTCCTGGGCCGACCCAGCCCCGACCGACTCACCCTCCACCGGTTCGCCCTCACCCAGACGCGGCAGCACGAGGGTGAAGGTGGAGCCGCGCCCCGGGGCGGACCACAGCTCGACGGTGCCGCCGTGGTCGGCGGCCACGTGCTTGACGATGCTCAGACCCAGGCCGGTGCCACCGGTGGCGCGCGAGCGGGCCTTGTCCACGCGGTAGAAGCGCTCGAAGACGCGCTCCTGCTCCTCCTTGGGGATGCCGATGCCCTGGTCGACCACGGCGATGCGCACGATGTCGGGGTCCTCCGCGTCCAGCGAGACGCCCACCGAGACCCGGGTGCGCGGCTCGGAGTAGCGGATGGCGTTGTCCAGCAGGTTGCGCACGGCGGTGGTGATGAGGGCGGCGTCGCCACGCACCCGCAGTCCCTTGGTACCACCGGCCACGAGGGTGATCTGGCGGCCGTCGGCCTCGACGCGCACCCGGTCCACGGCCTCGGCGACGACGTCGTCGACGTCAACGACCTCCGGCTCAGCCAGGGCGTCGCCCTCCTGGAGGCGGGTGAGCTCGATGATCTCCTGGACCAGGACGCCCAGGCGGCGGGCCTCCTTGCGCATACGCCCGGAGTAGTCGCGCACGAAGTCGGGGTCGTCGGCGCCCGCCTCGACGGTCTCGGCCAGCAGCTGGATCGCGCCGACCGGGGTCTTGAGCTCGTGGGAGACGTTGGCGACGAAGTCGCGGCGCATGGCCTCGACCCGGCGGGCGGCGGTGTGGTCCTCAATGAGGATGAGCACACGCCCCTGGCCGATGCCGGCCACCCGCACCTGCAGGTGGAACTGGCCCGCGCCCGCCACCCGCCCCCGGGCCACGGTGACGGCCGCGTCCTGCGCCTGGCCCGAGGCCCGCACCCGCCCCACCATCGCCACCACGGTCGGCTCGATGACGGCGTCGTCGCGCACGATGTTGAAGGTGTAGGCCGATGCCGAGGCGCGCAGGACCTCGTCGTCGTCATCGAGGACGACGACGGTCGAGCGCAGCGCCGCCAGCACCGGGACTGCCGTATCGGTCCCGGCCAGTCCGGCCAGGTCGGCGGCGCTCGTGGCCGCCCGGCGCTCGCGCCGGGACAGCGCGACACCGATCGCCACCCCCAGGCACGTGAGAGCGGTGGCAGCAAGGAGGACAACGGTGACGGTCAGACCCACGCCTCCAGGGTAGTTGAGTCCTCAGAGCGTCCACCGGCCGGCCCCGCCTGTGGGCGTGCCGCTTGCGGCGGAGTCGCGGGGCTGCTGTGCTTGGGGACAACATCCTTGGCGGCGGCCTCGGCGGGATCGTCGAGCCGCACCACCGAGCCACCTCACCGACCGGCCCGAACCATCGGTCCTCGCCCCGAACAGGAGCAGCCTCATGCGCGCCATCTTCAACCAGGAGCTCAAGCAGCTGGGCTCCGACCTCGAGTCCATGGCCAACCAGGTCGCCACCGCGATCGAGCGGGCCGCGGAGTCCCTGCGCCAGGGGGACATCGTCATCGCCGAGCAGGTGATCGACGCCGACGAGCGCATCAACGACCTCCAGCGCGACATCGACGACCTGTGCGTCATGTTGCTGGCCCGTCAGCAGCCGGTGGCCGGGGACCTGCGCAACGTCCTGTCCGCGCTGCGCATGGCTCAGACCCTGGAGCGCCAGGGCGACCTGGCCCGCCACGTGGCGGCCATCGCCCGCGGTCGCTACCCCGAGCCGCCGCTGCCCGAGCCGGTCCTGGGGCTCATCCTGGAGATGGCGGACCTGGCGGTGCGCGCCGGCAAGGACGTCGCCCGTCTCATCTCGACGCGGGACCTGGAGCTGGCCTCCGTCATTCAGACCAACGACGCCGAGCTCGACGCCCTGCACCGCCGCTCCTTCCAGATGATCCTGGACCCGGCTCACGACCTGAGCCGCCAGCAGGTCATCGACGCCGTCCTCATGGGTCGCTTCCTGGAGCGCTTCGGCGACCACTCCACGTCGGTGGCCAGCCGCGTGGCCTACCTCGTCTCGGGCGCCTCCATGCCCGAGACGCATGACGCCGAGGACGCCGACGCGCTCCACTGAGCACCGGAACCAATGACGCGGGCGGGGGGAGGGGGGGGGGGGGGGGGGGGGAGGAGCGGGAGGGGAGGGGGGGGGGGGGGGGGGGGGGGGGGCGGTTATCCTGTGTG
>NZ_JBGEVE010000020.1:0-44037 GCF_048514265.1 Actinomyces sp. SKVG-SVH-4(1) | reverse complement strand
CACATCCTGACCAACCCCAGAACCAGACACAAAACACCCCTCCCACGAGTGGTGCATCCACCACCAGACCCCACCGACCGGAATCCCGTCCCCGCACGCGCAGGATGTCCCCGGCCGCGAGATAGTGCACCCCCATGCGCAGGATGTCCCCGGTCAGTGAGGACTATCCTGCGTCGGCGGGCGCGGGGTGGAGGATTCCGCCCCGTGAGAATCGGGTGACGGTGGCCGGCGCGCGAGGAATGATTAGCCGTGGGCATCACGACCCCTCGACCGACCCCTCCGGGAGGCATCCCTTGGCCATCGCAGTCTCACACCGATTCTCACCCAGCGGCGACCTTCCCGTGGAGGCGGGGCGCTACCGACTCGTGGCGTCCGGGGCCTGCCCGTGGTGCCGCCGCGTCCTCATCGCTCGGCGCCTGCTGGGCCTGACCGAGGCGATTCCCGTGTCCTGGAGCTACGGCAAGGGCGCGGACGGGTACTGGGAGCTGACCGGCCCCGACGGCGAGCCCGGCGTGGATCCGGCGCTCGGAGCCCGCTCCCTGGCTGAGGTCTACGCGAAGACCCCCGGCTACGAGCCTCCCCCCACCGTCCCGGCCCTCGTGGACACCACCACTGGCCAGGTCGTCAGCGATGACTCCGGCGACCTGCTCTTCGACCTGTCCACCGCCTGGTGGGACCTCCACCGCGATGGTGCCCCGGACCTCTACCCGCTCAACCGTCGCAACTCCACCGACGCCTGGGATGCGTGGATCGGCTCGCAGATCAACACCGGCCACGCGGTGGCCACCCACTCCCAGGACCCGGAGAAGGCCGCGGCGGCGGCCAACGGCGTCCTCGTGGGCTTCGACGTCATCGACACGCTCCTGGCCCGCGCCACGCGGATGGAGGCCTCCCGCGAGGACGGCCTGACGATGCTCGACGGGCCGGCCCTGTCCGCCGTCGTCGCCATCGGCCAGTACCTGTGCGGCGACAAGCCCACCGGCAGCGACATCCGCCTGTTCACCACCGTCCAGTCCTACGAGTACGGCGGGCGCCAGCACTACCCCGGCGGGGAGGCGCCGTCGATCTCCTTCTGGCCGGCGCTGGCCCGCTGGTTCCGCGCCCTGGAGAGCCGTTCGGGCTGGGTGGGGCCGGAGGAGCGCAGCGCCCTCGGCTGCTGAAGGCTGCGTCGGTCCGGCGCCGGGCCGGTGCTGGGCCGGCGGCGTCGGCCCGGGCCTGCGCTTGGCTCTCGCGGCCGGTTCGGGTCAGGAGGACTCGAGCATCCGGCTCAGCTGCGGTGGTTGAGTCCCTGGGGCGCATCGTCGCGGGAGTATGTGGCCGTCGTGATGGCGTAGTAACCGAGAATGACGTCATCCTGGGCGGTGGCCCCGCTGCGGAAGCCGGCCGTGACGTCCTGGCGCCTGAGGCGCCGCGGGGACTCGAGGCCTCCGGCGCTCACGATTCGTCGTCAAGGTTGATGCGGGTTCCGAAGGGGGAGGGGCGGTCCCATAGGTGGGCGAAGCGGGACGTCTCCTCCAGCGGAGTGTCCAACACGGCCTCAATGGCTTCGAGTTGCTCTGACGTCACGGAGAACCAGCGGCGATCAGCGAGAATGCGCTCGGCTTCTCGTGTCGCTGCGGACAGGATGAACTCGCTGACGGAGCGGTCCGTCTGGGAGGCCGCTTGCTGAATGAGGGTCTCCTGGCGCGGCGTGGCGCGCAGATCGATTCTCTGGGTTCTGCGGGCTGTTGAGATCGACATGCTCCGGCCTCCTTGACGGAACGGAAAATGTACGTACAGGTGGGAGGGTGTGCAAGGCCAGTGACGTGCACGGTGTGGGCGCTTGGGCGAGGCCGGCGTTGCGTCGGCCCCGCCCTGCACTTGGCTCTCATAGCCGGTTCGGTTACACACCGTTACAGGTCGTCGCGGCGGGCGTCCTCGAAGACCGGCGGGCTGCCGGGGCGGTCGATGATGGCGTGGGGGATTCCCTCGGGCTTAGGGCCGAAGTCTCTTCGTAGACGTGCGATATCGAGTTTGTTGAGCTCCATCATGGTCAGGTAGTAGTCCAGGAAGTCGTCGTATCGTTCGATCACTTCGCCGCGTACCCAGGAGACGGTGCCTTCTGCTGGGGTATCGGGCTTTCCCATGAGGGCGACGTCGATCTGGGTCAAAGAGGCGGCTACGGGGAAGTGGTCGGCGGCGATGACGCCGTCAGCGGCCATGGCCTCGACACACTCCTCCAGCTCCAGCTGGGTCTGGCCGGCCTCGTGCAGCTCGCCGCCCAGCAGGTCGGAGGTGGAGAAGGCTGTCATGTCCAGGTAGAAGTAGGGCCAGCCGTTGGAGGCCAGGAGGAAGCCTCGGTAGGACTCCGGTAGGCGGAAGCCCAGCTGGGCCTCGGCGCGAGCCACGGTCTCCTCCGTGGCATGCACATGTGGTGGCGCGTAGTCCCACAGGCCCTTCCAGTCGGCCTCCATCCGCGCCTGGTTAATCATCCACCCCCAGCCGATGTAGTTGGGCCACGTAAACTCGGGAACGCCCTGACTCGGTCGGTTCTCGTCGTTGAGCACTTCAGTTCCTACGGCCGGGCGGTGAGGACCGGGTTGTACAGGAGCCGGTTGGGCGTCGTCGGGCACTCCTCGCCCACGGCCATCGGCGCGATGAGCCGGTCGGCCCGCAGGTCCTCCAGTCGCGCCACCACACGGTCGCGCAGCGTCCACGGGTCGATGGTGTTGAGGTAGATCTTCGTGCCGCCCTCGAAACCGGCCAGGGTGGAGACCCGCCACTTGAGCGTGATGTGCCAAGGCATGGGCTGATCCACGTCGAGCGGCTTGTGGTGCCACTCCTCGTTGCTGGGCACGTCCGCGCCCGTGGCCGCGTGCAGGGCGTGCACCAGGTCGGAGACGGCGTCGACCTCCTCGCGGCTCATGAGCCACGGCTCGGGCATGGCCGACGTCGAGTACACCTCCAGTGTCGGGTAGCGGTGCCCGAACCCGGCGAAGGCCACCGCGTGCTCGTTGCTCGCCACCAGCAGGCCCTGGTAGGCGGCGTAGTCCACCGCCATCTCGTTGTACAGGTTGGGGTTGGCCCGCACCTTCTGCAGCTCCAGCTGGCTGGTCACGCCCCGCTCGTCGATGCCCACCAGCTGCTTGTGCAGGTGGTCGAAGCTCGCCCCGGCCGGCCGCAGCCAGTTCTGAAAGACGGCCACGTAGCGCACCCACCGGTTGGCCTCGTACAGGTTGTGCATCGCGTGGATCGCCAGGCGCGTGTAGGCGCGGTGCTCGGCCACGCTCAGCGTCCCCGAGCCGGCCAGGCCCGTGGTGTCGTGAGCGTCATCGGTGAAGTGGCGCCGGCCGATGATGACGTCATGGCCCCCGGCGAAGAAGGCCGCCAAGAAGGTGTGGCGGGTCCGCTCGTCCATCGAGTCCCAGGAGTCCGGGTCCGCGCCCGCGGCCGCCAGCTTGGTGCGCGCCACCCGCTCCACGTGCTCGACGCCGGCCGGGTCGGCCAGGTAGGCCTCCATGCGCTCGCGGGCGGCGTCGGGGATCTCATAGCCGTGGTTGATGTGCCAGTAGTCGAAGGAAAGGATCTCGAAGAGGTTGGGCACCCGACGGAACTCGGCCACCGTGTCGAACAGGGCGGAGGCGGCGACGGCGTCGAGGCGCTCGAAACCGCCGTCGGCCCCGCGCACGAGGCGTGCCTTCTCCGGGGGCGTCTCCAGGTAGCGCGCCGAGCAGAAGGCGCAGCTGTGGGTGCGGTCGGCCTCCTCCAGCGGGCGGACCTCCGCCACCGGGTGCGAGATGGGGCGGTTGGCGCGCCCCGGCACGGTCCACACCTCGGTGCCGGTGAAGGGGCTGATCTGCTTGACCGTCCCGTCGGCCAGGCGCGTGAGTGGTTCGGCGGAGGGTGAGTACGGCATGAGCATGCTTCCATTGTGACGCCTGATGGCGGCCCGCGCGCCCGGTGGCCCCGATGGCGGGCCCGGCCGGCCTCTGTGGACGGGGCGAGTCCTGCCTACAGGGGAATGATCTCGATATGTCGCCGATCCTGTGACGTGAGCGCCTGCGCCATGCGCCCGTCCATAGTGGCGAGAACAGCGTTGTGACGTTCTGCGAGATCCACCAGGTGCAGGTCGGTGACTTGTTTTGGGCCCTTCAGTCTCGAGAAGCTGATGGACGGCTCAGCAGGAGGGGCGTCGTCGACAAGGAACACGTGATCGTCAAGCGATGTCAGCTCACCGAGTCCGGAGAGCACATCAGCGGCCGCGATCTCGAATCCGGTGACTCGAGGGATTCATGAGGAGACGCAGGTATGCGGCTTGGGTAATGGAACAGGTCGCCCACTGATCCACTCCGTCGAACCAGGCGCTGACCACCTCGTGGTGCGCATGGTTGGGCAGCGACAATGCTACGAGGACATTGACGTCAAGCAGTCGCAGGCGATCAGTGGTCGTCATCTCGGTACTGCTCGATGAGTTCCGGTGTCACCACATGAGCCTGCTGACCTGCGGGCGGGAAGAACAAGGGGATCCCGTGCCTGCTGGTGCGGCTCCCGTGGGAGATTCCCTGGAGCGCGAGATCGGACACGGCGCGCCCGAGTGACACTCCGTCGCGATGAGCGCGTTCACGAGCCAGGGACAGGACCCGGTCGTCGATCTCAAGTGTCGTCCTCATACGATCATGATCGCACCAGCGCATCACGTCATCAATGAGCCGATGAACTGTTGTGGATTCTGACGGCGGGCCCGGCCGGCCGAGGTCGGGGTAGTCTCTCAGGCTCGTGCGGACCTGCGCCGGGCCCGGCCCTGCGCCCCGCACTTCCCCCATCCCCTGCACCCCCGCACCCGACCGGAGACAAGGAGACGATATGGCCGAGGTCTTCACCTCCCTGCTGCTCATCGTCGCGGTGGCCTTCGTGGCGCCGCTGATCTCCTGGACCATCCCCAAGCGGCTCGTGCCCGAGGTCGTCCTGCTCATCCTGGGCGGGATGCTCATCGGCCCCCACGGCCTGGGGCTGGCCGTCGAGGACTCCTCGATCGAGCTGCTGCGCGAGCTCGGCGTCGCCTTCCTCTTCCTCATGGCCGGCTACGAGATCGACATCAACGAGCTGCGCGGGGCGGGCGGGCGCCACGCCGCCGTCGCCTGGCTGCTCTCGCTGGGGCTGGCCTTCGGCGCGGTCAGCGTCATCGGGGTGACCGGAGGGGCGGCGTCGGCCAACGGCATCGCCATCGCCACCGCCATGACCTCCACGGCCATCGGCACGATCCTGCCGATCCTGCGCGACCGCGGCCTGCTGCCCACGGCGGTGGGCGCCTCGATCCTCAACCACGGCGCCGTCGGCGAGGTCGGGCCGGTCATCGTCATGGCGCTGCTGCTGGGGTCGCGCTCCACCTGGGCGAGCATGGTGATCCTGGGTGTCTTCCTCATCATCACCCTCCTCATCGTTCGCTTCACCAGCCGCGTCAAGCGCGTGGGGCGCCGCCTGGTCGAGGCCATCCACCTGGGGGCCTCGACGACGGCGCAGACCACCATCCGGGCCACCGTCCTGCTCCTGGTGGGGCTGTGCGCCATCGCCGCCATCTTCGACCTCGACGTCATCCTGGGAGCCTTCGCCGCCGGCTTCGTCCTGCGTCACGCCCTGCCCGAGGGGGATGCCGAGTTCGAGGAGAAGCTCGACGGGCTGGCCTATGGGTTCTTCGTGCCGATCTTCTTCGTCACCTCCGGCATGGGCATCGAGGTCGGGCTCAATGCCGGGGACCTGGTCAACCTGCTGGCCTTCTTTGTACTGCTGGTGCTCGTGCGGGGCGTGCCGGTGTGGCTGGCCTCCCGGGCGGAGCGGCGCAGGGACGGCTCGCGCGCCTACTCGATGCGCCAGAGCCTCCAGATCGCCGTCTACTCGACGACGGCCCTGCCCATCATTGTGGCCGTCACCCAGGTGGCGGTCAGTGCCGGGGCCATGTCGACCTCCTTCGCCTCCACCCTCGTGCTGGCTGGGGTGCTGTCGGTGCTGGTCCTGCCGGCCGCCGGGCTGGCGCTGGGTCACCGGAGCGACCATGTGCCGGCCAACGAGGTGATGCGTGTGGTCCAGGGGCCGGCCGCTCCCGACGGGCGCACCCCCGAGGAGGCCACGGTCCCGGTCGGTGAGGAGGTCTCGGAGCCGCGCCGACCGGCGTCGCCGCCTGGCGGCATCAGGCTGCCGGTGGGGGAGCGCACCCCGGCCGCAGGAGTGAAGCGGCCGGCGCAGCCCGACCTCGTGGGCCTGCCGGACCTGCGTGCGCAGACGACGCCGGCGATGGCGCGCCTGGCCGAGCTGGGGATGCACGCTCGGGGGCTGTCGCTGGAGGAGTCGCACCGCCTGGCCGCGCGCCTGGTCGAGATCGAGCAGGAGCACGCCCTGTGGCGCGAGCGCTGGCACCGCGCGCGCAGACACGGCGGAACCTCCCGGGCGGCCCGACGACGTCGGCCCCGCAGCGAGTGACGGCCTTCTCGCCGACGGGGACATCTCGCGCGGCCGGGGACGTTCCGCTCCAGCCGGGGACGTCTCGCGCGTCCGGTGACAGGATTCCGGTCCCCGACGGCGTCGAAGGTCCCCGCCCGGAAGGACACGCGCCCCGCGGCGCGGAATGTCCCCGACGGGGCCGGAGTGGGGGCGGTGGTTCCCGGAGGGCCGACCCCGATCAGCTCGACGAGGCCGCCGCAACGCTCCCTGCGGCGATGATGGCCATCGTCACGGCCTCCACGGCCCGCTGCACCGCACGCCCCACGGGGTTCTCCCCCGAGAGCTCCTTGATCCGGCGTTTGAGCTCGCCGCGGCTGAGACCGGTCTCCTGCTGCGGCAGGACGGTCGGCGCGACACCGAGCGCCTGCAGGATCGACAGCAGGGCGACGTCGGAGGCGGTCGGCGGCTGCACCCCGCGCAGGGCGGCGTCGATGCGGGCGCGCAGCTGCCGCTCGGGGAGGGGGTCGAGCGTGGGGTAGCTGGGGTTCAGTGACCCGAACAGCCCGCCGGTGTAGATGCGCACCACCCCGGCCGCCTCCAAGGACTGGGCGATGTTGCGGGTGGGGTTGAGCCTGCCCCAGGACACCAGGGAGGAGAATCGCTTGCCGTCCTTGGCGGGCAGGATCTCCAGAGCCCGGTCCAGGACGGGGTGCCCGGTCGGCTCGGCGCTGACGATGTAGACGCGGGGGCTGCGCTCCTCGGTCAGGCTGATGCGGCCGGCCAGCAGTAGGTCGGTGAGCAGCGCCCCGGTGAGCCCGTAGGCCGGATACGTCATGCGGCTCTCCGGCTTGCCGGAGTCCTTGGTCAGCAGCAGGAACAGCTCTTCACAGGTCAGCATCGCGTTCATGAATCCAGTACAACGCACCGTCATCGGAATGTGATCCCTCCCGGGTGCGAGATCCGGACCCGGGAGGGCTCCTCCTCACGGGGGATGCCTCCACCCACCCGTCCGACCGGGCTACGGCCGGTCGCTCACCCGGCCCTTCACCGGCCCCACGTGACCGGGTGCGAGACCGGTGTCGTTCGCGCCCAGCGTGCGATCAGCGGCCGGATGACGTCCGAAGGTGTCCTACCCCGCGTCTAACCTGGGGACATGGCTCGCGCGATTCGGCATGACGACTGGCCGGTGGAGCTCACTGATGACCAGATCATCAGTCGGGTCGGCCACCGGGCCTTTGAGCGCGGCCTGGACTACGCGCGCAAGGGGCGGGTGCGGGGTATCAGTGTCGCCGGGGACGGGGACATCATCAGCGCCCAGTCCAAGGGCTCGGGCGCGCACACCTACCAGACCATGGTCTTCCGCAAGCAGGGCGCCCGCAGCGCCCCGGCGTCCTGGGCCGGCACCTGCTCGTGCCCGGTGGGCAGCGACTGCAAGCACACGGCCGCCCTGCTCATCGCCGCGCGCACCCTGGCGCAGGCCGAGCCCGACGCCGCCGCCCCCTCCGGCGGGCCCGCCCCCTGGGAGAGCCGGCTGGCCGACCTGCTGCAGGTCGAGCGGGCCCCGCGCCGTCGGATGGCCCTGGAGATCATCGACGACCCCGGCGACATGTGGGGCACCCCCGCCGGCCTGTCCATGCTGCCCCTCATCGAGGGCAAGCGCGGCTGGAACCGGCAGGGCGCCGCCTGGACCCAGATCGTCTCCGGGGGCCTGGACGACGACGTCGACCCCACCGTCATGGGCGTCCTGCGCGAGCTGGCTGGCATGGCCGGCGGCTACGGCTTCTACTATGCCGATGACCGCCTCTCCCTGACGACCGCGCCCGCCCGCGTCTGGGACGTGCTGCGTCGCGGGGTGGCGGCCGGCCTGACCCTCACCACCGCCCAGCGCCACGGCATGCCCGTCTACCTCTCCGAGGGGCTGCGCGGTGGCGTCCACCTCACCCGGGAGGACGACGGCGACATCGCCATCACCCCCGCCCTGGAGATCGACGACGTCGAGGAGCTGCGCCGCCTGCAGGTCCCCGGACTGCGCCTGAGCTTCTCCCTCATGCCGATCGGCGACCCGGTCCACGGCTTCTACACGTGGATGCCCGGGCGCGAGCTGCTCCTCATGCCGCTCGAGCCGCGCCCCACCGAGGCCCTCTCCCGGGTGCTGCGGGGCGACGGCGAGGCCATCACCATCCCGGCCGGGGACGTCGAGCGTTTCGAGACTGAGCACCTTGAGGCCCTCACCCGGGCGCTGCCGGTCCTGTCCGCCGACACCTCCATCCGCATGCCCCGCCCCACGACGCTGCGCGCCGCGCTCGCGGTCCACGTCGATACCGCCGAGCACCACCTGAGCACCGAGTGGTCCATCCGCTACGTCGGGGAGGACGGCGAGGTCCGGAGCAGTCACGCCCTGCCCGACCTGGCCGCGGCGGCCGAGGGCCGCGTTGAGGACAGGACCGCCGGCCGGGACATTGACGGGGAGACCCGCCTGGCCCGCGAGGTCCTCAACCACCTCCTGCCCCTGGCCGGCCGGCACCCGGCCCTCTGGCAGCCCCTGGACCTGCGCGGCATGGACACGGCCCGCTTCATGACTGAGACGCTGCCGGTCCTGCGCGAGCTGGAGGCCTTTGACATCGAGGTCGACGACGACGTCCCCGACTACCGCGAGGCCGAGGCCGCCCCGGTCATCACCACCAGCGTCAGCGACGACGAGGAGCGTCCCGACTGGTTCTCCCTGTCCGTGCGCGTCCACGTGGGGCAGGAGGAGATCCCCCTGGCGCTGCTCATGGCGGCCGTGGCCACCGGGGAGCCCGAGGTGCTCCTGGAGTCGGGCACCTGGGTGAGCATCGACCGCCCGGAGATCGAGGCCCTGGCCCGCCTCATGGAGGAGGGCCGCGAGCTGGCCGACCCGCAGGCGCAGGGCGAGCTGCGGGTCAGCGCCCTGCACGCCGGCTACTACGAGGTCCTGGAGTCACTCGGCGTCATCGAGCGGGCCACGGCTCGCTGGAAGGAGCGGGTCGGGCGGCTACTGGAGCGGGCGCGGGCCGCCGAGGCCGCGGCCGAGCGCTCCGGTGGACGGCCCGTCGGGGGCGACGACGCGGGCGGCACCGCTGAGAGGACCGGTGAAGGGACCGGCGGGGCGGCCGTGCCCGAGGGGATGCGGGCGACTCTGCGCCCTTACCAGCTCGAGGGCTACCGGTGGCTGGACTTCCTGCGCCAGGCGGGCCTCGGCGGGGTCCTCGCCGACGACATGGGACTGGGGAAGACCGTCCAGGTGCTCGCCGCCGTCCAGCGGCTCTTCGAGCAGCGCGCGGAGACCCAAGGGAGCGAGCCGACCGGCTCCGGCGACCCCGGTGAGCCGGAGGGGACCGGGCCGGTGCTTGTCATCGCGCCGACCTCCGTCGTCGGCTCCTGGGTGGAGCAGGCCGAGCGCTTCTGCCCGGGGCTGCGGGTCCGGGCTGTGAGGCGGACCGCCGCCAAGCGTGAGGAGACTCTGGCACAGATCGTGGAGGGCTGCGACGTCGTCGTCACCTCCTACACGATCGCGCGCCTGGGCGAAGAGGAGTTCATCGCCCAGGACTGGGCCTGGGTGGTGTGCGACGAGGCCCAGTTCGTCAAGAACCACACCTCGGCCACCTACAAGGCGGTGCGGCGGCTGCGGTCGCCGTCGACCATCGCGATCACGGGCACGCCGCTGGAGAACTCGCTCATGGACCTGTGGGCGCTCATGAGCATCGCGGCGCCGGGGCTGCTGCCCGACCCGGAGCGCTTCGGGCAGGTCTACCGCAAGCCGATCGACCGCGGGGACGCCGAGGCGCTGGGGCGGCTGCGGCGCAGGATGCGTCCCTTCCTGCTGCGCCGCACCAAGGAGCAGGTGGCCGCGGACCTGCCCGCCAAGACCGAGCAGGTCCTGGCGGTCGAGCTGGGCGCCAAACACCGCAAGGCCTACGACCAGCGCCTGGCCCGCGAGCGGCAGCGGATCCTCGGGCTGCTGGAGGAGGACACCGCCCAGTCGCGCTTCATCGCGCTCAAGGCGCTGACCACCCTGCGGCAGATGGCGCTCGACCCGGCGCTCGTCAACGGCGAGGACGGGATGGAGCCTGAGACCGCCGAGAGCGCGGGTGGTGAGGAAGCCGGGGAGGCCGCCGGTGGGACGGGCGGTTCCGGTAAGAGGGCGGCCCGCGGCGCGAAAGCCGTGAAGGGCAGGGATGCCGGCGCCCCCGCAACGGGCCGTAGGAGACCGGGGAGGCGGCCGAGCCCGTCGGCCAAGGTCGAGGTGCTGGTCGAGCACCTGGGGCCGATCCTCTCCGAGGGGCACCGCGCCCTCGTCTTCTCCCAGTTCACGCGCTACCTCTCCGGTGTGCGCGAGCACCTGGAGGCCACCGGTGTGCGAACCGCCTACATGGACGGCTCCACCCCCGACCGGCAGAAGGTCATCGACGCCTTCCGGGCCGGCGAGGCCGACGTCTTCCTCATCTCCCTCAAGGCCGGCGGCTTCGGGCTCACGCTCACCGAGGCCGACTACGTCTTCCTGCTGGACCCGTGGTGGAACCCGCAGGCCGAGGAGCAGGCCGTCGACCGCACCCATCGGATCGGCCAGGATAAGCCGGTCATGGTCTACCGGCTCGTCTCGGCCGACACCATCGAGGAGAAGGTCATGGCCCTCAAGGAGAAGAAGGCCGAGCTCTTCGCCCGGGTCGTCGAGGGGGCCGGTGAGGCTGAGGCCGGCGGCGAGGGTGCTGGTGCCGCCGGTGGTGCGGATGCTGCGGCGGGCTCGGGCGGACTCAGCCCGGCGGCCCTGACCGCCGCCGAGATCCGCGAGCTCATCGAGGGCTGAGGCGCTCGACGTCGTCGGGCGCCGCCGTGGGCCGGCCGTCCCCAAGCGTCTGCGCTGTGGCCCCTATCCGGTTGTGCCCGGGCGGGGGCTTTCTGCGTGGCCGGGGACATTTTCTTCTGGTCGGGGGCATGTTGCGCGTTGGGGGACGGGATTGCTGTCCCCGACGGCGTCGAATGCCCCCGCCCGGAACGACACGCACCCGGACGCGCGGAATGTCCCCGGTCGGGAGTGATGGGGTCGCGGCCGGTGGCAGTCTGCACCTCCTCCCCGGTGTCCTCCGCAGCATCCGGCCATCGTGCCGTCGGTGCCTCCATCCACGCGGCCGGGCCGATCGGCCAGGGCTCAGGCGGTCCCCGATGCCACAGAGCCGGGACTGCAGGTGGTCTCCACAGGGCTGACAAGCCCCTGAGCGCGGCGGCTCGGGGCGGCCCGATGCTGGTGGGGCGGGCACGGCGCCCGCTGGGGAGCGGCGGTGTGCTGGTCCCCACCGACCAGAGGAGAACCACCATGAGGAGACCCACCCGGACCACCTTGCGTACCCTGCGCACCAGCGTGATGCTGGCCCGCCCGAGTGACGCCTCGACGCTGCCAGCGCTCCTGCGGCGCTTGACGAGCAAGGAGGAGGGCATGGCCACCGCCGAGTACGCCATCGGCACCTTGGCGGCCGCGGCCTTCGCCGGCCTGCTGCTGGCGCTCATGCGCTCGGGCAGCCTGAGCGGGGCGTTGCAGTCCATCATCGAGCAGGCGCTCTCGGTGTGATGTGCGCCGTCATCGCAGCAGGTGGGCGCGCTCGCCCCCGAGTAGCCCGGGTACCCGGCGGTGGCCGACGTCGCCGCCCGGGTCCCGCTTCCCGCCGGCCCTCCAGCCGCGCGGAACCGCATCCCTCACCTGGTCGCCGGCCCCGACGAGGCCGCTGGGGCGGCGACCAGGGCGGCTGCACCGCAGGAGGAGAGGAGGGGATGGTGACGGCTGAGACGGCGTTGTCACTGCCTGCCGTCGTCCTTGTCCTGCTGATGGTGCTGGCGGCGGTCAGCGCTGGCGTCACTCAGCTGCGGGTGGCCGACGCCGCCCGCACCGCCGCCCGTCAGGCCGCCATCGGCCAGGAGGACTACGCCGGCGCCGCCCAGCGCGTGGCCGGAGGGGTGAGCCTCGGCGTCGAGCAGGGCGAGCTCACCTGCGTCACCGCCGCCCGACCCGTCCCCGGCCCCCTGGGCGGGCTGGGCCTGACGGCCCGGGCCCGCGCCTGCACCTACACCGAGCCGAGCAGCCCATGAACCGCCCCGGGTGGGACGAGCGTGGCTCGGGGACCGTCTACGCGCTCGGCGTCATCGCCGTACTGCTGGCCGCAGCAGTCGGCATCGCGGGCCTCATCCAGGCCCAGAGCGCCACCGGTCGGGCCCGGGCCGCCGCTGACCTCGCGGCCATCTCCGGTGCCACGGTCCTGTCCTCGGTCGTTGCCCCGGGCGACCCCTGCGCCATGGCGCAGCGCGTGGCTGCAGCCAATGGCGCCTCGGTGAGCGCCTGCTCCGTGGCCGGTGAGGACGTCACCGTCAGCGTCGTCGTCCCGACGACGATCCTCGGCCGCCCCCGCCAAGCCACCGCCCAGGCCCGCGCCGGCCCCGTCGACGCCCCGCCTAAGCCGTGAACCGGCCCGAATCCGGTCGTTGAGACGGTGCTCCGGGGCTCCCGGCCTCAGTCCTCGACGGCGACGGTGGCGCCGCCCGCGAACTGGGCCGCGTGGAGGCGCGCGTAGGCACCGCCCGCCGCGATGAGCTCATCGTGGCTGCCCTGCTCGACGATGTCGCCGTGCTCCATCACCAGGATGGTGTCGGCGTCACGGATCGTGGACAGACGGTGAGCGATGATGAAGCTCGTGCGGCCCTCGCGCAGCGCGTTCATCGCCTGCTGGACCAGCAGCTCCGTGCGGGTGTCCACGCTGCTGGTGGCCTCATCGAGGATGAGCACTGCCGGGTTGGCCACGAAGGCCCGCGCGATCGTGAGCAGCTGGCGCTCGCCGGCGGAGATGTTCGCGGCGTCCTCCTCCAGAACCGTGTCGTAGCCCTGCGGCAGGGCCTTGATGATGTGGTCGACGAAGCATGCCCTCGCGGCGGCCTCGACCTCCTCATCACTGGCCCCGGGCCGCCCGTAGCGGATGTTCTCGCGGATCGTGCCCGCGAACAGCCACGGATCCTGCAGGACCATGCCGGTGCGGCGACGCACGTCGTGACGCGTCATGGTGGCAATGTCGCGCCCGTCGATGAGGATGCGTCCCCCGTCGAGCTCGTAGAAGCGCATGAGCAGGTTGACCAGCGTGGTCTTGCCCGCCCCCGTGGGCCCCACGATCGCAACCGTGTGCCCGGGGTCCACCCGCAGCGACAGATCCCGGATGAGCTCGACCTCCGGACTGTAGGAGAAGCGCACGTGCTCCATCTCGATGACACCCGGGCCCGCCGGGCTCTTCGGCGAAGCCGCCGAGGTGCTGGGACCGGTCCCCGCGGCGCCGGTGCTCTTCGGTGCGACGTCGTCGGGACGCTCCTCCTCGGCGTCGAGCAGTTCGAAGATCCGCTCGGCGCTCGCGGTCCCGGACTGCACGGCCGTGGCCATGCCGCCGAGCTGGCCCAGGGGCTGGGAGAACTGCTGGGAGTACTGGATGAAGGCCTGCACATCGCCCAGGCGCAGCGACCCGGAGGCGACCATGGCGCCGCCGACCACCGCGATGGCCACATAGTTGATGTTCCCGATGACCAGCATGATCGGCATCATGATCCCGGAGAGGAACTGCGCGCGCAGCGAGGCCCGGAACAGCTCCTCGTTCTCGGCGGCGAAGGCCTCGCGCACCGAGGCCGTGCGCCCGTAGACCTGCACCAGGGCGTGCCCGGAGAAGGACTCCTCCACCCGGGTGTTGATCTTGCCGGTGCGTGCCCACTGGTGGGTGAAGGCCTTCTGCGAGCGCGGCCCGATCACCCCGAAGACCACACCCATGAGCGGGAACATGATGAGTGCCACCAGCGCCAGCTTCCAGGAGATGGAGAACATCATCCCCAGCACGCCCACCACCGTGAGGATCGCGGTCAGGGCGCCGGACAGGGACTGCTGGAGGGTGTTGGTGACGTTGTCGACGTCGTTGGTCAGGCGGCTGAGCAGCTCGCCGCGCTGGACGGTGTCGAAGTAGCTCAGCGGCAGGCGGTGGACCTTGTCCTCCACCTGGGCGCGTAGCCGGTAGAGGGCCTTGATCGTGATGCGGTTGATGAGCCAGCCCTCAAGCCAGTTGAGCAGGCTTGAACCCACGTACAGGCCCAGCACCACTGTCAGGATCCGGCCCAGGCGGGTGTAGTCGATGCCCGCACCGGGGACGACGTCCATCGCCGAGAGCATCGTGGCGAAGTCATCCATCCCCCGCGCCCGCAGAGCCTCGATGGCCTGGGCCTTGGTGGTGCCGGCCGGCAGCATCGTGGAGACCACGCCCTCGAAGATGACGTTGGTGGCCTGCCCCAGCACCTTGGGGGCCGCCACGGCCAGCACCACCGTGCCCACGGCGGCCAGGGCCACGATCATCAGGGAGACCCGGTAGGCGCCCAGCAGCCCGACCATCCGCTTGAAGGAGGGCCAGAAGGCCTCGGCCTTGCCCGGAGGCGGACCGTCGTGCCAGTCGCCCGAGGCGGCCTGCGCCTCAACGGCCAGCTTGAGGTCCTCCTCGCTGAGCTCATCGGGGCCGACGGCGGCGCTCGCGGCGGTCCGCGCACCGCTCCCGGCCTTCTCGCCGGCGATCTTGTCAGTGTTCTCTCCGGTGTTCCTGCCGGCCTTCTTGCCCATGTGGCTGCTTGCGTTCCTGCTCATGCTGCGGCCTCCGCTCCGAGCTGGGAGGTGACGATCTCGCGGTAGACGGCGCAGGTGGCCAGCAGCTCGGTATGCGTGCCGCTACCCACCAGGTGTCCGCCGTCCAGGACGAGGATCTGGTCGGCCTCGACGATCGTGGAGACGCGCTGGGCCACGATCACCTTCGTGATACCGGCCGTCGCCGGCCCCATGGCCTCGCGTAGCCGCGCGTCGGTGGACACGTCCAGGGCCGAGAAGGAGTCGTCGAAGATGAGGATGTCGGGCCGGCGCACCAGGGCCCGGGCGATGGCCAGGCGCTGACGCTGACCACCCGAGACATTCGTGCCGCCCTGGGCGATGGGTGCCTCCAGCCCCCCGTCCATCTTGGAGACGAAGTCCTTGGCCTGGGCGACTTCCAGGGCCTGCCACAGCTCGTCGTCGGTGGCCTCCTCACGCCCCAGGCGCAGGTTGGAGGCCACGGTCCCGGCGAACAGGAAGGGCTGCTGAGGCACGAGCCCCATCTGCTCCCACAGCGCCTCGGGGTCGGCCTGACGCACGTCGGTGCCGCCGATGAGTACCTGCCCGCTGCTGGCCTCCAGCAGCCTCGCCAGCAGCCGCACCACCGTGGACTTGCCCGACGCCGTCGAGCCGACGATCGCCGTCGTCGTCCCGGGCTGAACGGTGAAGCTCACCTCCGCCAGGACGCGGGCGTCGGCGTCGGGGTAGACGAAGGTGACGTCCCGCATCTCAACCGTTCCGGGAGTCGGGAAGGTGTCGACGGCGTCGGGGGAGGAGGTGATGGTCGGCGGCGTCGCCAGCACCTCGCTGATGCGCTCGGCGCACACGGTGGCGCGCGGGATCATGATCGTCATGAAGCTCGCCATGACGATGCCCATGAGGATCTGCATGAGGTAGGACATGAAGGCGATGAGGGTGCCGACCTCCACGTCGCCGTCACCGACCTGGTGGCCGCCGAACCAGATGACGCCGACGATCGTCACGTCCAGCACCAGCATCACCAGCGGGAACAGCAGGACGAAGAGCTGCCCCACGCGCTCGCCGACCCGGGCGATATCGGTGTTGGCGTCCCCGAATCGCTCGGTCTCGGCCTCCTCGCGCACGAAGGCGCGGATCACCCGGATGCCGGTGAGCTGCTCGCGCATCACCCGGTTGATGGCGTCGAGCTTGTCCTGGTAGGAGCGGAACAAGGGCAGCATCCTGCCCACGATGAGCCCCACCGCGACCAGCAGGACCGGCACCGACACCCCGATCAGCCACGACAGACCCGGGGCGCGCGTGACCGCCATGACGATGCCGCCCACCGCCATGACCGGCGCCGTCACCAGCATCGTGGCACTCATCATCACCAACATCTGGACCTGCTGGACGTCGTTGGTATTGCGGGTGATGAGCGAGCCAGCCCCAAAGGCGGAGATCTCCCGCTCGGAGAAGCCGCTGACCCGGTCGAAGACCTCGCCGCGCAGGTCCCGGCCCATGCTCATCGCCGCGCGCGCAGCGAGGTAGGTCGCCGCGACCGAACACACGCCCTGGGCCAGGCTCACCCCCAGCATGAATGCGCCCATCCACCAGATATATCCGGTGTCCCCGGTGGCCACACCCTTGTCGATGATGTCGGCGTTGAGGGTGGGGAGGTACAGGGAGGCCATCACCTGTGCGAACTGAAGCACCAGGACGCACACCAGCAACCCGGTATAGGGGCGCAGGTGCGTGCGCAGCAATCGAAGGAGCATGCTGGCAACGTATCAGCCTCACGGTGCGTGAGGGCGAGCATCTCATGAATATGAGGGAGAGCGTCTTATAAATTTTGGTCATGCCCGCGTAGGGGGCGGGCTCACGTCGCGTCAGGTCCGGCGGCTGGATTGACCGTGTCGGACGACGTTGCCACCGCTTCTGCGAGGTGTGACTCGCAGAGCAGCAGGTCGGAGCTCAGTTGCCTCTGGTCACTGGGGTCGAGGGGCGTCCGAGTCGTCCGTTCTGGACAGGTCTCGGTGAGCGGGGTCGGTGGTCGAGGGGGTCTGGGGCGCCGCCTCGAGTAGGAGCCGCAGCAGGACGGTGGCCCCGGCCTTGTCCAGGGGCTCGTTGTTGTTGCCGCACTTGGGCGACTGCACGCAGGAGGGGCAGCCGCTCGCGCAGCCGCAGCCCTCGATGACGGCCAGCGTCGCCTCCAGCCAGTCGCGCCCGGCCCGGTAGCCGCGCTCGGCGAAGCCCGCGCCGCCGGCGTGCCCGTCGTGGACGAAGACCGTGGGCGCCCCCGTCTGCGGGTGCGCTGCGGTTGACAGCCCGCCGATGTCCCAGCGATCGCAGGTGGCCAGCAACGGCAGCATCCCGATGCTCGCGTGCTCGGCCGCGTGCAGGGCCCCGGGAAGGTCGGTGGGTTCCAGGCCCGCCGCCTCGCAGACCTCCTGCGGGATCGTCCACCACACGGCGGCGGTGGGCAGCACGTGCTCGTCCATCTCCAGGGCGTGCTGGGAGACGACCTCCCCGCCGGGCAGCGCCATCCGCTGGTAGCCGGTCACCTGACTGGTGACCTCCACCGAGCCGAAGGACCAGGTGATGGCGGACGTGCCCGTGGGCTCGGGGGCGTCGCCGGGGGATGAGCCGGCCCGCCCGCTGCCGGCCGGACCGGGGCCGGTACTGGCCGGAACGGAACTGCCGCTGGAACCGTCGCCGGGACCGGCCGGCTCTTCCGGCTCGTGCGCCGACGACTCACGGCAGTCCTCCGGCGTCGTCTGACCCGGCCGGCCCCAGACCTGCTGCTCGCGCTCGGCGATGATGCGCACGCTCGAGCGCGACCTGGCCCGCGTGCGGTAGCCGACCGCCGCCTTCTGCCGCACGAGGGCGACGTCGTCGGCCAGCTCCTCGACCACGTAGACGCGCCCCTGGTGGACGTAGACCGCGCCCTCGTGGACGGTGGAGTCGGCGGCCGCGCCGTCCACCGTGCCGATCACGACGCCCGTGTCGGCCTCCACCACCGGCACCTCGGGCGGGCCGTCGCCGCGCAGGGAGGTCAGGTCCTGGGGCCGCCCGGGCAGGTTGACGTTCCAGAACCAGCCCGTGGGCCGACGCCGCAGTGCGCCCCGACCCTCCAGCTCGCGCAGCAGGGCGTCGTCGGGCAGGCCGAACAGGGCCAGGTCCGAGGCCCGCAAGGGCGCCTCGGAGGCGGCGGCGCACAGGTGGGGTGCGAGCACGTAGGGGTTGGCCGGGTCGAAGACCGTGGCCTCGGGGGCGGCGAAGACCGCCTCGGGGTGGTGCACCAGGTAGGCGTCCAGCGGGTTGTCGGAGGCGATGAGGACGGCCAGGCCGCGGGTGCCGGCGCGTCCGGCCCGGCCCGCCTGCTGCCCTAGCGAGACGCGCGTGCCCGGCCAGCCGGCGATGAGGACCGCGTCCAGTCCGGTGACGTCGATGCCCAGCTCCAGGGCATTGGTGGTGGCCAGGGCGCGCAGCCGGCCCGAACGCAGGTCGGCCTCCAGGGCCCGACGCTCCTCGGGCAGGTAACCGCCGCGGTAGGCCGACACCGTGCCGACGAGCTCGGGCAGCGAGAGCCCCAGCGTGTGGCGGGCCCGCTCGGCCACGACCTCCGCCGAGCGACGCGAGCGCACGAACACCAGCGCCCGGGCGCCCACGCTCAGCAGATCCACGAGCAGCTCGGCGGCCTCGACGACGGCGCTGCGCCGCGCCGAGGGGTCCTCGCCAGGGTCGCCCGAGTCCGGTTCGGCGCTGCCGGGCGGGGTAGCGCCGCTCGTGACTGGAGGCCGGCGGTGGGCGGCGGAGGCGATGGCGTCGGTGCCGGTCCTCGGCGGGGTCTCTGTTCCCGTGACCTGCTGCGGGGGCGGCGTGACGTTGGGGGTGGGGAGGCTTTCTCCGTCGGCTGTGGCGTGTGTGGGCTGGGGTGCATCGGGGCTCGGGGAGTCCGCGGGGGCCGGACCGCCGTCGCCGGGGGCCGGCAGCACCCAGGGGTCGCGCAGGGCCGGCTGCCACAGGGCCAGGGTGCGCTCCCCGGCGGGTGCGGCGTCGTCGGTGACGGCCACGACGTCGTCGGGCTCGACGCCGATGAGGCGGGCCGCGGTGAGGGCCGGCTCGGCCGCCGTCGCCGAGGCGCACAGGACGACCGGCTGCGGGCCGCGCGGGCGCAGGCGCGCCACGAGTCGCAGGAGGCGGCGCAGCACGAGGGCGACGTGCGCGCCTAGGATCCCGCGGTAGGCGTGGCACTCGTCGATGACGATGTAGCGCAGGCCCCGCAGGAGGCGGCTCCAACGCTCGTGGCCCGGCAGCAGGGAGAAGTGGAGGAAGTCGGGGTTAGTCAGGACGACGTCGGCGTGGGCGCGCACCCAGTCGCGCTCAGGCAGGGGAGTGTCGCCGTCGCAGGTGCCGGCGCGGACCGTGCGCAGGGAGCCCGCGGGCGTGCCGGCCTCGCGCTGGACGGCCTCGAGCTCGCCGACGAGCCGGGCCAGGGCGGCGGCCTGGTCGGCGGCGAGCGCCTTGGTGGGAGAGAGGTACAGGGTGGTGGGGCGCCGGGTGTGGGCGGAGATGCGCGAGTCGGCGCCGGGGGACTGGGCGGTCAGGACGTCGGAGAGCGCCGGCAGCCAGGCCGCCAGGGACTTGCCCGAGCCGGTGCCGGTCGCCAGGACCGTGTGGCGGCCGGCGTGGGCGGAGTGCGCGGCGGCGACCTGGTGCGTCCAGGGGCGCTCGACGCCCAGGCGGCGGTAGGCGGCCACGAGGTCGGGGTCCGCCCAGTCGGGCCAGTCGGCGTGGTGGCCGGGGCGGGCCGGGGTGCGCTGGAGGTGGACGAGCCGGCCGTCGCGTCCGCCGATGGACTCCAGGAGCCCGGTGAGGTCGCGTGCGGTCCCGTCTGCCATGGGGCACAGTGTGCACCACCGGTGGATGAAGGCGTCTGTGGGGCCTCGGCGGTGGGTTGTGGGGTCTTGGTGTCACGGATGGCGACTTTTAGGCTGTCCATCGGTTGGCGCGCCTGGGCCTGTATGGCTCTGACCTGCGCATATGCACCGGGGCGTGATGTCCATGAGTCTGGCTCGTCCCTAAAAGTCGCCCACAGTGACACCATTCGCCGAGCGAGCCAGCGGCCTGCTCTCCGGCCGCGTGTGCCGGCTCTGGGGCTTAGGTGCCGTGGGTTGAGTGGGGTCTCGGTGGTGGGTGGTGAGGTCTTGGTGTCACGGTTGGCGACTTTTGGGGCGCCCATTGGTTGGCGTGTCCGGGTCTGTGGGGCTCTGACCTGTGCATACGTGTCAGGGCTCGACGGTCATCGACCAAGCGTGTTCTTAAAAGTCGACGATTGTGACACCGTTCGCCGGCCGAGCTGGTGGTCTGAGGTGCGGCCGCGTGTGCTGGGTGCTGGGGGTTAGTGGCCTTGGGCTTCTTCTGCGTCGTCGGTGAGGTAGGTGATGACGCGGACGAGGTCGTAGGGGGTGGAGGTCTCGGTGGTGGTGATGGTGCCCTCGATGGGCCGCCACTGGGTGTCGCCTTGGGGGCGGAAACGGGTGGTCCAGGTCGTGGTCAGGGTGGTGGTGATTCCGGTGGCGGTGTGCTGGTAGTGGTGGGTCACGGTCTGGTGGGGGTAGGGGGCGCCTGGGTCGGTGGTGGTTGTGGTGGTGCCGTCTCCCCAGCCCCAGGTGTAGGAGGTGGGGGTGAACTCCACCTCGATGGGGGTGCCCAGGATGGTGGTGGTCTGGTAGCGCACGGCGGGGTTGGTGTAGACGATGAAGGCCTTGGAGATGATGACCTTGGGGCCCGGGGGCTGACGCGTGATACCCGAGCCCGAGGCGATCAGCGTGGCGGCCTGGCGGGTGGTCAGCGTAATGACGGTCGGCTCTGCTGATGGCTCGGAGGGCTCAGGATCTGGAGCCAAATTGCATGCAGCCCGCATTTTCTTGTTCTCATCTTGATAAGATTTGCAGTTGCCGTGAGGTATCGCTAATTTGGTTTGACTGTCTGAGTACTGCACCGTCGTTCCAGGCGGGCTGGAAGGCTCAGGCTGCTCTGCTGGCTGAGGTGGAGTCACAGTTTCACGACGTTCTCCATGAGTGACGACATGATTGTCGCCGGACTCCGCTCCCCAGCTTACGGCTGTTCCAGAGTCCTGAGAGGAACCTGGTGCACTCACGGCACTTGGAGACAGCGCTCCCGCGCATAGCAATAGAGTAATGGTGAAATGGTCGCGGAATTTCATTGTTCCAACACCTTGACTCCGCCGATCATCCAGCGAATTCCGTTGTATCGGATTGCGAAGTCCAGGACTTGGTTATCTTTGGGGTCGGAAATTGTCGGATCTTTCCCTCCACCTGGGTGTGACACTACCTTTCCCTGATTGGCGGTGACATCTAGTTCGTTATAGTCGTATCCTTCGATTTTCTCGTAGTATGTGTAGTTCGTGATTTCTTGGTCCCACTTATCGGTCCAGCCGCCGTCCTCGTGGAGCTTGGTGGCTCGATCGATAACGGATTTGCAGAACTGGCAGCGGTCGTCGCTCATCTTTGCTAGCTCGGTGGTGTTGCCGGTCATGTAGGCGTAGCGGTACAGCTCGAGGAAGTACCAGGCCGTCATGGCTGCCCCCTCGCGTGTCTGGTCATTCATCTGCGGGGGCTTGGCCGGGGCGGGTTCGGCCAGGGCGGCATCTCGCTTGGCTCGCAGCTCAGGAGTCAGGGCGGCCTCTCGGGAGGCGGTCGCTGAGGCGTTGGCGTCAGCGATGCCCTTCTCAGCCCGAGCAACAGCAGCCGACGCGCTGGCACTGGCACTCGCGCTGGCCTCAGCCTTGGCGTCCCTCACCGAGCAGGCCGCCACCCCCAGCGCCAGCACACACACCGCCACCAGACCGGCCACACCCCTGCGATGGCTGTGCGCGGCAGGGTGGCGATCCAACACGGTGACCCGGCCATGGCCGGATGCAGGACGCCGCATACCCACGGGCGCAGCGGATCGTAGGGACGCATTCATCACGGAAGCCTCCTCGCCACCGAAACAACTCCATACCCCGCCCGGCCGGGCGACACTGCCCGTCCAGACGGTGCATTGACATTACCTGCCCCAACGCCCCCAAACCAGACCCCGAGGACACCCTGTGGAAAACCTCGAAAAGAGACTCGTGCACCAGCCGCGTCACACCCGACCGGGACCTTGATCCACCCCGCTCAACAGGCCGGGGCCTCGGTGCCACTTACCAGGAGTGGTCCCGAGGCCCCGAAGCCATGCTCGCAGCTACTCCTTCCTGCGCGCCTCCCTACGCCGTTGCGGCAGCCCGACCTGCCGTGGCAGCGCCGTCGGGAACGCCGTCAGAACTGCTGCTGGTCCACGAAATGGGGCTCCGGGTGCGCCGGGAACCGGCCTGCAGGAGCACAAGCGCCAGCGGCGCCACCGGCACGATCGCGAAGAACACGGTCACCCACACCGCGCCCAGGCTGAGCATCTCGTGGATGAGCAGGACCGCGGGGCCAAGGATCACTACGATGATGAAGGCCGCCAGCGCCCCGACCACCGGCCGCACCCGCCTCGGCGCCAGCGCGGTCAGCGCCAGGGCGAGCGTGGGAAGGACCAGGACGTAGGCAGCGCCGGGCAACAGCACCATGAGCGGCACGCAGGCCGCCGCCAGCAGGAGCAGCACCGCGGCGAGGGTCTCCTGACCGAGCCCCTCCTTCCACCGCCGCACCACGAAGTGCACCGTGAGCCCGGCCCCGATCAGGGCCCCGCCGGCGAACATCCACACCAGCAGCGGGTTCGGCCCGAGCCCGCTCTCCGGCGCCCACTTCATCGCCATGGCCCCGCGCTGCACCAGCCCCGCGGCGGCAGAGGCGTACGCGGCCCGCCACGTCAGACCCCAGACGCTCCCCAGGACCCGCTTCCAGCGCAGCGACCGTGCCCGCACCGCAACGACGCCGAGCGCGGCGATGACGGCCAGGCACCCCAGCCCCGTCCCGACCGCCGCCGGGTAGCGCACCGTCAGCCCCCGCCACAGCTGGAAGAAGTGAAGGTCGCCGTCGGCCGTGAGCGTGGGGGCCTGCCCGTCGAAGGCCCAGGCCCGCGCGAGGTCCAGGACCTGGTCGCCGTAGTGCTGGAGGGTCGAGTGGTCGACGTAGCGCGGGGCGTCGGTGGGGTGGTGGTAGTGCTCGGCCGCCCCAATCGCCGCGATGTTGAGCACCGTGAAACCCTTGGGGATGAACGCCGCCATGTCAGTGGTGTTGGGCATGCGCGCGTACAGCGAGGGGAGGAGCGAGCCGGCCACGGGCTGCTTCACGTGGCTGAGGAAGTAGCCGGCGACGGCCCTGTTGTTCGGGGAGGTCTCGAACATGAGTGCCGGGCCGCTTGTGCCGCGCGCCTCGAGGTTGAGGACCAGGTCGACGCTCTCGTAGTCGGCGCGGTGGTGGCGCATCTCGTTGCGGGCGCCGATGAGGCCGATCTCCTCGCCGTCGGTGATGACGATCTTCAGCGAGTTCTCCGGCTGGCGCCCCTCGGCCTTGAGGGCCCGAAGCGTCTCGACGATGGCGGCCACGCCGTAGCCATCGTCGGCTGCCCCGAGAGAGGTGCCGTCGGTGATGTGCTGATGGCCGCTCTCGTCCGCCTCGACCGTGGCCGAGTCGTAGTGGGCCATGAGCGCCATGGTGTGCTCGGACTTCCCCGGCACGTCGACGACGATCGTGTCGGCTTTCGCGTCCTTGAGCGTCGCCTGCTGCTCGGCGGACAAGTCATCGAAAATCCTCTTGTCCGCCGGGTCGCTGAGATCGAACATCGGGTCGGAGTGCACGGTGGGGGTGTAGTCGAGGTCGGTGAACATGCCGATGACGTCGTCGCGCGCCCGGCCGTGCGCCCCGCGGCGCAGGACACTGTGGGGCTCGTCGGCGAGGCGGTTGATGGCGGCCATGGCGCGCTCGGCGGAGAACGTGGTCGGGTCGGCGGTGGTCGGTGCGGGGGAGGGCAGGATGAGGACGCTCAGGCCCGCCACCAGACCCAGCAGGGCGGCGATCGGGGCCAGCAGGTGCCGGGTGAGACCGGGCGCGGAGAAACGGCGATCAGTCATGGTGTCAGCTTTCCGGACGTGAATCGGTGGTGAATGAGGGGAGGGGCAGCGTCGCCTTCACGCCTTCAGCTCGCCGGTGGTGAGGACAGGGCCCCGGGATGCGGCGTGGGGTACGAACGCGGTGCCAGGCGTGGCCGGCTCAGGCCTTGGGCCAGGCGACGACCAGGCAGACGGCGACGAAGGCGACAGTCAGCGCCACCTGCGTCCAGCCGAGCCAGGCCCGGAGACGCGGCAGGGCGGGCAAATCCGGCCACAGCGTGATGCCCCGGACGATCCCGTACAGGCCGGGCAGCGATGCCGCCGCCAGGATCCAGGTGGGCACATGCGCCCAGGGCCCCGAGACTGGATGGGAGATGTGGGTCTGACCTGCTGCGACGGAGGTCGGGAACGGTGGAAGGCAGAGGTATCCGTGCTCATGGGACCAGGCTGTCGTAGCGTGATCGTCCACACGATCCAGCCACCTGGTCGGTCGATGTCGGGCCAGCCCGACAACACCGTGACGGTCCACGAGAAGGACGGGGTGGCGGGGTGAGGTGGGGTGTCCCGTCCGGATCTGGGTGAGCGCGGGTAACGGTGATGCCGGCGAACGGCCTCCCGTGTGGTTCCGGGCGTGCAGAGGGCCTTGGAGCGGTGGGGAGTGTCCAAATCGGATACAAAGGCGGCAACGAGTACTGAGCGCTTCTGACAGAACCGCATGATTCCGCGGTTCGTATCGCTGGGTGAAACGTTGTTGGGCTCCTTTGTGTCCGATTTGGACACCATGACTTGGCTACTGGGGCGTGAAGTCTCTGGTTGTTGTGTCTCGGGACATGGGTGACAGTTCTGTGTCAGGACATCGGTGACACTTCGATGGGTCCTGGAGGCCACAGGCTGACGGATGCGCCAGTTGTCCACAGGGCGTCGGCGGCCGGGTTGCACCCACTCCGCAGCCGGGCGGCAATGGGCTCCATGAGCACCTTGGGCACAGACCTGCTCGCCGTTGTTCGTGGCTGCTACGGAGCGGTGCGCGTTCGGGACCTTGACCTGTCCCGCACCCAGCGCCGTCATGTCGCCTCGCTGGTGAGAACCGGTGAGCTCATCGCCTATGAGCATGGGGTTGTCGGTATCCCGGGTGCTGAGCGTGCGGTTGTGCTGGCGCGCATTCATGGAGGGCTCCTCACCTGCCAGGCCGCTATGCGCTACTACGGGCTGCCCGTGGCCCAAGGGACCGAGCAGGTTCATCTTGTGGTTGCGCCCGGCAGGCGATTCTCGACCGCCGGGCGGGAGGTGCTCCATGCAGACCGGTACCGGACTCGTATATCGCCAACCTCTTATCCGGTTCAGCCACTCCCTGAGGCGCTGGCTCGTTTCCTGCGCTGCCACGTCCAAGACGACTCCCCACTCATCGCTCTTGACGCAGCACTCCACGACGAGCGCGTTACTGCCGAGCAGATTCGCAATCTGCTTCGCGGCCCCGGCTCGGCTCGGGCGCTTGCTCGACTCGATCGCGCCAGCGACCGGGCCCGTTCCCCGTTGGAGACGCTGGTGCGAATGGACCTTGAGGCTGCGGGCCTGGGCTTTGATGACGGAGTGGAGATCGAGGGAGTCGGCGAGGTGGACCTGGTGATCGAGGACTGGGTGGTCGTCGAGCTCGACGGCTACACCTACCACTGCGACGAGTACCAGTTCGGCCTCGACCGCTGGCGCGACCGCCGGCTCGTCTCCCGCGGCTTCCTGCCGCTGCGCTTTACGAGGAAGGATGTCTATGCACATCAGGTCGTTCCGGACGTGCTGAGGGTCTTGGAGAGGTGGGGAGTGTCCAAATCGGATACAAAGGCGGCAACGAGTACTGAGTGCGTCTGATAGAACCGCATGATTCCGCGGTTCGTGTGGCGCGGTGAAAAGTGGTTGGACTCCTTTGTATCCGATTTGGGCACGAACCTCCCTCAAGAGGGCTTCCACGGTTCCGGTGATGCCACTTCGCCGGGGATGACAGGAGGTCGGCGGCAATGATGCCGGGGCGCGTGGGGCGCGTGGGGCCTGTGGTGAATGATTGCGCGCGGGGATGAGGGGTGTGCTTCCGACCTCGCCCCAACACGCCGGGCAGGAGTGATCTGGACCTCATGTGCGCTCTCCGGGTGGTCCTGCCGGCTCGCGTTCCAGCTTCGACGGCATCCGCGAGATCGTGCGGGAAGGCGTAACCTATCGGGACGAAAGTCCATGTCTCTATCGCAAGATGTTGTGGTTGAGATACAATTTAGACACAAGATGATGTGTCTCATCGATGTGATTTGGGAGTATGGTCGGCACCGGTGCCGCCGACCGCCCCGCTCCCCGCAGGCAGCGCGCAGCCGCTGACGGCACCCGGAAGGATCGGCCCCATCCATGCTCGGCAGGGCCGCGAACAGGAACGAGAAGGACCATCGGAGAGACCCGTGCTCGAGAAGAACCTTGCCTCCACCGCCCCCGCAGCTGACGGCTCGGCGCAGCCGCCGGCCGCCACCCCCGCCACCGACCCGCGCCTCGTGGCCCCCGGCTCGGCCGACTCCGCCGTCGCCCACGGCGAGCGCCCCAGCGTGGACGCCATCGCCACCATCACCGAGTACCTGGACCGCTCCGACTGGCGCGTCAACGCCAACGCCAACCAGGGCTACTCGCTGGGCGGGATGATGCTCAACACCTCCGGCAAGGTCGTCGCCAACTACTGGCTCAGCCAGGTCTACCCGGCCGTCGCCGGCCAGGCCCACCGCAACGCGGACCTCCACATCCATGACCTGGACATGTTCGCCGGCTACTGCGCCGGCTGGTCCCTCAAGGACCTCCTCCAGCAGGGCTTCAACGGCGTCCCCGGCGCCATCGCCGCCGGCCCCGCCAAGCACTTCTCCTCGGCGGTCGGGCAGATCGTCAACTTCCTGGGGACCCTGCAGAACGAGTGGGCCGGCGCCCAGGCCTTCTCCTCCTTCGACACCTACATGGCTCCCTTCGTCTGCCTGGACGATATGACCTACGCCCAGGTCAAGCAGTGCATGCAGGAGCTCATCTTCAACCTCAACGTCCCCTCGCGCTGGGGTACCCAAACCCCCTTCACCAACCTCACCTTCGACTGGACCTGCCCCGCGGACCTCGCGGACGAGCACCCCCTCATCGGCGACGAGGTCTGCGACTTCGCCTACGGCGACCTCCAGGCGGAGATGGACCTCATCAACCGCGCCTTCATGGAGGTCATGACCGAGGGCGACGCCGAGGGCCGCGTCTTCACCTTCCCCATCCCCACCTACAACATCACCCGCGACTTCGACTGGGACGCCCCCAACACCGAGCTGCTGTTCACCATGACCGCGAAGTACGGCCTGCCCTACTTCCAGAACTTCATCAACTCCGAGCTCGACCCCGGCATGATCCGCTCCATGTGCTGCCGTCTCCAGCTGGACCTGCGCGAGCTGCTCAAGCGCGGCAACGGCCTGTTCGGCTCGGCCGAGCAGACCGGGTCCGTCGGCGTCGTCACCATCAACATGGCCCGCCTCGGCTACCTCTACGCCGACGACGAGGCCGCCTTGACCGCCCGGCTCGACGAGCTGCTCGAGATCGGCCGCGACACCCTCGAGCTCAAGCGCACCGTCATCCAGCACCACATCGACGCCGGCCTGTTCCCCTTCACCAAGCGGTACCTGGGCACCCTGGACAACCACTTCTCCACCCTGGGCGTCAACGGCATGAACGAGATGGTCCGCAACTTCACCCACGACGCCTACGACCTGACCGACCCGCGCGGCCACGCCATGTGCGTGCGCCTCCTGGACCACGTGCGGGACAAGATGGTCGAGTTCCAGGAGGCCACCGGCCATCTCTACAACCTCGAGGCCACCCCGGCCGAGGGCACCACCTACCGCTTCGCCAAGGAGGACCGCAAGCGCTACCCCGGCATCCTCCAGGCTGGAACGGAGTCTAACCCCTACTACACGAACTCCTCCCAGATCCCCGTGGGCTACACCGACGACCCCTTCGAGGCCCAGGAGATGCAGGAGGAGCTCCAGACCAAGTACACCGGCGGCACCGTCCTGCACCTGTACATGAACGAGCGCATCTCCTCGGCCGCCGCCTGCAAGGAGCTGGTGCGCCGCTCCCTGACCGCCTTCCGCACGCCCTACATCACCATCACGCCGACCTTCTCCATCTGCCCCGTCCACGGCTACCTCGTGGGTGAGCACCTCACCTGCGACAAGTGCGCCGAGCTCCATCCCGAGGCCGAGCCGGTCGAGTGCGAGGTGTGGACCCGCGTCATGGGCTACTTCCGGCCGGTGCGCTCCTTCAACATCGGCAAGAAGGGCGAGTACGCCGAGCGGCAGATGTTCACGGAGGTCGCCGCCGGCGGCCATGGCCCGGCCGTCTCGCGCCTGAGCGCGGTCAGCGCCTGAGAGGACCCGCAACGGAGAAGGAGGGGTAGGTGACGGACTGGATCGTTGAGTTCACTCCTCGTGCCGAGAAGGCCGTGAAGCGACTTGATCGCAGTGTCAGGAAGCCTGTGGCTGGCACTTATGCTGTCAACATGTCTACTGCAGTTCTGAGCGTACGGCTGCCAGAGGATCTCAAGCGTCGGCTCGATGACCTCGGGAGCCAGACTGGTCGTTCGGCAACCTTCTACGTGCGTGAGGCCGTCGAGTCCTACATCGATGACTTGGAGTACGCGTACGCGCTGAAGGCGGAAGCAGAGGCGGTGCGGCGCGGTGAGATCAAGACGCGCCGTCTTGATGAGATCACGGCGGCGCTCGGCCTCGACGCTTGAGGCTGAGGAGACGTGATTCCGGTTGTCCTGCCCTGCTGATGCTTTGGTGATCGCCGGGCTCGTCCCCATGAGCACGGTCGACTGGCCCGACCACCTGACCGCGACCGTCTTCCTGCAGGGCTGCCCCTGGAACTGCTTCTACTGCCACAACCGGGACCTCATCCCGGCCCGCACGCCCGGCCAGGTGGCGTGGGAGGAGGTGCGCGCCCTGCTGCGCCGCCGGCGCGGGCTGCTCGACGGCGTCGTCCTCACCGGGGGTGAGGCCCTGCGCCAGGACGCCCTGGCCGACGCCGCCCGGGAGGTCATCGACATGGGCTTCCAGGTGGGGCTGCACACGGCCGGGCCCTACCCGCGGCGGCTGCGGGACATGATCGAGGCCGGGCTGGTTAGCTGGGTGGGGCTGGATATCAAGGCGCTGCCCGAGCACTACGGGCAGGTGGTCGGCCGGGAGGGCGCGGCCGCGAGGGCCTGGGAGAGCCTGGAGGTGCTCGTCGAGGCGGCCGGCCGCGGCGGGCCCGACTTCGAGGTGCGCACCACCGTGGTGCCCGGGGACGTGACGGCCGACGACGCCGTGGAGGTGGCCCGGCGGGTGCACGCGGCGGGGGCTCGGGTCTACGCCCTCCAGCAGGCCCGCTCGGAGGGGACGAGCGGCGAGTTCGACGTCGTGGCACCCGGTTGGGACGGGGCGTGCGAGCGCATGGCCGAGCGCATCGAGGCCCTGGGCTGGGACCGCTTCACCTACCGCCCGGCGTAGAGAGGCTGCCGTGGAGGACGGTGTCCATGGTCGGTGTCAGCTGGTCAGCCACCGATGTGCTGGTGGTGACCGCCAGCGAGCTTGCACGGCGGCCGACACCCGCCTACACATTAGTGATCCCATTCAGTGGGGCAACTACTGAGACATTTCCTTATTGTTCGGCTATGGTTGCTGACGGGCGGTCATCTCGTCGTCGCGGCTGACAGCGGTCAGCGGTACCCACGGCGCCTCGACCGGCTCAGGCGCACCTCGCGCCTTGTGACACACCGGCCCGCTGGCCGAGTAAGGAGATACTCATGAATGACACCAACCTGCCCGAGACCCCTCAGGACGGTGCTCCCGCCGGCTGCCCCATGTCCCGCGCCGGCCTCGGCGAGCACCTGCCCAGCCGCAACAACGCCGTCGGCCAGGGCCGTATGACGATGGCCAACGGCTCGCCCGTCTACAACAACCAGGACTCCATGACCGCTGGGCCCCGCGGTCCCGTCGCCCTCCAGGACGCCTGGCTGCTGGAGAAGCACGCTCACTTCAACCGCGAGGTCATCCCCGAGCGCCGCATGCACGCCAAGGGCTCGGGTGCCTGGGGCACCTTCACCGTCACCCGCGCCATCCCCGAGCTCACCCGTGCCGCGATCTTCTCCGCCGAGGGCAACCAGTGCGAGCTCTTCATGCGCTTCTCCACCGTCGCCGGCGAGCGCGGGGCCGCCGACGCCGAGCGCGATATCCGCGGCTTCGCCATGCGGTTCTTCACCTCCGAGGGCAACTGGGACGTCGTCGGCAACAACACCCCCGTCTTCTTCTTCCGTGACGGCAAGAAGTTCATCGACCTCAACCACGCCGTCAAGCGCGACCCCCGCACCAACCTGCGCAGCCCCAACACCAACTGGGACTTCTGGACCAGCCTGCCCGAGTCGCTCCTCCAGGTGACCATCACGATGTCCGACCGCGGCATCCCGCTGTCCTACCGCTACATGCACGGCTTCTCCTCGCACGCCTACTCCTTCATCAACGCTGAGGGCGTGCGCACCTGGGTGAAGTTCCACTTCCGCTCCCAGCAGGGTCTCGCCAACCTCACGGACCAGGAGGCCGCCGCCGTCATCGCCGAGGACCGCGAGTCCAACCAGCGCGACCTGTACGAGTCCATCGAGAAGGGCCAGTACCCCCGCTGGACCATGTACGTCCAGACCATGACCGTTGAGCAGGCCGAGGCCCTGACCGACTTCAACCCCTTCGACCTGACGAAGATGTGGCCCAAGGCGGACTTCCCCTTCCAGGAGGTCGGTGTCCTCGAGCTCAACAGGAACCCCGACAACTACTTCCAGGACGTCGAGCAGGCCGGCTTCACGCCCCAGAACATCGTGCCCGGTATCGGCTACTCGCCGGACAGGATGCTCCAGGCCCGCCTCTTCTCCTACGGTGACGCCCAGCGCTACCGCCTCGGCGTCAACCACCACCAGATTCCGGTCAACTCCCCGCGCGGCGTCGCCTGCCCCCACGGCTTCCACCGCGACGGCGCCATGCGGGTGGACGGCAACGCCGGGTCTGAGAATGCCTACGAGCCCAACTCCTACGGCAACTGGCAGGACTCGCGCGAGCTCTCCGAGCCCGTCCAGGCCGGAGGCGACGTCGCCATGTACGACTTCCGCGAGGACGACCACAACTACTACACCCAGCCCGGCATGCTCTGGCGCGCCATGACGCCCGAGCAGCAGCTCGTCCTGTGCGAGAACACCGCCCGCGCCATGGGGGACTCGACCCTGCAGATCAAGCACCGCCACATCTTCAACTGCTACCACGCGGACCCCGACTACGGCCGTGGCGTGGCCCAGGCTCTGGGCATCGACATCGACAGCGTGGACCTCGACGGCGCTACCGCCGACTCCTACGAGCTGTGGCTCGCGCGCAACCGCGCCAACACCGAGCTCGACGTCCCGACGTCGCCCGTCGCCCCGGCCTCGGCCGCGAACCTCGGCCCGGCCGGCCGTGACACGAACGTGGATGACCCGACCACCCTGACCGACCCGATGAACGACCCCTACGTGCTCTGAGCACTGCGTCCCGGTATCCGACGGCGGCCCGCCACCTCCCAGCCGGAGGCGGTGGGCCGCCGTCGGAGGTTGCGGTGGGGAGCGGTGTCCATGGTCGGGCGGTGGGTGCGCTACTAGCCTCGGGGCATGAGCTATGACCTCCTGATCTTCGAGCCGGCGGCGGTCTCAGACGAGGAGTTCCCGCAGTGGTGGGAACAGGTCTCCCGTTGGGAGGAGCCGCGCGACTACTACACCACCGAGGGCTCTACCCCGGCGATCAGGGCCTTCTACCGTGACCTCATCCGCTCCTTCCCTCCGTTCAACGGTCCCGACGCGTTGAGTGAGGAGGAGCTCGAGGAGCGGGAGGACAAGGGGCTGCCGGTCGCCGACTACACCATCGGCGCGGACTTCATTTACGTCGGTGTCGGCTGGTCGGATGCGAACGCGCTGGTCAAGATCGTCGGCCAGATGGCCTGGACGCATCGGCTTGCAGTCGCCTACGTCAGCGAGGACAGCTCGATCTTCCGGCCGTAGTGGAGAGGGGGGCCGGCGTGGCGTCGCTCCTCGAGCCTTCGACCCCGCCTCCGCCCCCGCAGCCACAAAGTAGTACATGTAGAACCTTTGTCTTATTCTCGTGTCATGAGTGCAGCGGGTGTGCCGGTTTCTTCGGGGATCAGGACTGTGGGACTGCGGGAGGTCAATCAGCAGGCCGGGCGGATCTATCGTGAGGTCGAGTCCACTGGTGTGCCTGTGACGGTCACCGACCGTGGCCGCCCGATCGCCCAGATCGTCCCGATCCGTGACGACGAGACCTGGTATGAGCGGATGGTCCGTGAGGGCAAGGTCCGTCGGGCCGCAGGCGACTGGGCGCTGCCCGCCAGGCGGTGGGGGGTGCCTGAGGGTTTCGACCTGGAGCAGTTCCTCCTCGGTGAGCGCGAGGAGGACAGGTGATCTACCTCGATACTTCGGTGGCGCTGCTCTCCCTCCTCGGGCAGCCAGGAGCCGATGAGGCCGCGCGGCTCATCATGGATGCGCATGCCACCGAGGGGCTGGTCTCCTCCTGTCTGCTCACGGTGGAGATGGCTCGGGCGGCGCATCGGGGGGCGCTTCGATATCCGCGTGGTCGATGAGTTCATCGCGGGGGTGGAGCTCGTCGAGATCGGCCCGGATGTCATTGAGCGCGCCAGCGCCCTGACTGGTGAGTTGAAGTCTCTCGATGCCATTCACCTGGCGACTGCGACGCTGCTGGACGACCCTCGCCACCCTGTCACGGTTCTGACCCACGACGCCCGCCTGGCCGACGCCGCCCGGTCCCGAGGGCTGGGAGCGATCGACCCGCTGGGCTCATAGCACTTGATAGACCTCCTCGAAGGGCAGGCGCGGGTTGCGCTCCTGGTAGGCGTCTGGCCCTGGGTGACCGACGTTGATGACCAGCAGTACCTCCACGTCCTGACCGGCGAAGAACTCGGTCGCCAACGCCTCGGCGTCGTCTCCGTTCATGGGGCCGGCTGCCAGCCCGACGGCGCGAATCGCCTGAATGACGTAGGCCGTCTGGATCAGCGCTGAGGCGCGTGCCCAACGCGCCCGCATCTCCGTCCCACCCTCCTCCAGCAGTCGCTGGTAGCGCTCGCCGCGCGGGTGCAGCCGTGGCAGGGACCCGGTGAAGGAGCGGTCGGCTGCGCAGACGAGGGTGAGAGGCGCGCCTGCGGCCTGCTCGCGATTACCGCGGGGAAGACAGGGAAGCAGGCGTTCCCGGGCTGCCGCCGATCGGACGGCTACCACCCGCAACGGCTGGGCGTTGACCGCCGTCGGCGCCCACTTGGCCAGCTCATGGATCGCCCGCAGCTGGGCGTCGGTCACCGGCTCGTCGGTGAAGGTGTAGGCGGTGCGTGCCCCGCTGAACAGCAGCGAAGCGTCGGACTCGGTCAGGATGGACTCGTCGGGCACGGGGCCCGGAACCGGAACGGGGGAGACGACTGCCATGCTCCGATTGAAGCACGCGCCGTCTCCCCCGGGGCGGATGTTGTCCCGACAAGGCAGTCTTGCTGTCCCCGCCCTTGCTCTCCTCACCCTCCTGACGTGCGGCCTCGCAGCGGGTCTCCGTCGCGCAGGCGATCCATGCGATGGCGGAGAGGGTGCGCTGTGAGGGCCACGGTCCTGCTGCTCGAGAAGTAGCCGTTCTCCTCGATGGGAAGGTGAGGCTCCGGGCCGAGCGCTGTAGGGAATAAGGCAGGAAGTTATGGATGAGAATGCCGCTCCCGGCGCTCGGCCTGACTGTGGTGGTCTGTATCTCCTCCTCGTGTCCCGTGCTGACGGGGCGCCTCGGGCACCGTCAACAGTGAAGCTGTCGAGAGCAAGCCAACCGGAGCCAGTGTTGCGAGGGTGTTGGCGCAAACGCTTATGTCCTCGCAACGCCCGGGCGGGGTGGCGGGGAGCGTTTCAGTACAGGAGGAGCGGCAGGAAGGCGCTGAGGTTGTTGAGGCAGTGGATGCTCGCCGGGTAGAGCAGGTTGCGGTCGGTCTTGACGTAGAGCAGCCCGCAGCTGAGCCCGAAGAAGGCGTGCGGGATGACGCTCAGTACCTCGGAGAGCGCGAACGAGTGCATGTGCAGCGCACCGAACAGGACGCTGGAGACGACAACAGCCACCCAGGTCGGTGCGAAGCGCTTGATGAGCCCAATGAGGAGCTGACGGAAGAACATCTCCTCCACAATCGGCCCCACGATCCCGAGTACGACGACGATGATGATTGGCGGGAACATCTGAATGACTTCGGCAACGCTGGCGTCATTCTGCAGGGTTGCTCCGGACAGGCCGGCGAGGTTGAGCAGGGCTGAGGAGGCCAGGCCGCCGATGAGCTCGATCACCAAGGTGGCGAGTCCGCCCACGATGAGAGTGAGGACGGCCCGCCGCTTGCGGGCCGCTATCTGATGGGCGGCCTGGGCCAGCGGGTGGCGGAAGGCGACGCAACCGACGGCGAAGAGAGCGATGTAGAGCGCGAGGCCGGTTGTGGGGCCGGCGTCCCCAGGGATGAGAAAGTGGCCGAGGTGGAGAGGGAAGAAGAAGGCGTAGACGCTTGTGAAGATGACCAGCGCGACGGTGCTCAGTCGGTCGGGTCGGGTGCTTGCGGTCGGAGCCGAGACCGGAGCGGGGCTCGGAGCGGAGTCCGACGGCGCAGGATCCGGTGCTCCGGAGGCAGTTGGCGTCTGCTGGGACAGGGACGTGCGGGAGGTGCTCATGGCCGGAAGTGTGGGGCGGCCGGCCTGCGAGTGGCATCGCCCCGGCGGCTGAGCCTCGGTGCGCCCCTCAGACCCTGGTTCGTCAGACTTCGGTTTGACTCCTAAGCCTCGCTGAGCTGTCTGAGCGCATGTGTGGCCGGCTGTTGTGGGGTTGGAAGACTGCTCACTAAGCAGTAAAAATAAGGGACAATTGCCAAGCGGTCTCACTTCAATTTCTATTCTCAGCGAGAGTAAATAATGTGTGTATCAATGTGATTGCATTTTGTGGTGGCGTGAGTTATCGCTGATCTTGGGGTGCTTTAATTCTCTCGGCTAGCCGTTTATCATCCCTTCTCGTTGCTCGAGGCTTTCGTGAACACTCCCATGTTGCCCCCTATTTCTCCCATATTTTCCCGTTCGTCTGTTTCATCTGTGTCTTCCTCGACGTCGAGGCGGCGGGGGCTGCTGAGGACCTCGGCTCCTGTGCTCCTCGCCCTGGTTCTTGGCGTTGGAATCGCCGGCTGCGACGACGTGTCCACTGCCAGCAGTGATGCTGCGTCGTCCGCTGCTCCGGCCGAGTCCCAGCAGGATGCCGCTGGTGGTGACTCCGCCGGCTCCGAGGAGGCACCGGCCGAAGAGTCCGGTGAGGAGCCTGCTGCGGAGCCGACGGAGGACTCGTCCGGTTGGAGTGGCTGGCTCGGTGGCTCGGACTCGGGGGAGGGCTCCGAGTCAGGAGCGAACTCCGAGTCGGAGTCTCAGAAGAAGTCGGAGTCGGCACCCGAGCCTCAGAAGGAGTTCTACGCCAACTGCAAGGAGGCCAAGGCGGCGGGAGCTGCACCCTTGTATCGAGGTGATCCTGGATACAGGGAAGACCTGGATGGAGATAAAGACGGTACCGCCTGCGAGAAGTAGGGCCTGTCTTTCGCTGCTGCGAGCCGCCGTCGGTGCTCAACGCAAGGTGTGTTGGTAGGTGTCCCGTCATGTCGCGTGGAGTGCTATGCGGCATGACGTGGCGCAACGTGCTGTTATTTGTTTCCCCCTATCGAGGTTCTCATGAAGGTATTTTCATTCCATCCTGGATTCTTGCTGTCTCCCCGCACTGGCGCTCGGCGGCTGGCCGCGCGGATGTCGGATCATCAGAAGATGGTGGTGCGGTCGGCGTCCGCGGCCTTGGCCATGGCGACCTGCGCCGGCATGGCCGGGTGCGGGGTTCCATCCGAGGCTGACGATGCTGGGTCGCCTGCACCGGCAACATTTCCGACGGTGACTGCTTCGCCGTCGCCGTCACCCACTCCGACTCCCTCCCCGTCGCCTACTCCGAGTCCCGCCCCATCCCCGACCCCGAGTCCTACGCCGTCGCCGATTCCGACGACGCAGGCCCCGCCGTCGGAGTCTCCTGCGCCATCTACGACGCAGGAGCCCGAGCCGACACCAGAGGCCACGACCCAGGCCGGCGGTGGCGCAGCGGCTCCCGCGCCCGCTGAGGAGCCGAAGCAGGAGAGCACCTACTTTCCCAACTGCAAGAAGGCGAAGGAGTCGGGTGCGGCCCCCTTGCACCGGGGTGACCCTGGATACCGTGAAGAGCTGGATCGGGACGGGGACGGCGTCGCCTGCGAGTTCAAGTAAGGCCTCGCCCACGTCCGCTGTTGAGAGCGGCGGCGGCGCGAGAGTCTCCCCACGCTCCATGTGCGTCGTTCGCAACGTCCTGGCATTGCGAACGACGCACATCGGCTTGAGCGGCGGGGACTGTGTTCGCGGTAGGTGACGCATGCTCACATCGTGGGAGTTGAGGTGGCGTGATGTGAGTGGAGATCGACCACGGGCAGATGGGGCCTGCGGAGCCCTCGAATTCCGTGTGTCGTGCAGGCGAGCAGTGCCTGCAACGGCCAGGACTTCACCGACGTCGCCTCAGGCAACTGGTCGGGTGGCTGACCTGCGATTCCGTGTGACGGAGTGGGGGCTCAGAAAGTGTAAGCATCTCAGGAGGCAGGTCGGTCCACACGTGACGCTGCTCGGACGGCGTCTGCTGCGGTGGGTGCCTGAACCTGTGTGCTCCAGGCGCCGATGGCTACCTCCGGGCGGCGGCGTCCCGGGAGGACAGCGACGGGTTCTCTCTGACCGTCCTTGGTCGTGCCGATGACGGTGAACCAGGTCGGCCGGCCGAGGCGATGGAGCAGATCTGCTCCTTCCGGCTCGGCGGCAAGATGATCCAAGACGACGTCGAGTGCGGCTCTCCAGGTTTGCATCTCAATCCCCGTCTCGGCGTGCGCGCGCAGGAGATCGGCGACGAGCAGCATGACGTCGTCTCGGGCGGTGTCGTCCGTGGGGTGCCAGTGCTTGCCGATGACGGCGGCGAGGCGATCAGCGTGTTCAAGCACCGCCGCCTCGGCTTCAGTCGTGATGTCTCGTGAGTGGATCATGATGGGCTCCTTCGAGTGGTGAAAGCCCATTGTCTGGAGTGGTGCGTAGCTTGCTGGAAGCTTTGGGGCCTACCCGACTGTCTGCTCCTCTGTCTGGAGGAACTCTTTGAAGTGTTCGGCAAGGCGGTCGCCATCAGGGCGCATCTGTTTGGCGGCAGGCACGTGCGTCAGGGAGCGGCCTTCAAATGGCAGTAAGCCAGTCTGCAGATGGACGGTCTCGATGCGTTTTGCTCGTGTCGCCACGTGGATACGACGGTCGGCGTCGATGCCGAGGAGGTGACGGTCGTAGGCGGTGTGGTGGAGCCTGCACAGGGCTAAACCATTGCTGACCTCAGGGACTCCCGATTCCCTGGAGTCGGCGATGATGTGCGAGGCTTCCAGGAGCTGTGCGTGCGGAAGATCGCAGACTGCGCAAGAGATCTGGTAGGCACTGAGTACGTGCTCCCTGAAGTCGTGCTGGTGGATACGCGCCTTCGTCCACCGGGAAACGTACTTCTTCTCGATCTGGCCAGAATCCTTGTGATGTGAGGTGGCTGGTGTCGTCTCATCAATGGCGATGATGAACTCCGCATTACGTTCGTCGATGTCAACGATGTAGGCGGGGAATCGGGCGTAATAGAACAGCGTTGACGGGGTCGGCTTCACTCCCACGAGCCAGGCGAGGGGATAGTTCCGCAGAGCGGCTACCTTCATCGCGTCGTTCGCCCACTTCTTCGTGTCGGAGAACTTGTAGCGAAGTAGTCCACTGTCGTCAATCCGGTCGGCGTATGGTGTTTCTTTTCTGGGATCGGGGGCTGCTGTTTTGAATGTCAGGGCGGCCTCAAATTCTTGTGGCTTCCAAATCCCCTGGGATTGATGAGTGAGGCGGAAGTGGTGGCCATGCCAAGAGAAACCGTCCATTAACTCTTTGTGAGTGAAGAGTTCGTGGCCACTCATCTGCTTCGCCTCGAACCACTGCATGGCGGCCAAGTGCGCATCACACTCCTCCAAAGGAGTAAAAATTTGCCGGTCCATGGTGGCGTTCCTCATGAAAAGAGCAGGTGAGAAATTGGGATGTCTGCCTGCGATGGCAGAATGTCTCTGCGAGAGTATATCGCGCGGGAACGATGCTGAGTGATCTGGGTCTACTCGGCAAGGGATAGGGGTGGGAGCGTCCTCACCTGCCCCACCTTCGGATTTGATGGGCGGTGGCTGGGTCGACCTGTGGCGTCCTGATCCTCACCCATCCGCCCGCACCAGCCGGACGATGCTGGCCGTCTGAGCAGCAGCCGTCCAGGCCAAGATGATGAGTCCGGCAGAGGCGACGTCCGCCCGCGATGCGTCCGCCGCCAGCCAGATCTGGGCCGCCTGGCCCGGGAACCAGCGGGCGGCGTCGCCCAGGAACACGGCCAGCTGCGGTGCCAGAACCACCAGCACCACAGCCGCCGTCGAGGCACCAATGACGCTGCGCAGTGCCGCACCGAGCCCAGCCGACAGCAGCAGCACCGCCGTCAACCAGACCACGGTCCTTCCGCCGGCCCACAGCGCCGCCGTCGACATCGCCGGACACGCCGCCATACTCGCCCCGACCAGGACGCTCGCCACCACCAGTCCCGTCCCGGCCAGCACCATGAGTCGTGCCGCCGCCAGCCGACCCCGCGCCGGAGTCACCAGCAGACTCGTCATGCCCTGCGCCGTGGAGTGCTCAGCGCTCGCCGCGGCCACCCCGGCCGCCACGAAGCCGATCTGCACCGCCAGCGCCCACACCGGAGCGACCTCCTCGAAACCGAGGCCCCGCCCATCCACCGCGTCACGCAGAACCGACATCATCGTGGCGACCGCAGCCGCGCCCGCCACCGCCGCCGACCACCACATCGCCGGCAGCGTCACCACCTTCACCAGCTCCGCGCGCAGCGCCCACCCCCAGACGGTCGCCATCCCAGCGGTAGCCCTCACCCTGCTGGTTGCTCCGGCTCCGCTCATGCGTCCCGCCTCATCCACACCCAGCAGCACACCGCCGCGCACCCGCCCGCCCACGCCGCGCAGACGGCGGCCGCCATCGGGATCGACAGCAGCTCGACAAGCCGGTCGTAGTTGAGCGTCGTCGGATTCGCAATGAGCCGCACCGCCGCCGTGTCCGGCAGGAACCGGGCCGCATCGGTGGACTTGATGAGCAGCACCCCCGGCGAGAGCATCGTCGACATCGCGACGAGAACCGTCATCGACACCAGCGCGCTGCGCGTCACCATCGCCAGCGCCATCGACGCCATCGCCGAGAACACCCACCACGTCAGGATCCCCGTCAACATCCACCACGGCACCGGCTCGAAGGGCACGCTCGACCCCAGCAGGTGTCGGCACAGCGCGAAAGTCCCCGCCCACGCCGTCGCCAGCAGCACCGTCGCAGCCCCCAGCACCACGAGCAGCTTCGCGGCCACCGCCGCCCCGCGCCGCGGCAGCACCAGCATCGTCGTCGCCACCTGACGCGGAGCGCTGGAGGCCCCGCTCATGCGCGGATCACTCGCGTACTCGCTGACCACCACACTCACCGCCAGCACCACGATCCCCGTCGTCCCCACGTACAGCCCGATGACGCCGACGTCGCCCAGCCGCGCCGGCGCATCCGGGTCGCCCGCCGCCAGCCGCGCCGCCAGGTCATGATCCGTGTAGTACTCGATCAGGAGCGGCAGGACAATCGCCAACGCAGCCCCCAGCCAGACCCCCGGCAGACCCACCGTCTTGCGCACCTCCGCCGTGACGGAGCGCACCAGCGCCGTCGCCGCGCTCATGAATGGACCCCGTCCTCGCGCTCGGCCTGGCCTGCCCGGTCGGCCCGTCCAGTCCGGCCGGCCTGACCGGCCCCACCGCCGACCTCGCTGCCGGCCTCGCCCCCGGTCGGGGCAGTCAGTGAGAAGAACGCCTCCTCAAGGTTCGCGTAGCCCGCCGCGACCTCCTCCAGCGTCCCAGCCGCCCGCACCCGCCCGCCGGCGATGACGACGACGTCGTCGGCCACCTCAGCCAGCTCGGCCAGAACATGACTGGACAGCATGACCGTGCCCCCGGCATCGGCCCGCTGCCGAAGCAACCTGCGGATCCACCGGATCCCCTCCGGGTCCAGGCCATTGACCGGCTCGTCGAGGATGAGCACCTCCGGGTCACCCAGCAGCGCCGTCGCCAGCCCCAGGCGCTGCCCCATTCCCAGGGAGAAGGTGCGCACCCGCCGCCCGGCCGCCTCACTCAGCCCGACGACGTCGAGCACCTCAGCCACCCGACGCCGACTGATTCCCGCACCCGAGGCCACCCAACCCAGGTGACCGCGGGCCGTGCGCGAGGGGTGCGCGCCCGAGCCGTCGAGCACCGCCCCCACCGTGCGCAGCGGCTCACGCAGCTCGCGGTAGGGGCGACCGCCGATGAGCGCCCGCCCGCCGTCGGCCCGGTCCAGACCCAGCAGACACCGCAGGGTTGAGGACTTCCCGGCGCCGTTCGGCCCCACGAATCCGGTGACGCGGCCCGGACGCGCCTCCAGGCTCACGCCGTGAAGCACCTCCCGCGCCCCGTGCCGCTTGACGAGGTTCTCAATAGCGATCATGGGCCAACTCCAGCGCGCCGAGCGGCAGCGCGCATCGGCCGCCCAGCCGAGGCGGTCCCGCCGCCTCAGACCCAGGTCCGTCAGACCCCGGTTCGATGAAGCGTCCGAGCCGCCTTCCTAGACTGGCCGCGTGCCAGCCCCAGACGTCCCACCGCGCCACTCGCCGCTCGGGCGCACCATCACCGGGCTGACCGTGATTGTTCTTGGCCTGGGCACCCTGGTCGGCTACTCCCCGGATCCTTCTCGGCGTGCCCAGATGACGGTACTGCTCGTCATGGCCGGGCTCGTCGCCGCCTCCCTGTGGCTGCGGCGGCGCGACCGGCGTGCCCACGAGCGGCGCCTGACCCAGGAGACCGCCGCGCGCGCCGTCGCCGAGGACCGCCTCGTCATCGCCCGTGAGCTGCACGACGCCGTCTCCGGCAACCTCGGAGCCATCACCGTGCGCTGCGCCGTGGCCCGGCGCCTCGAGACCACCCCCGACGGGCTGCGAACCGCACTCGACGACGTTGAGACCGCCTCCCGCGAGGCCACCGACGCGTTGCGGCGCATGCTCGCCGTCCTGCGCGACGAGAACATGCCCCCGACGCCCGGGGCGCTGGCAGCGATCCCGGCGGGACACACACCGGCAGCCGGCCCCGACCCCGTCAACAGCCTCGCCGAGGCCCTTCGGGAGCTGATCGGCAAGGCCCGCCGCACCGGAGTGGCCGTCGATCTCGACGCCGATGCGCCGCACATCGGCGCAGATGCGGGCGCTGCCCAAGCCGCTGCGATGACCGATGGTCTCCCGGCTCCGACGGCGCAGGCCGCTACCCGGGTCGTGGCCGAGGCCCTGGCCAACACCGCCCGCCACGCCGGCCCCACGCGCGCCCGCGTGACCCTCCGCCGGGAGCCGGGACGGCTGCGCATCGCCGTCGTCGACGACGGGCCCGCGACCGGATGGGAGCCTCACCCCGGGGCCGGGCAAGGACTGCGCGGACTTCACGAGACCCTGACCGCGCTCGGCGGAACCCTGACCGCAGGCCCCCGCGCCGACGCTCCCGGCTTCGCCGTCGAAGCCATCCTGCCCATTCCCACCGACGACGCGACCGGGGCCACCAGCAGCACCCGGGGTTCCGGAGACAGCACGGGCCCGGAACGCAGACCCGCCAGTGAGTCACCGGATACCGACCCCAGAAACGACAGGGGCAAGCCATGACGGATCCCACCAGTGCGCCGACCGACAAGACCGACAAGACCGGCGGGTCTCCCGGCGCCCCCATCCGGATCCTCATCGCCGAGGACCAGGCCCTCCTGCGCACCACCCTGGCCGCCCTGCTCGAGGCCGAGCCCGGCATGAGCGTCGTCGGCCTGGCCGAGGACGGTGCCCGCGCGGTCACCCTGGCCACCGAGCTGCGCCCCGACGTCGTCCTCATGGACATCCAGATGCCGGGCCTGACCGGCATCGAGGCCACCAGAAGGATCTGCGCCGACCCGGCGCTCGCGGCCACGCGCGTCCTCATCCTCACCATGTTCGAGATCGACGACTACGTCCTGGGCGCCCTGCGCGCCGGCGCCTGCGGCTTCCTCCTCAAGGACGCTGACCCCCAGTCCCTCGTTGACGCCGTGCGCACCGTCCATGAGGGGCAGTCGCTGCTCAGCCCCCAGGTGCTGGCCCGCCTCGTGGCCCGCATGCCGCGCACGGCGTCGACCGGCATCTCCAGTAGCACCTGGGCCAGTGAGGTCGAGGCCCTCACGCCCCGCCAGCGCGAGGTCCTCCTGCTCATCGCCCGGGGCCTGTCCAACAGTGAGATCGAGGTCGAACTCGGCATCACCCGGGCCACTTGCCGCAGCCACATCACCGCGCTCCTGGCCCGCCTGGGCGCCCGCGACCGCGCCCAGCTCGTCATCGCCGCCTACGAGGCCGGCCTCATCAGCCCCCGCTGAGGTCTGTCATGATGCGAAACTGAGGGGCTCGTTCGCTTGTCCTAACGTCGCATAGACTCGAGGCTACGAGGACGAGGCGTGAGAAGCAGTGACGTCAGGCTGGATGGAGGGGAGGGGAAGATGCTCTCCAAGAGTGCGGTACGTAAGGCCGGCTCGGTGATGCGACGTCAGGCTGAGGGGAAGGCAGCTCAGGAAGAGGTGGAGCAGGCGCTTGCCATCGTTAGCGCCTTTCGGGCCTCCTTCGCCGGCCCACTGGAGGCCGCAAGCGGCGAATTAGCAACTCTTCTGGACGTCCACCAGATTCAGGGTGAAGTGAGTCAACGTCTCAAACGTATGCCTACGATCCTGGAGAAGATCACTTCCAGGGAGTCGAAGCTGGACCTGTCACGAATGCAGGACATTGGTGGTTGTCGCGTGGTGTTGTCTTCGAACGAAATCAGTGAGTTGCGTCGTTTGGAGGCATGTGTACGTGAGCGTTGGGCGGAGGCAGTGAGACGCGCCTCGGACTAGGTGGGCGGGCCGCGAGCATCGGGCTATCGAGCTGTGCACGTGGTTGTTGAGCAGGATCAACGGCTCATTGAGATTCAACTGCGTACTCAGCGCATGCATCAGTGGGCGCAACGCGTCGAAGGGCTGAGTGCTGCTTTCGGTACCAACTATAAACAGGACGGAGAATCCTTGGTCCAGGAGTATGCGAGAGTAACCGCAAAGATGTACATTGCTCTCGATGCCGGTGAGATTCCAGTTCATGAAGACCGGCAGCAGTTCGAACGTCTCAGTGCACTGATTGCTGAGGAACTGGCAGGACTTGGTAAGAATGTTGGACCCATGTTCGGAGGAGAGAGCATATGAGCGCCAGAACTGGTTCCATCCAGCAGTTCCTTCTCATCTACGACCGTAAGCGAGACGAGCTCTTGTCTCACGAGTCGTTCGGAGATGATGCCGTGGCCGCAACTACTGCGTACCGTGCCGCTGAGATCGAGTACCAGGATCGCCCTGAGATGGACATCGTGCTTGTCGGAGCTGAATCATTGGAGACGATTAAAGTCACGCACAGCACCTACTTCACCGGATCAGCCGCGCGCCTCCTTGATGAGATTCGCGCAGGTGTGAGCTGACTGCCGTGCACTGAGCCGGTTCCCTGACTGAGGGGTGGGCGCGAGGTCGTACCTTAGGGCGTGAAATCGAGGGGTAAGGGTACTGTGTTGTCTCATGACTTCTGAGAGTTTCGGATGTCATGACATCTGAGACACCGGTTGGGTGCGTCTG